>CAYPEU010000014.1:0-39514 GCA_964409855.1 uncultured Desulfocapsa sp.
ATACTAAAATGTATTGCTGGCCATTCTGATCGCCCAAAGATTCGGCACCTGTAACGCTTACTTGTTTGAATAGTTTCTTTGATGAACCTTTTTAACTAAATGGTAGCCTTAAAGTAGACTCTGTTCATGGCCGGAAATCTATCACGACTCAAACCTGGCGCTTCCCGTACTGTGCATCTGCTGGTGGCTGCCTCGCTCTGGACTGCTGTGGGTCTGATGCTGATGCTGCGTGGTGCCGGTTGGCTCTCCTCTGTCGATAGTCTCTGGCTTTTGCTTCCCGCCTTTGCTCTGGGGACGGGTAAGTCCCTTCTGGTTCTTGATAAATCAGCAAAAAAGGGTGTTGAACGGATTATCCGTTTTCAAGATGGTAACTGTATCGGCGGCGTCTATTCGGTGAAGACCTGGCTGCTGGTTCTCCTGATGATGACCATGGGATGTCTGTTGCGCAATTCATCCCTGCCAAAGGAATTCCTCGGGGTGTTTTATGTGACCATAGGTTGGGGTCTGTTTTTTTCCAGCCGACATGCCTGGCGGTCCTGGTGGCGTGGAGCAGACAACTTTCCAGATACTACAACCGATGGCAACGGCCCATAACCTCTTCTCCCATGTCTCTCTCCTCCTTTAATCAGATCCGTGTGAGTGCTTTGGCCCTTGCTCATAATTACCGTCTGCTGCAGCATCGTGCCGGGAGCGGGGTCAGGCTATTGGCCATGGTCAAGGCCGATGCGTACGGTCACGGAATGTTAGAGGCCGCTCAGGTGTTTGCCTCTGCCGGATGCAGTGATTTCGGGGTTGCTGAAATCGGAGAGGGAGTCCGACTGCGTGCTTCAGGGGTGGATGGTAATATCTTTGTCTTTCTCGGGTTCAGGCCTGAAGAGAGCGGCCTCTTTTTTGAGCATGACCTCATTCCGGTCATTTATGACCTGGAAAGCGGTGCAGCACTCTCCAGGGAGGGTGTGAGACGTGGGCAGGAGATAGCCGTTCATCTGAAAGTGGACTGCGGTATGAGTCGCCTGGGCATTCTGCCCAAGGATGTTGAATCCTTTGTAGCCGCTCTGCAACAGCTTCCAGGCATTGCTTTGGCAGGTATCCTCAGTCATTTTCCGCGGGCCGATGTGCATGACTCTCTGCACAGTGCTGAGCAGTTTAAGCGTTTTAAAGATGTTGCTGCCCAGGCAGGAAATAGGCCTTCCCTGATGAAGCATATTGCAAATTCAGGGGGAGTGCTCTATTTTCCCTACACCTGTTGTGATATGGTACGAGCAGGGATCTCTCTGTATGGATATTATCCGGACGGTAAGGCTGGAGCAGAACGGGAGAAAGGAGAAAAACTGCAGCCGGCCATGTCCTTTGTGAGCAGGGTGCTGCAGGTAAAAACCGTGCCTGCCGGTACCGGAGTAAGCTACGGCCATACCTACACCACCGATCGGAAGACACGGCTTGCTGTTTTGCCGGTGGGCTATGAAGATGGCCTTTCCCGAAGCCTGTCCAACAGGGGAGAGGTGCTGATCCGGGGAGAGCGGGCTGTGATCCGTGGACGCATCTGTATGAACCTGTGCATGGTGGATGTCTCCGAAATAGAGGGAGTCCAGTCAGGTGACGAGGTGGTAATCCTTGGTCATCAGGGTGATGACTCTATCAGTGGCGATGAGATCGCAGGATGGATGAACAGCATCTCTTACGAGGTGCTTTGTCTGTTTGGAAATAATAACGAGAGAAAGTACAGTAAATGATTCGCGAACGTTTGAAAGGGATTGTGGATACCTGTTTTACCAGAGGTGTCAGTGAAGGGAAATGGTCGGATGCTGCTGCTGAAAAGTATACCCTGGAGGCCCCCAAACGTGAGGGGCAGGGAGATTTTTCTACGAACATGGCCATGGTCATGGCCGGTATAGAGAAGAAAAATCCCAGGGAGCTGGCAGGGACTCTTGTGGAATTCCTCTCTGCTGAGGATGAAATCATCGAGCGCCTGGAAATTGCAGGACCCGGGTTTGTCAACATCTTCTTGAAACCTGCGGTGTGGCAGGAAGTCCTGAGGCCCATACTCGAGGCAGGAGACAGCTTTGGCAGGTCCACCATTGGCAATGGAAAAAAGGTCCTTGTTGAATTTGTCAGTGCCAATCCAACCGGTCCCTTAAGCATTGGCCATGGTCGTCAGGCCATTCTTGGAGATGCCATTGCCAGGCTTCTGGAGATCACCGGCCATGAGGTCTTTCGTGAATATTACTTCAATGACGCAGGACGGCAGATGCGGGTGCTCGGTGAATCCACCCGTGCCCGCTATCTTGAACTGCAGGGCCTGCCCTCTGCATTTCCGGAGGACGGTTATCAGGGAGAGTATATCCAGGACATTGCCCAGGCCCTTCTCGACGAGAAAGGGGATTCCCTGAACAATCAAGAAGATGTGAAACCGTTTACCGAAAAGGCGGTGGAACTGATTTTTGCGGATATTTCCGGAACCCTTACCCGGATGGGAGTTCGCTTTGATAACTACTTCAACGAACATTCTCTCTATGACGATGGGCATATCGATTCAGTGGTCAGCGAGCTCAGAAAAAAGGGGCTGGTCTATGAAAAAGACGGTGCAGTCTGGTTTAAGGCAACTGAGTTTGGTCAGGAGCAGGATCGGGTGATCATCAAGTCCAGCGGAGAGCCCACCTATCGTCTGCCCGATATTGCCTATCACCGGGAAAAACTTCGCCGCAACTTTGACTGGCTGGTGGATATCTTTGGTTCCGACCATATTGCCACGGTTCCTGATGTCATGTCCGGACTGGAGGCACTGGGCTATGATTCCAGTAAAGTGACCGTGGTTCTGCATCAGTTTGTCACCTTGACCCGTCACGGCCAGCTGGTGAAGATGTCCACCAGGAAGGCCACCTTTATTACAGTGGATGAACTTCTTGATGAGGTGGGTACTGATGTGGCCCGTTTTTACCTGATGATGCGCAAGGCAGACAGTCAGCTGGACTTTGACCTTGATCTTGCCGCCAAGCAGGAGAAGGACAACCCGGTCTACTATGTGCAGTACGGACATGCCCGGCTCTGTTCCATCCTTCGCCGGGCAGAGGAACTGGGAATTGATACCGAGAAGCTGGAACAGGCAGATCTTTCACTGCTTGTTGAAGCAGAAGAGCTGCAGTTGCTGAAGAGCATAGCCGCTTTTCCTGCCTCTGTTGAATCTGCAGCCCTTGATCTTGCTCCCCACCGAGCCATCTTTTTCCTTATGGAACTTGCAGGAGAACTGCATAGCTATTATAACAAACACAAGGTGATTGATCCTGAAAACGTACCCCAGGCAGTGACTCAGGCTCGCCTCTGTCTGGTTGTTGCCGTGCAGCAGGTCTTCAAAAACGGATTGTTGATGCTTGGCCTCAATGCTCCTGAAAAAATGTAACAGGCAGGTGCTCTCATCAGTGCCTTTGCCGAACTGACCAATGGCCCCGAGAAAACGAAAAAAAGCAGTCAAAAAGGTCAAGTTTCAATTGACCAGGAGTGGGATTGCCGGCATTGGCGTGGTCTGCTTCTGTATTTTTCTCTGGATGTTTCTTCTCGGGGTATGGGCAGGACAATCCCTCCTCTTTCCACCAGTGAGCGCAAAACAGCTTTCACCGGTAGTGCGCGACAGTGGTGAAGGAAAACAGGTGCTGGATGTTATCCGCATCGAGGCAGAAAAGAAAAAGATAAAAAGTTGAAAATCCTGGCATTCTCTCCAAAAAGACTTACTGTACGATTTGTTGATAGTCAGCCCCTCCCGTCAGGATCGTGCCAACTCAGATACCCATTAATAAAAGGATTATTCCGGTAGTACCGGTTCCCTCCTATGATACGAAATGCCAGGATGGGGGATGTGAAGAAAATCCATTCCCTGCTCAACTACTTTGCTGCCAAAGAACTGCTGCTCTCCAGATCCTTCAGCGCGCTCTATGACCAGCTTCGCGATTTTAAGGTCTTTGTCGACGACAGGAATGAGATCCTCGGGGTCTGCTCGCTGCATATTACCTGGGAAGATCTTGCCGAAATTCGATCCCTGGCCGTCAAGGAGGATGCTCAGGGCCGGCAAATCGGGGCAAAACTGGTGCATTGCTGTCTTGAAGAGGCAAGAAATCTTGAGATATCAAAGGTTTTTACCCTGACATACCAGCCCGAGTTTTTTCGTAAACAGGGCTTTGTTGACATAGACAAGAGAGATCTCCCCCATAAGATCTGGAGTGATTGTCTGAACTGCCATAAATTTCCAGATTGTGATGAGGAGGCCTTGCAGTGTACAGTCTCCGACATCATCCCTGAACGTGTGAGTGGAGCGTAAGAGTGATTGCGGCCACTGTCTTCTTTATAAACAAGGTGAATGCTTGAGATGATAGGTAACGTACTGACAAAAGTCTTTGGAAGTAAAAATGATCGGACACTGAAACAGATACAGCCCCTGGTCAATCGCATTAATGAGCTGGAAGGGAGTGTCGCCTCCCTTGATGATGCGCAGCTTGCCGCCAGGACCGTGGAGTTCCGTGAGCGTCTGGCCAAGGGGGAAGAACTGGATAAACTTCTTCCCGAGGCCTTTGCCACCATGCGGGAGGCCGGGAAGAGGGTGCTTGGAGAACGTCATTACGATGTTCAGCTCATTGGCGGTGTTATCCTCCATCAGGGCAGGATAGCGGAGATGAAGACCGGTGAGGGTAAGACATTGACCTCCACTCTGCCGGTCTATCTCAATGCCCTGGGCGGAAAAGGGGTGCATGTGGTTACGGTCAACGATTACCTGGCTGCCCGTGATGCGGACTGGATGGGGCAGGTCTATAATGCGCTTGGCATCAGCGTTGGCAAGATCGTTCATAATATGGACGATCAGCTTCGCCGTGAAGCCTACGCTGCTGATGTCACATACGGAACCAACAACGAATTCGGTTTTGATTATCTCCGTGATAACATGAAGTTTGAGATGAGTGATTTCTGTCAACGCGGCTTTAATTTCGCCATTGTCGATGAAGTTGACTCCATTCTCATTGATGAGGCACGAACTCCGCTCATCATCTCCGGACCGGCTGAGATCTCCACCGAGATGTATGTCAGTGTGGATAAAATCATGTCAGCTTTCAAGGCCGAAGAGCATTACATGGTGGATGAGAAGGCCAGGCAGGTTGCTCTTAACGAAGAGGGGATTACCCTTGGTGAAGAGATGTTGAACGTGGACAACCTCTATGAGCCTGATGCCATTGAGCAACTGCACCACCTGAACCAGGCTCTGAAGGCCCATGTCCTTTTTCAACGGGATGTGGATTACATCGTCAAAAACGGCGAAGTGGTCATTGTTGATGAGTTTACCGGCAGAACCATGGAAGGGCGTCGCTACTCCGATGGCTTGCACCAGGCCCTGGAAGCCAAGGAGGGTGTCAAAATTGAGAAAGAAAATCAGACTCTTGCCTCGATTACCTTCCAGAACTACTTCCGTATGTATGACAAGCTTTCCGGAATGACCGGTACGGCAGATACCGAGGCAGCGGAGTTCAAGAAGATCTATAATCTTGATGTGGTCATCATGCCCACCAATATGCCCATGGTGCGTGAAGATTTTGCCGATGTCATTTATAAAAATACAAAGGCCAAGTATCGGGCAATCGTCGGTGAAGTCAAGGAACTGCACGAAAAGGGACAGCCGGTGCTGGTGGGTACTATTTCCATCGATGTCTCGGAGCTTATTTCCAAGATGCTGCAAAAGGAAAAGATCGTGCATGAGGTACTCAATGCCAAGCAGCATGAACGTGAAGCAGAGATCGTTGCCAATGCCGGGCAGTTCGGCAAGGTAACCATTGCCACCAACATGGCTGGACGTGGTACTGATATCAAACTGAGTCCAGAATCCCGCGAAGCAGGCGGCCTGCATATCCTCGGCACCTCACGTCATGAATCGCGGCGTATCGATAATCAGCTGCGTGGTCGCTCCGGTCGTCAGGGCGATCCCGGTTCTTCCCGTTTTTTCCTCTCCCTTGAAGATGATCTGCTGCGTATCTTCGGCTCAGGCCGGATCTCCGGTATCATGGATAAGCTGGGAATGGAAGAGGATGAGCCCATTGAGCACAACATGATCTCCAAGGCCATTGAAAATGCCCAGCGCAAGGTGGAAGGGCATAACTTTGATATTCGTAAACACCTGCTGGAATATGACGATGTCATGAATAAGCAGCGTGAAGTGATCTACCGTCAGCGTCGCGAACTCCTCTCCGGGGAAGATTTTGTTCCAGTGATCGAGGATATGACCGCAGATCTTGTTGATCTGGTTGTTGATGAATTTGCCAATGACCGGCTGGCTTCAGAGGACTGGGACTGGCAGGGTTTTGATGAGCGAATGATGGATCTTTTCCAGATTAACCTTGATTGGACGGATGCTGACCGGAGCGGTATGGACCGTGAAGGGTTCCGGGAAAGGATCGACGGCCTGGTTAAAGAACATTACCGTGAACAGGAAGCCCACAATGGAAGCGATGTCCAGCGGCATATGGAACGGGTTATCCTCCTGCAGATGGTTGATACGCACTGGAAGGACCACCTGCTCTCCATGGATCACCTCAAGCAGGGGATTGGTCTCCGCGGCTATGGGCAGAAAAATCCGCTGGATGAGTATAAGAAGGAAGGCTACAACCTTTTTCTCAATATGGTAGAAACTGTCAAGCAGCAGACCGTTTCCACCCTCATGCGGGTGAAAGTGGTGCATGAGGATGATGTGGAACGCCTGGAAGAAGAGAGGCGAGAGCGAGAGCGCAGGGAAATGGAGCAGGTGCAGTTGAACAAAGGTGCAGCCGGTGAGGATGCCCCTGAAGCCAAACCGGAGAAGCGGGAAGGGGAGAAGATAGGACGTAACGCTCCCTGTCCCTGCGGTTCCGGTAAGAAATATAAGAAATGCTGCGGCAGGCCGAACTGATAGCCTGACAGTTGCACTGCAGTTTTATGAAAACAAGAAAAGGCTTTGGAGGATATACTCCGGAGCCTTTTTTGATTCTGATTACGTATGAAACTAGTTTGAAATTATGCAGAGTTGCAAGGGCAGGCTCCTACGCAAAACCTAATTGTGTGGCTGAGTTTCGTACGGAACCAGTTTTTTGATTGGGTTAATTTTAAGGACGGTTGCAGAAGGAGGTAAGCGATGGGTGGTGAATACGGAATAAATCGTGACGAGGCAATGGCCCTGTTGCAGGAACAGGTCTCCGGTCCCAACATGATCAAACATTGCCTGGCCGCAGAGGCAGTATTGAAGAGTCTGGCTCAGTACCTGGGAGAGGATGAGGAAAAATGGGGACTGGCAGGCCTTCTCCACGATCTTGACGCAGAGACCCACGAAGATCTGAGTGTGCATACCCATGGTACCGTGCAGATCCTAAAAGAGAGGGGGGTGAATGCGGAAATAATCGATTCTATCCGTCTCCACAACGAAGAGGCACACTCCGACAGACGCTCCACACTCTTTCATCACGCCCTGGCCGCCGGTGAAACAATAACAGGCCTGATCATAGCCACTGCCTTAGTATATCCCGACAAAAAACTTGCTTCGGTAAAGCCAAAATCAGTGCGTAAGCGCTTCAAGGAAAAGGCGTTTGCCAGGGGGGCCAATCGTGAGATTATCAGGGAATGTGAAAAACTGGATATGAAGGTGAACGAGTTTTGTGATTTGGCCCTGGCGGCCATGCTCTCCATCTCCGACGATTTGGGGCTGTAAGGGTTTCGCTTTGTCAGCCTAGCCCCTGACAGTGTTTGGCTCTGCCACTGTCAGGGGGCGTGTTGCTTATCCGTGGAGACTTTCCGGGTTCATGATGTTCTCCTCCATGTGCCTGAGCTCATCGATTCCAGAGACAATGATTTCGGGATCGTATTCCAGCTGGCGTGCCGGAAGTTTCCCTTCGTAATCCATGTTGGAGAGGAGAAATTTTATGCAGTTGAGACGGGCTTTTTTCTTCACATCCGAACGGATAATCGTCCAGGGGGCCATGGTCCTGTTTGTCTCTGACAGCATCTGAAACTTACGTACCGAGTATTGATCCCAGTATTCCTGGGCCAGATTGTCCACCGGGGAGAGTTTATACTGCTTGAGCGGGTCTTCTTTCCTGGAATCAAAGCGTTCCTTCTGCACCTCTTTGGAGACCGAGAAATAGAACTTGAAGAGTTTGATCCCGTCTTTGACCAACAGCTCTTCAAGCATTGGCGCATCTTTGAGAAAGCGCTTGTTCTGTTCATCGGTGCAGAACCCCATGACCGGTTCCACCATGGCCCTGTTGTACCAGCTGCGATCAAAAATCACGAGTTCACCGGCAGCAGGCAGGTGTGGTGTGTAGCGCTGGAAGTACCATTGGGTTGTCTCTGTTTCATTGGGCTTGGTCAGGGCCACCACCCGGGTATTTCTGGGGTTGAGATTGGCCGTGATCCGTTTGATGGTTCCACCCTTGCCAGCTGCGTCCCGCCCCTCAAAGATAGCGAGCAGCCGGTCGCCGTTGGCCTTCATGTGCCGCTGCAGTTTCATCAGTTCGATCTGCAGCAGTTTGAGCTCCCTTTCGTACTCGATGTGCCAGTTTTTGACAAAGATGGCTGTTTTGTCTTTCCCACCTTTTTTCTTATAATTCTTTAAGGCAGTTCCTTCGAGCAGTTTGTAATCCAGGCAAATAATTTTTTGTTCTTCCTCTTTTTCTTTTTTCTTCTTTTTTTGTGCCATGATAGTTTCCTCGCAAGGGGGGTTACCTCAATGGTGCCCCGTATTGTTTTTTCTCTTTTCTCATAATCTTTAATTCGCGGTTCCCCGGGATAACAATCTCCGGGTCGACTTCGAAATTAAGGCTTCTGCTTCGTCCACGGTATTTGACGGAGTTGAGGATCAGTTTCATAGTCTCCCGCCGGGCCATATGTTTATCATCGGAACGGACCACAAACCATTTGGATTCCTTGGTGTGGGTTTTCTGGAGAAGAACTTTTTTCTTTTCTGTGAATTCTTCCCAGAGATCCTGGGCCTGAAGGTCAACCTCGCTCAGTTTCCATTGGCGTAAGGGATCATTTTTCCTTCTTTCAAAACGTCTTGACTGCTCTTCTTTGGTCACAGAGAAATAGAGTTTGAGCAGGATGGTGTGACCGGCATCCAGAATGAAGTTTTGTTCATAGCTGGTCACTTTTTTCAGGAAACGTCGATACTGGTCCATGGTGCAGAATCCCATAACCGGTTCCACCATGGCTCTGTTATACCAGCTTCTGTCAAAGAGCACGATCTCACCGGCGTGGGGGAAACGTTCAATATAGCGTTTCATGTGCAGTTCGGTCTTTTGGGTGTCGGTGGGCTTGCCAAGGGCCTCGACCCGGTACCGTTTCTCGTTCATGTAACGGGTGACTCTGCGAATGGTCCCGCCTTTTCCAGATGCATCACGCCCGTCAAAGAGGATGATCATCTTTTTGCCTGTTTTCTCAAGATGGCTCTGCATCTTGATGAGTTCTGCCTGATAGGGCTTGAGCTCCTCTGCATTGTAATATTTGAGGAGCGCTGCCTCAAGGATCTCTTCCTTGTGGCGATCTTTGAGCACGGAAAGTATTTTCCTGCTTTTTTCATCGGGCGCCTGGGTGCGAAATTCCTTATCAAGCTTTTCGACGAATTTGCGAATAATAGCAGTGGTACCTTTGGGCTCAATCCTTGTTGTTTTACTCTTCTTTTTTTGTGCAACCATGGAGATTCTCCTTGAGAAAGATTTTCATTAACGAACTAAAGATAGCAGTATTTGCAGTATGACTGCAAATATTAATTAAGTTTTTTTCCAAGAATATACATGGATTGGTAAATTTCCGGCATGTTATGGAGCTGCAGGGCCTGAATCATCACCTCCACCGGCCAGCTGATGCGGTGGTGACGCACGTGAATGGTATCCTTGTCCAGGGTGAGGACAGCACAGGATGCAGCCGGATTGGAGTCGAACATACGGCCAACACTGCCCGGGTTGATAAAGTGGGTGTTGCCAATCACTTTATGGTAGGGGGTGTGGGTGTGACCGGTGATGATGACAGGGCAGGAAGAGGAAGCAGCCAGTTCTTCGAATCGTTGAGGGTCGGTGTCGGGATAGAGAAATTCGTGGGGGCGATCGGGACTGCCGTGGAAGAGGCATATCTCTCGCTCTGCCATGGTGAGTCGGCAAGAGTTTTCCAGGGAGAAAAGATACTCTTTGCTTGCTGGGTCAAGGTGTTCTGCAGTCCAGGTGTACATGATCCGTTTTTCTTCCTTTCGTGGTTTGGTGAACTGTTTCCCGCGCAGCAACTTTTTGACCTTTTTGTCTGTATTACCAAGGATTGACCAGGCCTTATGTTTCATCAGCCAGTGCAGGGTCTCATTGGCAAAGGGTGCATAGACCAGGGAGTCACCGCAGTTGCAGATTGCGGCAAAAGAAGTCCCCTGAAAAAATGCTTCAATGGCGGCAAGTGCTGGATAGTTGCCATGGATGTCTGAGAGGAGAAGAATCTGCATGCTGAGAGTTACAGTAGCGGGCCAATGAGGAGGGCAGTGTTTTCAAAGAATTTCTCAATGACGGAGCGTTGTTGCATGGCCTGCAGGTCAAGGGTTGTAGCATTTGCCTCGTAGCGCTTTTGTACCATGCGCAGTTCAGTGGTGAAGCGTTTGGAGTAGATGAAGAGAGTGGCCTCAAAGTTGAGCCAGAAACTGCGCATGTCCAGGTTCACTGATCCGAAAAGGGCGAATTCGTCGTCCACTGTTATGGTCTTGGAGTGGAGCAGGCCTCCGGTGAAAAGCTGGATGGTCACGCCGCTGAGAGCCAGGCTCTCATATCTGGCCCTGCTCGCATAATGGACGAGTTTTGAGTCATTCTTCTCCGGTACAATGATGCGGACATCGACTCCACGCTGGGCAGCCGATTGCAGAGCAGTCAACAGTGATTCATCGGGGACAAAGTAGGGCGTGGTAAGGGTGATATTTTTTTGTGCTGCATAGATGGTGGTCAGGAGGAGGCGGTGAATGGCTTCCGGAGTAAAGTCAGGGCCTGAGGGGACGAGCTGTACAGGGATGTCATCGACATAGGGCTGGGGGTTGATGTCGGCTATGGAACGAATGTGCTCAATATCCTGCTCCATAGAGCGTGAACGGATTTTCTCGCTGTCTGTTTCCAGGAACCAGTCACTGATAAAGGTACCGGCAATGGATTCGACCACAGGCCCCTGGATACGGACCATGATGTCCACCCATTGTCCAACACCCGATTCCTGTTTGAAGAAATCTGGATCCACCATATTTTGACTGCCTGTGTAGGCAATCTTCCCATCTATCACAACAACCTTTCGATGGTTGCGGATGTCGATCCTGACAAAAATGGCCTTATAGAATCCGGCTGGCAGGGCCTCCATCACCTTGATTCCAGCAGCCCGCAATTCCTTGACCTTTCTGCCGCGCAAAAAGTCTTTACTGCCAATGGCATCCAGCAGGATTCGACAGGTAACTCCCCTTTCTTTTGCACGGATGAGGGCGGCCACTACTTCATCTGCTGTACCTCCTTCATGCCAGATATAAAATTGCAGGTGGCAGGTGGATACAGCAGCATCAATGTCATTTATGATGGCCCGCATGATCTTTTTCGGTTCTTCGATCAGCTGCAGACTGTTTCCATCAAGGGTGGGGATGCCGATGAGAGCATTTGCCTGGCGTTGGATGGGCTCCAGTTTCGGATTGAGTGCAGACCAGTTGACAGGATCATACCTTCTGAGCGATGTCAGCCACTGGTGGTAGTGATCCAGGCCCTCTCTGGCGCGCCTTGCCCGAGTCTCGCTGATCCTGTTTTCCCCGAGAAAGAGATAGATAAGGGCCCCGAAAAAGGGGAGGAGGAGGATGACGATAAGCCAGGCAAGGGTAACGCCATATTGACGTTGGCGCATGATGACCCGGATGGAGAGACCAAAGCGAATGGCAAGGTCAGCCAGGGGTATGAAGATGGAATAAATTTGGTAACTCCAGTGATAACTCTCTACTTCCATTTGGCCTGATCCTGCTGAGGGGAAAAATGTTTTTTTTAAGGTATTAGAGAAGTGTACACGGCCGGGATAAATTGTAAAAGAGCTAATTTTTCACTGGCATAATAGCTCATTGGAATGGTAATGTGAGACTTCTTATCAGTTTTTATTTTCTAGGAGTAACGGAACAGATGAATATTAAAGGGTTCTCTAGCGCTGCAGTGGCTGCTGGAATTCATTATGCGGACAGGCTCGATCTCGGTCTTATATACAGCACAACTCCAGCAGTTACTGCAGGAGTGTTTACCACCAACCAGGTGAAGGCGGCTCCGGTTCTCATAGACATGGAGCGGTTGAAACAAGGGCGTGCCCAGGCAATACTGGTCAACAGCGGCTGTGCCAATGCCTGTACTGGTCCCCAGGGCATGGAGGCGGCACTGGCCACCAGTGCCTTGCTCTCTTCCAGCCTGGGTATCCCTGATGAGATGGTCCTTGTCTCCTCCACCGGCGTCATTGGTGAACAGTTGAACGTAGAGGCCTTCATCTCTTCCATGGACAGGCTGGTGGCAGAACTCGATGAAGGAAAATTTGAAGAGGTGGCCCAGGCCATCATGACCACGGATACGGTTTCCAAAACAGTCTACCGGACTGTGACCATCGGTGATCATGAGATTAACTTCATGGGAATGGCCAAAGGGGCTGGAATGATAATGCCCAATATGGCCACCATGCTTTCCTTTGTGGTCACCGATGCCCAGATCAGTTTTCCTGAACTGCAGGAATCCCTTCGCCAGGCAACAGACAGGACCTTTAATCGTATTACAGTGGACGGTGATACCAGCACCAATGATATGGTGATTGCAATGGCAAACGGAACCGCCTCCAATGAGTGGATTGATGAAGAAAATCCCGCCGCACGTCAAGTTTTCCAGGATACCCTGGAGGGTGTACTCAAGGAATTGGCCCTGAAAATTGTCAGTGACGGTGAAGGGGCCAGTAAGTGCATTACCGTAAGGGTCTGCGGTGCCAAAGAAGAGACGGAAGCAGAGCAGATGGCAAGGACCGTGGCCAATTCAAATCTGGTCAAAACCGCTTTTTTCGGAGAGGATGCCAATTGGGGACGGATCATCGCGGCCATGGGACGTTCCGGGGTGCGTTTTGATCCGGATCGTGTTGATATTGCCTTTGGGGATGTGGTGCTGGTGAGAGACGGTCTGGCTGTGGGCAAAGAGGCAGAGGCTGCTGCCAGCGAGATCCTGAAGCAGAAAAATATAGCCGTATGCATTGACCTCAAAGACGGCGCAGGTTGTGAAGAGGTCTATACCTGTGATTTCTCACTTGATTATGTAAGAATTAATGCCGACTACCGATCATAAAAAAAGGTGATGATCTGGCTCAAGACATCATTTGTTCTCCCTTCTGCAGCAGATCCTGCCCTCTTCCTTGAAGAGATAGGAGAGATTGATGTTGTCAGCAGGCAGGAGGTGGAAAAAGAGTGCTTCCACTATCTGGACACCTTTGACTGGCATCTGTACAGGAAAGGCTGGATCTGCATGCGCCGTGGGCTTGATCACTACACGTTTTCTGATTTTTCGGGCACTGAAGTGCGGACAGGAACAGGGCCTGCAAATCCTGTTCCCCTGGGCAGAGAGTTTCTCTCCACACCGCTGAGCAACGGTTTGAAGTCACTTTTTGGGATACGCAGCCTGCTTCCCTGTGTGGAAGTAGAGCGGACAAAACGTTTTTTCCTTCTCCTGAACAAGGATGAAAAGACCATCCTCCGTTTCTGTATTGAACAGAACAACTGTTCCTGGGATGGGCTGAGCCTGGACACTGGCTGCTGTTTGAGGGTCTACGGGCTGCGGGGATATGGGAAAACCTTCCACCGCCTGCGCAAGATGCTCATTGAAAAGGGACTGGAGGAAGGATGTGGAGAGGATCTCCTGCTGCAGCAGGCACTTGCCGTAAGAGAGCGCTTGCCCCTTGATTACAGCTCGAAATTGACTGTCACCCTCGATGGGAGAGAATCCATTGCCGAAGCGGCCCAGGATATTTTTCTGCTCCTGGAAGAAGATATGGCCAGGAATGTTCCCGGGATCCTGCAGGATTGGGACAGCGAGTTTCTTCATGATTACCGGGTGGCCTTGCGCAGGAGTCGATCTCTGCTCTCAACATTTAAGAAAATGATCCCGGAAACAGAGTATCACGCCATGCAGGAGGGGCTCAAGAGGATCAGCGCCATAACCGGGCCGGTAAGAGACCTTGATGTCTACCTCCTGGAGCAGGAGAGCTATCAGGCGATGCTGCCCAAGAGCCTTCAGCAGGGGCTGAAAGAGTTTTTTGCTGCCCTGGGAACAAGCCGTGGGCAGGAGTTTAAACGGTTGCAACAGGGGCTGCAGTCTTCCGGATATGCAGAATTCATGGACCAGTGGTTGGGATTTGTGCGTAAGCAATTCTCCGGGTTGACTGGAACTCGTGGGAAACAGCCCTGTGCTGCAGCAGCGGCAAAATTTATCAGAAAGCGGCTGGAGAGAATCTTGCAAGCAGGAGAGCTGATCAACGAGCAGAGTCCTGACGAGGAACTGCACAGACTTCGTATCCAGTGCAAGAAGCTTCGTTATCTCCTGGAATTTTATCGCTCTCTTTTTTCGGAAAAAAGCATGGCTACCTGCATTCGACAGCTGAAAAAGTTACAGGATAACCTGGGGAGTTTCAATGACCTTTCCGTGCAGCAGGAGATGTTGAGCAGATACCATGAGCAGCAGACCCCAAGGTCTAAGAAAAATCTTCATATCGCCGCAGCCCTTGGCGGATTGATTACCCACCTGCAAAAAGACCAGCAGAAGGTCCGGAAAATTGCAGAAAGAGCTATGCGAAATTCGCCACTGACAAGAATAGAGCTCTTTTTTACGATATGCTGGCAGCGTCCTCTGACCAGGAAAAGAAAAGGGAGGCAACGTGAACACTATTGCCATTTATTCGAGTAAGGGAGGCGTCGGCAAGACAGCGGCTGCCGTCAATCTTTCCTATGCCTGTGCGCGCAGGGGCAAGAAGACCCTTCTCTGCGACATGGATCCCCAGGGGGCTGCCGGATATTATTATCGGGTACGGCCCAAATCCAAGTTTAACAGGAAGAAATTTCTCAAGGGGAAGCTCCACTCTTTTATCCGGGAAACAGACTACCCGTATCTCGATCTGCTTCCCACCCACTTTTCTTTTCGCAATCTAGACCTGGCCCTTGACAGGGACGGGAGTGATGAGTTGAAGCGGATCTTTTCTTCCCTGGCAGATGAGTATGACTATCTGATCCTTGATTGCCCACCCAATATGACCCTGCTTTCAGAAAATCTCATCATGGCCGCAGACCAGGTGGTGACCCCTGTCATTCCTTCAACGCTTTCTATTCTTGCCCTGGCGCAGCTGGTGAAATTCTTTGATAAGATCAAGGCGGATCGAAAAAAACTGCATGGTTTTTTTTCCATGGTGGAGGGGAGAAAAAATATGCATCGGGATACGATAAAGCGTTTTGCCAAAAAGAAGATTTTTTTACGAACAATGGTGCCCTATCTTGCTGATGTTGAAAAAATGGGGATCACCCGGCAACCAGTGGCGGCAACAAGACCCGGATCACTTTCTGCCGAAGCCTATGACAGGCTATGGCTGGAAATCTGGAAACGCAGATTCAGGAAGTAGGGACACTCCTCGACCAGTCTGCTGAAACAGGACAAGCCATGGTGCAAAATTCGCTTTCCCGTGCCCTCAGCGGTCTGTTGTTTCTTGCAGGGCTGTTTTTTCTCAACTTTACCTCACGGGTGATTTTTTCTCCCCTGTTGCCTGTCATTGAACAGGAAATGGGAATCGACCATACCCAGGCCGGCTCCTTCTTTCTCTTTATCTCCATTGGCTATTTCTTTGCCATCCTCTCCTCCGGCTTTGTCTCTGCCAGGATCGGTCATAAACGGACCATAGTTCTTTCAACCATACTCCTTGGCCTGGACCTTTTTACCCTGGCATTTTGTTCTACTCTCCTCACCCTGCGTCTCAGTCTCTTCTGTCTTGGCCTTGGCGCCGGGCTCTATTTTCCATCAGGCCTGGCAACGATCACCAAGCTTGTCGATCCTGCCTACTGGGCCAGGGGCATGGCCATCCATGAACTTGCTCCCAACCTCGGTTTTGTAGCTGCTCCACTGCTCTGTGACCTGCTTCTCTCCTTTTTCTCCTGGCAACAGGGCTTGGCCCTGCTGGGGCTTGTCCTGATTATTAGCGGAGTGGTGTACGGCCTCACGTCCCATGGAGTGCAGGACAGGGGCAAGGCCCCTGATTTTTCATCTTCAGCTTCCTTGCTGCGTATGGGATCTTTCTGGGGGATGTTTGTCCTTTTTTCTCTGGGGATCTGTTCAACGCTGGGTATTTACTCAATGGCCCCACTTTTTCTGGTAAATGACCATGGGATGGAGTCGCAGGAGGCCAATACCCTGCTTGCCTTTTCCCGGGTGGCTTCCATCTTCATGCCTCTGGCGGCTGGATGGCTTGGTGATCGCTATGGCAATCATCGAATCATGAGCGCAGTTCTTCTGATCACAGGGTTGTTGACTGGTCTGATGGCCATAATGGACACCGGAATCTGGTTGATGCTCCTTGTGGTGGCCCAACCCCTGATTGCGGTCTGTTTTTTTCCCTCCGCATTTGCCCTGCTCTCAAAACTTGGCCCGCCTGAGTTTGGTAACCTTGCCGTGTCGCTCTGCCTTCCCTTGGCCTTTCTCCTTGGCGGAGGTGTTATGCCGACTCTGATCGGTCTGATCGGCGATATTTCCTCTATCAGTGTAGGCTTTCTCCTTGTTGGAGTTGCCATGGCCCTTGGGGGAGCCACCTCTTTTTTTGTCACTTTCAGAAAAAAATGCTACTCTTGAGTTTTAAGAGTTTTAAGAGTTTTGAGAGTTTTGAGAGGTTTGAGAGGTTTGAGAGGTTTTCATGGGTAGAAAAATGATTCCTTTTGCTCTTGACCAAGAGGAATTGGAGCAAAATGGCTGGTTGTCAGCCTGTATACACTCTGTCCATTATTCTGTTATGGATGATCGAGGCAGGTTCCAAGGCAGGCTGCTGGCCTGAGTTGATGGTTCAGGGCAAAGCAGGAATATATGAATTGCTGGAAAGGATAATTGAAATGCCTTATGTAAATATTAGAGTGACAAAAGAGGGGGTCACTTCTCAACAAAAATCTGAACTGATTGCTGGCGTGACTGAATTGCTGCAGAGAGTTCTGCAGAAAAATCCAGCAACAACTGTTGTTGTCATCGATGAGGTTGAACCGGACAACTGGGGCATAGCTGGTGAGCAGGTAACGTTACGTCGGAAAAGAGGAGAATGATGCTCATCTTTGGAATGTATCAGCCGGGTTTGGTGATAGGTAATAGAAAAGCAACATCTTGAGGCGGTAGACCATGAAATTATCACTTTTTGGAGAACAGTACACCCGTGGCGCCGGTATTCTCAGCCTGATGGATGATCTTGGCAATGCCCTGGCTGCAGGTGGTGGTGACATGATCATGATGGGTGGCGGTAATCCCGGTCATGTCCCTGGCTTTCAGCAGATAATGCAGAAACGTCTGCAGGCTCTTGCTGCGGATACGGAGTCCTTTCAAAAGCTTATCGGTATCTATGATCCGCCTCAGGGCGAGAAAAATTTCGGGGAGGTGCTGGCAAGACTCCTGAGCCGAGAGTATGGCTGGGACGTGGGGCCTGAAAATATCTGCCTCACCAATGGCAGTCAGGCCGGTTTCTTTCTTCTCTTTAATATGTTTGCAGGCCCTTACCGGGATGGTGAGGCCAAAAAAATCCGTCTCCCTTTGGCACCGGAATATATCGGCTATGCCGACCTTGGTCATAGAGATGATTTTTTCATCTCCACCAGGCCCCAGATTGAATTCCTGCAAGATAATTTTTTTAAATATCATGTTGACTTTGACAACCTCAATATTGGGGAAGAGACCGGTGCCATCTGTGTCTCGCGGCCGACTAATCCCACTGGCAATGTCCTGACCGATGAGGAAATCGCCGCTCTTGATGTCCTTGCCCGCAAGCATGATGTGCCTCTGATTCTGGATAATGCCTATGGCGTACCCTTTCCAGGTATTATCTATACCGAGGCCAAGCCTGTCTGGAATGAGAACATCGTTGTCTGCCTCTCCCTGTCAAAACTGGGCCTACCTGCCACCAGGACTGGAATCATCGTGGCCCGCAAGGAGATTATCAAGGCGGTATCCGGGATGAATGCCATTATGAACCTGGCCACGGGAAGTTTTGGCGCAATGCTTACCCAGGAGATGGTGGCAAGCGGGGAGGTCCTTGCACTCAGTCGAGAGGTGATCAGGCCGTTCTATCAGACTAAAATGGAAAAGGCAGTGGCTCTCTTTCAGAAAGAACTGGCAGGCACCCCATACAGAATTCATAAACCGGAAGGGGCCATGTTCCTCTGGCTCTGGTTCGAGGGCCTGCCCATCACAAGTCATGAATTGTATGAGCGATTGAAGGCAAGAAAGGTGCTGGTGGTCTCCGGGCATTTTTTCTTTCCAGGCCTGGAGGCTCCGTGGAAACATTGTGATGAATGTATCCGGGTGACCTATTCCCAGGATGAAGAACAGGTGGCAAAGGGGGTTAAGATCATAGGTGAAGAAATAAAGAAGATCTATGGCTGATAGAAATAAAAGAAAGAATGTTGTTCAGCAACACGATGCTAAAGAGGATTTTGGGTGCAGAGTAGAAAAAAACTGATCAGTTTGTTGTGTGGGGTGTCACTTCTCTGGTCCTCCACTGCTTCTGGCAAGTGTCTGGAAGGGGACTGTCAAAACGGGTCCGGTACTCTGGCGCATGGGGATGGCCGACAATATAAAGGTGAATTTAAAGACGGACGACTTCACGGTCAGGGAGTGCTCAAGTTTGGTGATGGCACTGTCTACAGGGGCGAGCTGGCAAAAGGGAGATTGCATGGAAAGGGGATCCTGACCAGCCCGGATGGCCGCCGCTATGAAGGGGAATTCCACGATAATGTCATAGACGGTGAAGGCGTCCTGACCAGCAGTGACGGGTCGAAATATGCCGGAACATTTTCCTTTGGTCAGTATCATGGCACAGGGACGCTGATCTTTGGTGATGGTCGTCGCTACGAGGGTGAATTCCGCAGTAATCTCATAGAGGGACAGGGCAAGCTGACCTATGTGGACGGGACCTGGTTTGCAGGGGAGTTTCACAATGGTCAGCCTGCAGGCAAGGGAGTGAAAACCTATCCTGACGGCAGCCGGTATTCAGGTGACTTCTACAGAGGACAGCGCCAGGGGCAAGGGGTCTGGGATGGAGCTGACCAAACCCGTTATGAGGGCACCTTTGACAGAGATGCCTATAACGGTGAGGGAAATCTCCGCTATGGTGATGGCCGAAAGTACAGTGGGCAATTCCTCGATAATTACCGACATGGTGACGGAGAATTACTCTATACCGACAACACCCGCTATGTGGGGCAATTTGTGCATGGTCTGAAGCAGGGCAAAGGCATCCTCTATTACCCTGACTCCAGTCGCTATGAGGGCGAGTTTTACCAGGATCAGCGGCATGGCCAGGGTGAACATTTCTATACCGACGGTTCGCACTATGCGGGTGCGTTCCGCAATGGAAAAGCCAATGGCCAGGGGACACTTACCGATGGCGACGGAAGACTATTCAGGGGAGAGTTCCTGGACGGCAAACCTGTTGTCAAAGAGGAGCCGCTCATGGAGCTTGCCAGGGTTCAGGCCGATAATAGCCAGGCACAGAGCGCAGTGGGTATGGAAGAGGTTAAGCTTGTATCGCCCACCGGGGATAAATATCTTCTCTACCAGGGACGGGTCTATCAGTCGGGCGCCAAAAAGCCCATTGAAGAGCCAATCGAATTTCTCTTTCCCGATGGAATACTGTATCAGGGTGAGATGAAAGAGGGTCTCATGCACGGGAACGGACGCATTGAATATGCCAGCGGTGACACCTATGAGGGAGAAATCAGGGAAGGAAAACTTCATGGTACAGGAATGTATACCTACAGTAATGGTCGCCGCTATGAGGGGGACTTTGTTCAAGGGGTAAAAGAGGGTACCGGGATATTCAGCTATCCCGATGGATCCCGATATGCGGGTGATATGAAAAATGATCATTTTACCGGGAAAGGAAGTTATTTTTTCAGTGACGGAAGTCATTATATAGGTGATTTCAACATGGGTCGTTTTGAGGGCAGGGGAAAGTTGACCTACGCAGACGGCAGTATAATCAATGGCGAATTCCGCAATGATCTTCCCCACGGTGATGCTGTTTTGTTGTCTGCCGACGGTAGTCGTTATGAAGGAGGATTTACAGGAGGCCGGAGGAACGGCCTGGGTAAACTGATTCTGGCCAACGGCAAGGTGTATGAAGGTCAATTTCGTGATGATGAGTTTCTTATTCCCTGAGATCTATTACCAGGAGATGCATGATGCGCTGGAGTTATAAGACAGTTCGATTTGATATGAAAAAGGAAGGGATACTCGGCAGTGCCTTCCTTGATGAGTCTGAAATAGAGATTACGCTCAATGAATTTGGCAGTTCGGGCTGGGAGGTCGTTTCTTTGATGGAAGTTCAAGATGGAATAATAGCTGTCTTTAAACAGCCCCTTGCCAACGGGGCGATCTCAGTGGAGGAGTATGCGGACGAAGAAGAACAACTGGTGACAAAAGCAGCGGGCGAACCCCAGCCAATCATCAGAGAACCAGAATCCATTGGTCGGGAAAAAGAGGAATACGCAAGGAAGCAGACTCTGCAAGAAGGGGTGGAGGAGACTGGATGGGAGACAGATGACACTGATGTAGGCTCCATCCGGATAGAATAGCATATGCAGACAGAAGCAGGACAGCAGCAGATGGTGGGCTCCGAACTCTTTACCTGGATGCAGGGGATTCGTCAGCACCTCCATCGAAATCCAGAGTTATCCTTCCAGGAGTACAAAACCGCTGCCTACATTTGCGAAAAATTGAGCGAACTCGGTATTGATTCACAAGCCGGCGTGGCAGGGACCGGTGTCCTTGCTGAAATTGGCCCACCAAACAGTGATTGGATTGTCGGGCTCCGTGCGGATATGGACGCTCTGCCCATTGCAGAGGCAACCGGACTTTCCTTTGCCTCAACAGTCACAGGGAACATGCATGCCTGTGGCCATGATGGTCATGTTGCCATGCTCCTTGGTGCTGCTGCCCTGCTTGGCAAAATGGACCTCCCCGGGCGGGTGCGCTTTCTTTTTCAACCTGCTGAAGAGAGTGGCAACGGTGCTGAAAAGATGGTTGCAGAAGGGGCAGTAGACGGGTTGAGCGCAATTTTTGGCGGTCACATAGACACCCACTATCCCATTGGCAGCATGACCGTGGATGAGGGAATCATCTGTGCCTATGCCGATCCCTTTATTATCAGGCTACAGGGGAACAGCGGTCATGCTGCCAGACCCCATGAGGCCAAAGATACTGTTGTGGCTGCTGCGGGCTTGATAACCGCCTTGCAGACGCTGGTCAGCAGAGAAGTGGATCCCAATCAGGCGGCAGTGGTCACTGTCGGACGTGTGCGGGCCGGTGAGACACATAATGTTATTGCCGAAGAGGCGATCCTTGAAGGAACTATCCGTTCAACCCACCCTGAGGCCAGGAGCAGACTCCTTGCCGGCCTGGAACGGATGGCCCAGGGCATATCCTCCCTCTATGCAGTGTCCTGCAAGCTGGAGTTTCCGGACTATCTCCCGGCTGTGATTAACAGTGCATCAGGGGTTGCAGTGGCCCGCAAGGCAGCCGCAGCGGTGATTCCTGAAGATGCTATTCTCTCTCAGGGGCCATCAAGCCTTGGCGGAGAAGATTTTTCTTTTTATCTGCAGAAGGTTAATGGCTGTATGGTCCGCTTTGGGGCATTTGTCTCTGATGAGACAGGTCCTGCCCACAGCTCGACCTTTGACTTTGATGAAGCAGTCCTGACCACAGGGGCTGCCTGGTACGCACGCGTTGCCCTGGAATTCCTGCAGGGCACTGTATCGTTCTGAGAGCGTAAGTAAGAGAAGGAGGCTCAATGACCCCTGGTGAAACAGCTGCACCACTGACATTTGTTTCCAGCCCTTCCTATACCCTGGGGGTGGAGTTGGAATTTCAGACCCTGGATCAGGGAAGCCTGAATCTTGCTCCCTTGGCTCCGGTCCTTCTCAACACAGCACCTGCCATTCTTCGTCCCCGCATTACCCACGAATGGATACGCTCCATTCTTGAAATTCGTACAGGTATCTGTCACTCTGTCCGAGACGTTGAAAATGACCTGCTTCAGACCTGTGCCATGGCCGAGGAATTGGCCGCGGATAACCGTTGCCTTCTCTTTGCCGCATCTCTCCACCCCTTTGCCAGGTCAAAGGATCAGGTGTTGACCAATGATGAACGGTATGAACGTATCATGGAGGAACTGCAGATAGTCGGTCGCCGCTTTATCTCCCAGGGCTTCCACGTTCATGTGGGTATGGTTGACGGAGATACTGCCATCAGAGTCTGTGACAGGGTGCAACCCTATTTACCTCTTTTGCTGGCCCTATCTGCCTCTTCTCCCTTTTTCCAGGGAGAAGATACCGGGCTCATGTCCTATCGGACCAAGCTGTTTGAAGCCTTGCCCCTTGCAGGAATTTATGAACAGATCAGGGACTGGGAGAGTTTTCTTGCCGAGGTCGTGATGCTGAAAGAGGCCGGAGTGATTGAATCCATCAAGGATTTATGGTGGGATGCCAGGCCGCATCCTGGTTTTGGCACCCTGGAGATCAGGGCCTGTGACTTGCCCACCCGTTTTGGGGACATCCTGGGTCTCACTGCCCTGATTCAATGTTTTGTTGCAGCCCTTGCCGAGTCGTCACTGCCCACAGTAAGGTGTAGTCATCAGTTTCTTCGCTGTAATAAATGGCAGGCTGTGCGTTATGGTCTGGATGGAACTTTTGTTGATCCATTGGGTTTTCTCGGCGGTGGAAGGATGCAGCTGCGTGAGGCAGTGGAGCGTCTGCTGCAAAAGATCCAGCCCCTGGCAGAACGCTTTGGCTCAGAGCGGTATATCAGGATGCTTGACAGGATTCTGAAAAATGGCACAGGTGCGGATAGTCAACGACGGGCCTATGCCGAATCCGGAGATTTTAGAAAAGTGATCAAACGACTACATCAAGAGTTCTGGCAATGAAAAAATATACGAAGTCCATAGCGGCAACAGGCCATCCCCTGGTCAGTGAGGCAGCAGCAACTGTTCTCCGGGCAGGAGGCAATGCCTTTGATGCCGTGGTGGCAGCGGGTTTTGCTTCAAGTGCCGTGGAACCGGCCCTCAACAGCCTGGGAGGTGGCGGCTTGCTCCTTGGTCATTCTGCAGACCAGGGCCAGGATATTTTTTTTGATTTCTTTGTCGACACCCCGGGCCTTGGCCTGAAAAATTCGGTGACTGATCCCCATTTCTTCCCGGTGACCGTACAATTTTCCGGTTCGCAACAGGATTTCAATGTGGGGCTCGGGTCAGTGGCAGTGCCGGGAACCCTGAAAGGACTGCTCCATATTCATAAACGTCTGGGATTTATGGATCTGGCTGAAGTGCTTGCACCTGCTCTGGAGCTAGCCAGGGGGCATAGACTGAACAGTAAGCAGGCCTATTTTTTGAAACTTCTGCGTCCTATCATGACCCTTTTCCCTGAAGGGAGGGCCATCTATGAACCGGATGGGAGCTATCTGCAGGCAGATGAGTGGTTGATGAATCAGCCACTGGCTGCCTTTCTCGAAGAGATAGTGGCAGATAAGGGAGATAACTTTTATTACGGTGAGATTGCTGCCCGGATTGAAAAGGATATGGAAAAGAGAGACGGACTGCTGACCCGCAGGGATCTTGCTGCTTACCAGGTCAAAGAGCGATCGCCCCTTGCTGTTCCTTTTCGTGAATATCAGCTTCTCACCTCTCCACAGCCTTCCATGGGGGGGCCGTTGATCGGCCTTTCTCTGTCTCTGCTATCCCGTGAAGGAGCACCTGCTTTTGAGTTTGGCTCAGCAGAGTATCTTCTCCATACAACGGGATTGATGCAGGAAGTGGAAAAAATACGGAAAACCGGGTTTATGACCCCCGCCGACCTACAGGCCTTTTTGCAGGACAGGGCTGACGCAGAAGTGGCTACGGAGAATATCAGACTCTTTTCCCGTGGGACAACGCATATCTCCGTTGCTGATAAGGATGGAAATTGCGCTGCCATGACCTGTTCCAATGGCGAAGGTTCCGGTTATTTTGCCCCGAATAGCGGAGTGATGCTGAACAATATGATGGGAGAGGATGACCTGCATCCCCAGGGCTTTCATTCCAGCCCTCCAGGGCAGCGAGTAGGTTCGATGATGTCGCCTTCTCTGCTGGTCAAGGATGGCGATGTCTGTCTGGTCATTGGCAGCGGTGGTTCCAAAAGAATCCGCATTGCGGTGAGCCAGGTTTTGAGCCAGGTGGTAGATTATAGACGATCAATCCAGGAGGCGGTCAGCGCCCCTCGTCTGTACTGGGATGGTGAGAGAGTCCAACTTGAACCTGGTTTTTCTCCAGAGGCGGTCAATCATCTGCGGCAAAGGGTACAGGTCAATGAGTGGAAGGCCTGCGGCGTCTATTTTGGCGGTGTGCATGCTGTGATACCTGGAGAGGGAGGCGCAGGAGACCCACGCCGGGGCGGTGCTGTGGCAGAGGTGCATGTTTCCTGATTTGTCTTTTTGTCAGTGTGGCTGGGTAGAAAGTATACAGTTGTTCGCAGAGGGTGGGTAAAAAAGGTACACTTTTGTGGAACGTATGACACTGCAGCCAGAGGGGCAATTTAAAAAAACTGATTGGTTTCAATATGCTGCCTGCTATCTCGTGCGGATGGCACGGTTGTTGATATAGTAAAGGTAAAATGAGACTTCATTTTTTTTTCCCCTCCCTAAGAAAGCCCTTCTGATTGAGTTCAGAAGGGCTTTCTTGTTTCTGGCAAGTTCTTCCATTGCAGTTGATTTCTCAATTTGTTTTTTTGCAGATATACGCTGTTCTTTCTCTTTCTCCCAATTTTGTCATTACTCTTCCATTCCAGGCCCTGCTGGAACGACAATCTTGTCGACAGGAAACATGAATTGTCGAATGTATTGTTTTTCTGAGGAACTGTTGAGGTGTGTAAGTTATTGATTTTTAATGATAATAAGGGGATGGCCGGATTTGGCACGCTTCTTGGTATTCTTTGAACAACAAGAAACGGTGCCACGTCGAGAACGGCTTACAGATATACCCAAGGAGGAATGGTTATGCGATTGAATAAACAACTGATGAGAACTGTCAGTTTGGCCATTGTTGCAGGAATGTTGCTCGTACCAGTAGATGGAGATGCGCAGGGTAGAGGATACGGGCGTGGAGCCGGGCAGGGCCAGGGAGACGGTATGTCAACGATGGTGGCGAGCTTGCCAAAGCAGCCCTTGAGCGCTGAGGAAGAGATTGGCCTGAGCAAAATGCGTGAAGAGGAAAAGTTGGCCCGGGATGTCTACCAGCTACTTTATAAGAAGTGGAAGCAACCTGTCTTTGCCAATATTGCTCAAAGCGAACAACGCCATATGGATTCAGTCAGGCTGCTGATCAATAAATACTCTGTTGTGGATCCAATTGGTGATTCCTCTCAAGGAGTGTTTAACGATCCTGAGTTGCAGGAACTCTATCACTCACTGGTAGAGCAGGGCAGTCAATCACTGCTGGAAGCGCTGCAGGTTGGTGCAACCATAGAAGATCTTGACATCAAAGATCTCTACGATTTTCTGGCCCGCACGGATAACAGGGATATCAAAATCGTTTACCAGAACCTGGCAAAAGGATCCCGTAATCATCTTCGCTCATTTACCTCCCAGCTATCATTCAGAGGCATAAATTATGACGCCCAGTTCCTGACCCCAGCACAGGTCAGTGGCATACTCAACTCGCCAATGGAACGGGGAAGGGTGAATGAGAACGGCAACTCAGACCGTAAACGTGGACGAGGCCGTGGACCACATGCCTGATGATCTGCTTGAGGGCTTGTAAAGAGGTCAAGCGATAGAAGACAAACAAATTTCTTCCCCTGACGGGAAGGTGAATCTCAAAAGAGGTATTTTATGAAACTTTCAGCAAAAATTATTAAAACAGTTGTTCTGGTTGCTGCCATTGGTCTGTTGTCTGTCCCGGTTATGGCAGGGAATGGTCGTGGTCCAGGTGATGGTATCGGTAACGGCGGTAACGGGCATGGTGATGGCAGTGGAAACGGACCAGGAACAGGGGATTGTTTAACTAGTACAGTTTTCACCCAGAACGCTGACCTGCTTGCCCGTGGCGGTAACGGCAATGGCGGTGGTAATGGTAATGGTGGCGGTCGTAATGGTTCCGCTGATGGTACCGGCGATGGTGTCAGGCCTGCCGATGGCAGTGGAAACGGACCGGGAACAGGGGACTGCATCAACGCCTGATACCTGCATGATCCAATATTGCTGAATAATGCGCGAAGAGAGGGCTATCCTCTTCTTCGCGTTTTTTTTGCACTCCAGGGAATACTGATTTTGATCATACCGGTAAGGACGTCATTCTTCAATGAACCTGCATTGAAGAGTCAGAAAAATTTATAAAATAGAGCCTGTTCGTAAATTGTAAAATACCTTACGAGGATACCTTTAAAAAGGGACCAGCCACAATTTGTTTTTTACAATTTGAATTCATAACCCGAATACTTGTTTCAAGTGCGAGTTAAATCTGGCAAAATCATTGTCGATATCCGGATTTTTCAGCACATCATAACAGGCGAAGGTGGGAAGTTGTTCCAAACCAATAAATTCTTGTGATTTGTGGAAAGCAAAAAAGGCACCATCCACTCCTTTTCCTTCAAAAAACTGGTCAGGATCTGTAAAGGCTTCCAGAGGGGCATTCCAGGTAGTCGACAACATATATCTTTTCCCCTTCAATAACCCGCCGGAACCATATTTTTTGCTTGCATCAGAGCTGGTTCTTCCGTCATCGTCAAACATTTTTCCGTATCCATGCATGTACACTTCATCTATGTATTTTTTGAATCCCCAGGGTATTGACATCCAGTATACTGGAGTTTGAAAGATGATAATGTCTGCCCAGAGAAACTTCGCGACCTCATCCGACACATCATATTCCTCTTCGATATGAGTATGTTTTATCTCATACCCTTTGTCGGTAAATTTCTTCCTGGCGATATCAATGAGACTTTTATTTAGTTTACCAGGAGAGATCTCCCAGGCCTGGTGACCATTGATCAAAAACACATTTTTTTCCATTTGCCATGTTCTCCTGAATAGTTGATTTTCTTTCGTCCATAAGTAACGAACGTTAAGTAACTATTTGGTGTCAAAACCGAATGTCACTGCACGAGAACCGAGAAAAGGAAAGAAGATGCTATGGCTGTTCAACGAGTTTAGTATGATCCTGATCGAATTGACTTAACAGTAACAGAATCAAATCCATTCCTGTCAAAGAACAGCATGATGAAACTTTCCTTCGTGAACGGATGGTATGAGTGAGCATTTGATCACACAATATATTTTATAGTAACAGGCCTCAATTTGCCATGGGGAAAATTACTGAATAAGAGAACTGGAGGGAAGAATAGCCGCTTCCAGGTGAACGGAAGGTGGACCTTGTTCTGAAATGGTGAGATTTTGTCAAACCTGAACCAAAGAATTATCAGATCAAGGTTGAACTCTTATAACTTCTCTCCATTCTTTCATTGTTGGAAACCAGGAAGAGGCTAGTGACCTCTGCATCCCTTATGCTGTATCCCTGCACAGTTCCATGGAAATCTTCTTTGGGGTGTCGCAGAAACAGGGTAAATTTTACCCGGATAATGTTTGCCATTGGGTAAAAGATATACCTTTGTCAATACCAGAATACGCCAAGCTCTCACTCGTTAAAGGTAATAGTGCTGTAATATAAGCATGTTACTTGTTTTGTTGGTCGTATGGCACAGGCTTTGCTTTTAATAATGCAAAGATAAAGACAAGATGTTCAATTCCTACCAACAACAAGGAGACAACAATGAAAAAAGTAATCGCAGCCACAGCTCTGGTAACAATTATTGGTTTAACCGGTTTCTATCAGGCCTCTGCCAATTGGGGTCATAGAGGGATGATGGGTTGGGGGCCTGGAGATTGTCCTCAGAGAGGTGGTCAGATGACTGCTCCCATGGATGCTGAAACCAAGGCAAAGTTTGATAAGTTTTTTGCAGAGACCCAGGATCTGCGCAAACAGATTGTTGTCAAACGAGCTGAAAAACGAGCCCTTATGAATGCCGAAGAGCCGGATGCTGCTGCAGTTGGAAAGGCAGCTGGCGACCTGTTTGACCTGCGTAACTCCATGAGGACAAAAGCAGAGGCTGCAGGCCTGGAAGGATTTGGTGCAATGGGCCGGTGTGGAGGGTGTGATGGCCTCGGTTATCATCATGGCCGTAAAGGTATGAAAGGTGGACAGGGAATGAGGGGCGGACAGGGAATGAACCCGCAGCAGTAATTCTTTGTTCCTTTCTTTTCGTTCAAAGCCCGTCAGGTTATTCCTGGCGGGTTTTTTTTGATTTATGTCCCTGCTCGACATTTTTGTCGAGCAGGGACATAAATGTCGAATAATCACTCCATCGTCTTTCCTTTTAATTGGGATGCTCGTTTATGGGCTCTTAATAAAAGGGATATGTCTGAATGTGGTTTGTGGATAAGTTGCTGATTTCGTGAGGAAAGATTTGGATTGTGGAGAGGGCGTCCCCTTGATGAAAAAAAGAGTTTTTCTGGTACAAGTGGCCTGCTTTTTGAAAACGTAATAGGGATTGAATCGGAATTGTATTTTTTTACAAAGATTGAACCGAGAAGAAGGAAAACACCCTTACCCCCTATGAGGATATATTTCTATGAATATGCGCAAAATAACATCACTGACCATGCTGGTAACCTTTGTCCTGGAATTGTTTACCTCGGTCATTTTATACATCGTTCCACACGGCAGAGTGGCCTACTGGGCAGACTGGCATCTGCTGGGTCTGAGTAAAACAGAGTGGGCCAATCAACATATCAATCTGGGCGTACTCTTTCTCCTTGCCGGTCTCCTCCACATTTTCTACAACTGGAAAGTCATCGTTGCTTATCTCAAAAACAGGGCCAGGGATGTGAAAGTCTTTACCGCCTCCTTCAATGCTGCCCTGCTTCTTTCCCTGGTGTTCGCTGTCGGGACCTATTTTGAGATTCCTCCAATGAGTACTGTTATAAGCTTCAGTGACTCAATTAAGGATAATAGTGCAAAGGTATACGGGGAGCCGCCCTATGGCCATGCGGAACTCTCTTCCTTGAAACTCTTTACCAAAAAACAGGGCCTTGATCTCCAGCAAAGCCTCATGCTCCTGGAACAGGCCGGGGTTGTTGTGCAGGACAGTTTCATAACGCTTGCAGAGATTGGATCGGCAAACAAGCTTTCTCCTCAACAGATTTATTCTTTGATTAAACCGGCAAAAGTCGATGGGAAACAGGGAGAGGCTTCTCTTTTTCCAGACACACCCATGCCTGGTTTTGGCAATAAGAGCATGGCAGAGATCTGTGCCGAGTTTGATCTTCATTTTCCTGTAATTAAGCAGGGGCTTGCTGAGAAAGGAATTCAGGTAACCCCTGAACAGACGATCAAGGAGATAGCCGGTGCACATGATATGGAGGCCATGGCCCTTTTTGAACTCCTGCACACGGTTGTCACCGGTAAATAGGCTTTTTTGCTCATGGACCTGCAAAAAAACATAATACTCCTGATTTTTCTGATCACCTTCCTTCCGTCAAGAGGGTCGGCTGAATACCTCTATGGGGAGGTGGCTGAGGTGAATAGGGAGAGACAGGAGTTTGTCCTCCTGTCAGTCACTCCAGGGAGGGGAGAAGGCGAGGCGGCAGTAACTGAGACTCGTGTTACCGTTAAGGCGGTGGGCTCTCTACTGCCGCAATCAGAAGAGGGCAAAGCACTGCTTCCAGGATGTGTGCAGGTTGGCGAAATGGTACGGGTGTGGGGTGAGTCCATGACTGCTGAAACCGATTTTCTGGCAAGTGATGTTCGTGGCTGCCGTGGGAAAGGCTGCAGTGACCCGACAGGTGTTCGATCTCGTTTGCACGGTGATAAGCGGCGCAATTTTCTCAATCAGGGAACCGGCAATATGGGTGTTAATGCAAGTTCCTTTGATGATATGGATGATGGTGGTGTTGATGGAGGCGGCAGGGGAGGAAGGGGCGGAACAGGTGGCAGTGGTCGCAGCGGCGGTGCTGGCGGAGGAGGACGGGGCAGATGAGCCTTGGCCTGACCTGGAAAAACAACCTGGTTGTTTTTGGGCTGCTGACCATGTTGGTGATGGGTTATTTTTTCTATCAGCAACAGAGTATCAGGGGAAATTATCAACAGCATGCCCGTGAACATTCTGAGATCCTGGCGGCCGTTGTAAAGCTCAATGTCAGTAATGCCTATCTGACCAGCGAGACCATTGAGACCATACTGGAAAACAGTCTGGCAAACAGTGTTCGTTTTATTTCTTATTTGAATGCTATCGAACCATTTTCTTCTGCAGAACTTGCAGCCTTTGCCAGGGAGGCAGGGCTGGCCGGAATTGTTATCCTGGATAAGGGCAGTGATCGGTTGGTGAGCGGACCACCTGGTTGGCTTGGAGTAGGGGAGGAAGGCTGTCCTGCTGATGAGGGCCTCCAATTTCTAGGGGACCGCCATCTGTATCTCTACACCCTTCGTTCTTCCTCTTGTATTGTTGTGGGACTTGATGCCGGAAGAATAGAACAGATGCAAAATGATCTCAGTGTGGAACGTCTCCTCAACCTGTTAAACAATATGGCAGGAATAGCCTATGTAAGGGTGGAGGCAGGGGAAAAACCCACTGATCTCCCTACAGACCTTTCAGAGTTTCCCGCTCATCCATCAGGAGGTGTGGTTTCCGAAACTACCCTTCCATTTGGGGAGATGAATATTGTTGTCGGGCTCTCTGCCGATCGTCTTGTGGAGCGGATGGCACAGTTGCGAAACCAGTTTTTGATTTTTCTCTTCCTGCTGTTTGCCACTGGCATCCTTTCCTCCTGGTGGCTCTACCGTTTTCAGAAACAGCGGATTGAGGATGCCAGGGAGTTTGAAAAAAGGCTTGCCCGTCAGCATGAGGCAGCAGCGCTGGGAAGAACAACTGCCACTATCACCCATGAAATGCGAAACCCTCTCAATGCCATAGGCATTGGCTTACAGCGTCTGGAGATAGAGGCCCCTGAGCTCAGTCTCGAACACCGTGGACTGGTGGCAGGTATGCGAGAGGCAGTTGATCGCAGCAACGGTATCATCTCCCGTTTACGACAATATGTGCACTCGTTTGAACTGGATTGTCAGGAAATTTCCTTAAATGAGTTTCTTGCTACGCTGGTCAATCTTTATGCAGCACAGTGTAAGGCACAGGGGGTTGGGGTACGGGTCAGAGGAGAAAATGACTGTAGGGTTCTTGGAGATAAGAATCTCCTGGGCCAGGTTTTTGAAAATCTTCTCAAAAACTCCATCGAGGCCCAACCCAATGGGGGCTCTATCGATATCGAGGTGACCAGGAGAGAACAGGATTGTTCTATATCATTCAGTAATGGTGGCGAGCTTCCTGATGTCAAAGCCCAGGCTATGCTCCTTGAACCATTTTTTACCACCAAGGCAAAGGGTACAGGTCTTGGACTCGCCATCAGCAGGAAGATTGTGGAGGCGCATGGCGGTGGCTTGGAACTGCAGATTGAAAGAGAAGAACAGGTCTTCCGAGTAGTGGTATCTCTTCCGGCTGACCCGAAATTTAAAGATGTGCGTACCTGAAGGATTGGTGAGGGTGATGAAGATACTGATTGTAGACGATGAAGAGATGCAACGAGATATGCTCCAGGGGTTCCTCAAAAATAAAGGTTACGATGCCTTGACTGCCTCTGGAGGAAAAGAGGCCCTGCAGATTTTTGCAAAAGAACCGGTTCAACTGGTGCTGGTCGATCATCGCATGGAAGGTATGAATGGCGATGAACTGCTGGCAAAGATGAAGGAGCTTTTCCCTTTCCTGCGAGCCATCATGATCACTGCCTTTGGCTCTATAACCACTGCTGTTCGTGTTATGCAGCTTGGAGCCGATGACTTTCTCGAAAAACCGGTGGATCTCTCGCTGCTGCTGCTAAAGATTGAGGAGATAGAACAGGAGCTGGCAGTGAGCGAGGAGGCAGAACAGGTTTCTGAATCCCTTGAAAGAACAAAGGCACCCCTGGATATCATCGGTTCCAGTAAAATCATGCAGGAAGTGCTCTCCCTCAGCTATCGCATTGCACCAACCGACTGGACTTCCTTGATCCGGGGAGAGACAGGCACCGGCAAGGAACTGGTCGCCAAGATGATCCATCTCCTGAGTCCTCGCAAACAGGGACCTTTTGTCGAAGTCAACTGCGCTGCAATTCCTGAAAATCTTTTTGAGTCAGAGCTTTTCGGTCATGAAAAAGGTGCCTTTACAGGTGCCTCATCAACCCGCCGAGGTCGCTTTGAACAGGCCAAAGGGGGAACTGTTTTTCTCGATGAAGTGGGTGAGCTTCCCCTGCAGCTGCAGGCCAAGCTGTTGAGGGCCCTGCAGGAAAAAAAGATCAGCAGGGTGGGAAGTGAAAAAGAAATCCCGGTGGATATACGGGTCTTGTCAGCCACCAATCGTGATCTGAAAAAGATGGTGGCAGAGGGGACATTTCGTGAAGATCTCTATTTTCGTCTGAATGTTCTGGAAATTATCATCCCTCCACTGCGGGAGAGGCGCTCTGATATCCGGGAACTGGTTGAGTTCTTTCTCAGCAAGCACTGCGGTTCACGGAAGCTGACTCTGGCCGCTGAAGCCATGAATCAGCTGGTGAAATATGATTTTCCCGGAAATGTGAGGGAGCTTGAACACCTGCTGCAGCGTCTCATTACCTTGGTTCGCGGGAATGTAATTCGTGTGGAAGACCTCCCTCCTGAAATTCGTGAAAAATTAGCAAACAGTGGAAAACTCAGTGAACGGCTGGCAGAGGTTGAGCGGCAGATGCTGCTTCAGGCACTGGAGGAGCATGATTGGGTACAAACCAGGGCTGCAGAATCACTGGGTGTCAGCGAACGTGTCCTGCGCTACAAGATGGGAAAGGCAGGAATTGAACGGGGAAAGGACTGATTGCTGTCGTCCTGGGCTTCCCCCTCATGGGGTGGTTGGCGGTGCGTCTCGCTACAATATGTTGTATGTCTGGTCAGGAAGTGCTTGACAAAGAAGAAGTGCCGGTATACGCTCATGCCATATTCAGGTGTCTGTAACAGGACTGAAAAGGGAACTTCGTGAGAATCGAAGACGGGCCCGCCGCTGTGACCGGGGACAAATCCTGCATCCATGCCACTGACAGCTTCTCAAGAAGCAATAACGGTCGGGAAGGCGTAGGAAGAGAGTGATCCGGAAGTCAGAAAACCTGCCTGGATAGTGGAGTTATTGCCGTCGCGGAATATCGGCAGTCGACTGATCTTGTGGATAAAATTGGGAAATCCCCGGGTCTGAACTTATTCTTCGACCCGGGGATTTTTTTTTCGGGTCATCACCGGAGGGTGCAACAATGGTTTTGCGTGAACGGAGTTTGACCAAATTAGTCCTGTGGCGTCTCAAAGACTGGGACACGTTTCAACTAGTTATGCGTTACTGGCTGTGAAACAACCCTGCATTTTTCACAAGCATTTGCTGTGAGTTTACCCAAGGCTCACTCCATGAATTTGTTTTGAGTGAGCCCTGGGTATGGCAGGTTGAACCGTTTTTCTCCATTAGCCCAGGATGCTGCCGATCTGAAAGACAGCGAGAGCAGCGAGAAAGGCAAAAACAGTATTAAAACCCATGGAGAAAAAGGCCCACTTCCAGGCTCCAGCCTCTTTGGCAATGCAGATCACGGTAACAAAACAGGGGGCGTAAAACATGATGAAAATCAATACCGTCACTGCCACTACACTATTCCAATGCGGATCCCTGACCAATCGCTCCCCAAGAGAATCAGAGGCATCGACCTCTACCTCACCCATGGAGTAGGCAGTCCCCAATGTGGAGATGATTACCTCCTTTGCTGCAAATCCACCGAGCAGGGCAATATTGGTCCGCCAGTCAAATCCTGCGAGACTGGAGACCGGCTCCATAAAGGTTCCGACTCTCCCGGCAATGGAGTTTCTCAGGCCGGCCCCTGACTCTTCCTGGTCTATGGCTGTCAGCTCCTCTTTCAGTTGCTGTCCCTTTTCCGACAGTTCTCCTGTGCCCTGTTGATGGGCAGTAAGTTCTTCTCTGATCGATTCCGGATAACTCTGGTTTATCGTAGTTCGTTTTGCGGCAAAAATATCTTGTTGGGAGGCAGGAAGGCCGGGATAGGTCATCAATGCCCAGAGAATAATGGATATACCCAGGATCACCGTTCCTGCCTTTTTGATATATTGCCAGGTACGCTCCCAGGTATGGATGAAAAGTCCTCTCAGCGTGGGAAAACGATAGGGCGGCAGTTCCATGACAAAGGGTGTTGCTTCTCCTTTGAGTATTGTCATGCGAAGGAATTTGGCAACCAGCAGGGCGACCAGCCAGGCCAACATGGTGAAAAGAAACATGTAGAGGGCCTTATGGTCGGCAAAGAAGGCACCGATCAGCAGGACCAGCACAGGGACCTTGGCTCCACAATTCATAAAAGGAACAGTGAGCAGGGTGGCTATTCGTTCTTTTGGTGATCGCAGGGTCCTGGTGGCCATAACACCTGGTACTGCACAACCGCCGGCGATTCCTCCGGAAACGATAAAAGGCATTACAGAGGAGCCGTGCAGACCGAAAGTACGAAAAACCCGGTCCATCATAAACGCAACGCGAGCCAGGTAACCGGAATCTTCAAGAACAGCAATGCCAAAGAACATGAACATGATCAGGGGAACAAAGCCAAGAACGCCTCCAACACCATCTATCACACCGGAGATAAGCATCGATTTTACAGGCCCATCAGGAAGGGTTGTATCTGCCACAGATCCCATCCAGCCGAAAAGGCCTTCCATCCAGGACACCGGGAGCTCACTCCAGGAAAAGGTGAACTGGTAGAGCCCAAAAAGGATAGCCATCATAACCACTGGGCCAATGAGGCGGTTGGTGAGAACCTTGTCTATTTTATCTGAGGTATAGAGACGGTCGGTGTCAAACTTATGGGTCAGGACACCCTGGCGGATAATGGACTTGATAAATCCGTAACGATGGTCGGCAATTATTGCTTCCGGATAGACATCCATGGTCTTGAGCAGGTGATCGGATACAGTGCCCACCCTCTGTTCAAGCTGCTGAGCCACCATTGGGTCGGCTTTCTGTCCCAGGGTCAGGATCTGGTCATCATGTTCAAGATATTTGATGGCTGTGAAATGAGGAGGGTAGGTTTTTGTGAGAAATGAAGCGGTTGAGATGATGGAGTCGAGTTCCATGAGCACCTCATCAAGGTCTTCCCCGTAGGAAATATCTTTTGGGCTCCATATTCGATCAGAGGCGGAAACATCAAGGGCCCGTCTGATCAGTTCTTCAACTCCTGCACCAGACCGGGCAATGATAGGCACCACAGGGATGCCGAGCTGTTCTTCCAGTTTTTCAGCACGAACTTCAATTCCCCTGTCTTTTGCCACATCAATCATATTCAGGGCAATGACTAGGGGGACTCCCATTTCCAGAAACTGGGTGGTGAGATACAGGTTTCTTTCCAGGTTGGAGGCGTCAACAATGTTGATGACGACATCTGGCCTCCTGCTGGTGAGGAAATCCCTGCTGACGATTTCCTCTACGGAATAGGCAGTCAGTGAGTAGGTCCCGGGAAGGTCGGTGAGAGTAATCTCCTGCTCTTTACGGGTAAAATAACCTTCTTTGTGGTCTACGGTAATTCCCGGGTAATTCCCAACGTGCTGTCTGGCTCCGGTAAGTTCGTTGAAGAGGGTGGTCTTGCCGGCATTGGGGTTGCCGGCAAGCGCCATGGTAACGGATTTTTTCATCGGTATCTGGGGTTGTGGAATAGGGGGTTGCTGAAATGAGTTAGGTCTTGGAGAGAGCGCTGATTGTACGGTTATTCTCCACTGCAGATTAGGTAGTTTGTTTTGTTCAAGAAAACATAAGGTTAGTTTGTGTTTTTCATGTCGCCTGGCCCAGCAGACCGGCTGGAACATTCGCTATCACCACAGCCGGAACAACTGCATCCGCAGGAGACCGGTTGTGATGGATCCGCTATGCGGCGAAATTGACGATACAGCCTTCTTCCGATAAAGAAGAGGGCAAGTCCTGTAACAAGTATGATAATTCCAGTTTGCCACATAAGAACACCTACTGTTAGGGTAACCTAAAACCAAGGGCCCAAAAAAAAGCAGCCTACACTGCGCCGCTGTCCTTTGTTTCTATACAGATTGTACGATAATATTCCTGCTCATATCCTGATCAAGGCTTAAGGTTCCACCGTGTACCTTGAGCAGACATTGAGTCCCTTTTCGAGAACAGATCAACTCCGCCTCTTCCCCGGGGAGTACACCGAGGGAAGCCATTCTGGCACAGAGTTTTCTGTCACCGGTAACCTTGCAGATCTTCACTTTTCCTGCGTGGCAGGACTCGGAGAGAGGCCCATGATGCTTAGCACAATGTTCACCTCTTGTGCATTGTTGTACTTTTTTTGCGATACAACTGCATTTTTTGTTCAGTTCCTTCAAGGTCATGTTCTAGGCTCCGTAGAAGACAATGTTTAGGTACACCAAACATTAGGTGCTGTCAACCGATTTATCAAGGCTTTGGGGCTTTTTTTCTTCTTAGCCAGGAGAGAAGAATTCTCAGAAAAGTATCTGTATCGCCAGAGCGTCTTGAATTTGTGACTCGAATCGTTGACAATGCTTATATATGATCTTGTAAAATTAATTAGTTGTTTTGATTCTATGGCCCATAAACAATCGCAGGAGAAATTGGCGGCAGCCAGAAAAAGGGCAGCTATTTCCATTGGATTGAACCTCGTTCTGGCCCTCGGTAAAGGAATAGCCGGTGTTCTCTCCGGGTCCACAGCCCTGCTTGGAGATGCCATACACTCTGCCACAGATGTTTTTGCCGCCACAACAGTATTTGTCGGTATCTGGGTTGCGGGGCGCGAGCACCCTTCTTTTCCTTACGGATTGTATAAGGCGGAAACCGTTGCCGCCCTGATTACCTCCATGGCTGTTATTCTTGCCGGTTATGAAATAGGGCGTCAGGCATTGTTTGGCGTTCCAGGACTTCCGGATGTGGCAATTGCCCTGCCGGTTGCAGCCATCTCACTGGTGCTTGCCCTTGGCTTTGGTCTGTTTCAGCTTTATTCCGGCAAAAAACTGAACTCCCCGGGTCTGATTGCCGATGCCAGGGACTATCTTGCTGATTCCTTTTCCACTGCAGTGGTGCTGGTCAGTCTCCTGGCCGTACCTTACGGGTACAATATTGACCGTCTGGCAGCAGGGGTCGTCTCCCTTTTTGTTTTTTATGCAGGAGGGCAGCTTTTTATAGGGGCCTTGAAAGATCTCCTCGATGCTTCAATCGACAGGGAGACCGAACGGGAACTTATCGGTTTTGTAGAAAATCACCCCCGCATCAGCCGAGTCAAAAAATGTTATAGCAGAAAGGCTGGAGGACGTTTTCTGGTGGATATGGATGTGGTGATGCATACGCCTTCGCACAAGATGGCAGACCTGGTGGCAGACCGATTGGAGGAGGAGCTGCTGAACCAGTTTCCTGAGTTGGTCCTGGCCCGTATTCGACCCCATTACGCACCGGGAAAGTTCAGCCGCAGGGTAACTCCTGTGGAGAGTCCCCAGGGGCAGATGTGCACGCACCTGGCCACAGCACCTTGGTTTCTCATTGAAACCTTGGAGACCGAGAGCAAGGAGGTCAAGAAACGTCAGTTTGTTGAAAACCGGTATAAGGATGCGGAAAGGAGAAAGGGACTGCTGGTGGGCCGCTGGCTACTGAAGCTGAAGCCGGATGAGGTGGTGGCAGAAGACAAGGAAAGTGTGGCCCTGATTTTACTTAAAGAAGCCGGGGTGGATATTGTTCAGCCTTCCTCTGTGACCTCGACCACGATGTAATCCGCCTCGTTGTTGCGAAGGGTAAGGGTTCCACCCATGACTCGCAAGGCAACAGGATCATAGAGTGGTGCTCGTCCCTGGATGGTTATTTCAGTGCCCGGGACAAGGCCCATTTCCCGGATTCTTCTGCCCAACTCGCCACTGACCTTGACGGCCTTGATGGTGCCGGACTGATTTTTTTTCATCTCTCTTAGATTGACTTCTATCATTTTTTCATCTTCCCAAAAAAAATTATAACCTTGCTCAGATGGTTTTTTTTTTAAGATTGTAACTATGAGTATCCCCTTTCCTTCTATTTTCTGGATCAGGTGGTGCTAATCAGTGGCGTTATAGTCCTGTCCCTCTCCTCTGTCAAGGGACTTAAACTTGTCCTTCCCAAGTAACCATTGTGGCGGATCCATGGAAATCATTGAGTTCAAGACTGGATTGTTAGGCAGTATAAATCTGAGGTGAGAGGGAGAAACACTTTAATCTGTATTGGAATATTGCTGGTGTATTATGCTCCGATTTCTTAGCCGTGAAGGCCAAGATAAGAACCCGCTCCCATCATTATTCCTCCAGCTGTCCGGTTGAGGCTTTTCACCGCCTTTTGTGAGGTGAAGAATCTCCTTGCTGAAGAGGCACATACCGCAATCAGCATAAGGCCCATCATCAGGCCTAAAAGGGTGAGACCTGAGGCCAGAGCAATGTCAGAGGGTGTCAGGCTGTTGAGATCCAAGATTGATGGTAAAAAGGCAATGTAAAAGAAAATTACTTTGGGGTTGGAGGCTGAGATCAGAAATCCCTGTAACAACCCTTTGGTAGGTGAAAATTTGACGATATCTACACTGTTTTTCAGAGATGATTCAACAGAGGCACTCCACATCTTCCAGCCAAGATAAAGCAGATAGAAGGCACCCATAACGCGGATGACCATGAACAGTCCGGCCCATTGTTCTGCAATGACGGCAAGTCCATAACAAGCAAGAATTAAATAAATTACATCACTTATAGCCATACCCAAGGCCAGACTGATACAGGGCTTGATGCCGGAAGCAAGGGAGCGGGCGAGAAGAGCAAAGACTCCGGGTCCAGGGGTAATGGCAAAGAGAAAGATAATAAGAAGAAACGAAATTGAGCTTTCAGGTGACATGGTAATGTTTCTCCAAGGATATTATTTTGACACCGTTGGGTGTTCGTGACCTTATCTTGTGATCTTTTTGACAGAAAAGGATTGAATTGTCGAGTATATTGTCAAGGGCCAAAAAAAAAGGGACTCAGTCAAATATGACTAAGTCCCTGGAATTTCATGGTGACCCCAAGGGGAATCGAACCCCTGTTTACGGCGTGAGAGGCC
>CAYPEU010000015.1:0-38799 GCA_964409855.1 uncultured Desulfocapsa sp.
GCTGCCAGTGCGTAGTTATAATCGTCGGCGATTATAATTAAAGTTCCATCAGTTTTACGAGCAGACAGAAGCTCGGCATGCAACGTAGAGCTTACACATCCCTGTCGAAGCCGTTTCGCCCCCATATTGGTTGAGTTTTGTTGTTCTTCATTTTAGCCAAGCTGCTTGTGGCGCATTGCCCGCTGCAGTTCGCGGTTGCTCTGCTTTTCTTTCAGGCTGGCCCGCTTGTCATACTGTTTTTTACCGCGGGCAAGGCCCAGTTCCACTTTGGCTTTGCCATTTCCTATAAAGTAAATCTTCAGAGGGATAAGGGCAAGGCCCTTTTCTTTTAATTTTCCGATCAGCTTTTTGAGTTCCCGTTTGTGGAGCAGGAGTTTGCGCACCCGCATGGGTTCGTTAGGGTTGTGAGTGGCAAAGCTGTACAAGGAAATATGGACGTTGTGGAGATAGAGTTCTCCGCGGTTGTCGATCTGGGCATAGCCATCACGCAGGTTGGCCTTGCCGGCGCGCAGAGACTTGACCTCTGGCCCACGCAGTACCAAACCGGCTTCATAAGTGGCGTCGATATGGTAGTCGTGGAAAGCCTTTTTGTTTTTGCAGACGATCTTGACCGCCTTGCCTGTATCTTTCATTCTCATTGCTGACCCAGATAAACTGGAATCTTTGAATCTTAATGTGCTAATCAGCGGTTACCCGCATGGCTTCTTCATAGGTAGTAATTCCCGCCTTGACCTTTTCCCAGGCGTCTTCACGTAAGGTAGTCATTCCTTCACGGATTGCAAGCTGCCGAATTTCATCGACGCTGCTTCGGTTGCTGACCATTTTTTTCATCTGTTCGGACAGGGGGAAGATCTCGAAAACGCCGCACCTCCCTTTATAGCCTGTTCCCCGGCATCGTCGGCAGCCTTTGCCTCGTTTCAGAGTGAAAGCGTCTTGTTCCGACACTGGAAAGCCAAGTTTCAGGAGTTCTGCTCCTTCCATGGTAAAGGATTCTACGCAATGGGGACAGATGGTCCGCACTAGGCGCTGGGCCAATGAGCCGAGCAGGGTGGAGGAGATGAGAAAGGGTTCCAGGCCCAGGTCCATGAGGCGGACAATGGATGAGACCGCATCGTTGGTGTGCAGGGTGGAGAAGACCAGGTGGCCAGTCATGGCAGCTTGGACTGCATGCGCTGCGGTGTCAAGATCGCGGATCTCACCGATCATGATGATGTCCGGATCCTGACGCAGGATATTACGGAGGATGCTGGAAAAGGTGACATCAATGAGAGGCTGGACCGAGATCTGATTAAATGACTCATGGACCATTTCCACTGGGTCTTCCACGGTGACGATATTTCTTTCCGGAGTGGCGATCTTTTCTAGGGTGGAGTAGAGGGTGGTGGATTTACCCGATCCTGTGGGGCCGGTGACCAAGACAATGCCGTGCGGTGATTGGATAAATGAATTGTAGACCAGCTGGTCCCTCTTGGAAAAACCCAAGTTGTCCAGATCCTGAAAGATCACATCCGGATCCAGGATACGCATGACCACCTTTTCTCCAAAGGCCACCGGAACAGTGGAAACGCGGACCTCGGCCTCCCTATCTCCGCCCATGGCGAGTTTGATGCGGCCATCCTGTGGTCTGCGCTTTTCGGCAATGTCCAGACGGGCGAGAAACTTGATACGTGCGGCAATGGCAGAATGCACGGCCTTGGGCAGATTGTAGATTGTTTGCAGTGCGCCGTCTATGCGGAAACGGACCATACAGCTGCTGCGCTTGGGTTCGACATGGATATCACTGGCTTTCTGGTCCAGGGCATAGTTGAAGAGGTGGTTGACCGCTGATTTGATATGCTGGTCCGAAGAAGAGATCTCCTTGGAGGAGGAAATCTTGACAAACTGCTCCAGATTGCCGATATCCACCGAGCCACCCATACCAGGGGCACCGAACTGGCTTTCCGCCGCACTTATGGAGTGCTGAAAACCGAAAAAATCGGCAAGGATTTTCTTGATGTCGGACTTTGTCGAAATATATGGCTTCACCTCCACCTGATTGGCCTGCTCAATGTCTTTTAAGACCGTGGTGTTGTCCGGGTGGTAGACAGCCACTTCCAGGATTCCGTTCTGGAAGTTGAAGGGAAGAAGCATGTGGCTGAGGGCAAAGTTCTTGGAAATGGTCTTGGTGACTGTCTCCATGTCCAGAGTGAGAGGGTCCAGTTTTTTAAAGGGAATTCCGCAGCACTGACTCACTGCCTGCATAATGGCGTGTTCATCCAGGGTGTTACCCTTTTTGCCGCCCACATCCAGCCTGAAAGAAACAATGACATCCACTAAGTCCGGAAAGCTTCTGTCAAACTTTTTGTCGGCGCCAAATTTTTTGAGGAGCCTCTGGCGCTGCTTTCCTTTTTCAAGGGTGATAAACTGCCGTTGTTCCTGGGTGATGTTGCCTGTTTTGCCAAGCATCTCAAGGAGGGCGTCGCTGTTGAGTAGTTTCATTGAAGATACCTTTGCCGATGGTCAACCGGAAACTTGTAACGATATTGCATAACTGTATTCCTGCTATTCTGCTCTTTTCCCGCCACTTAATCAAGGAACTTTCGTTTGTCACTGCGGTTTTTAGAGCGCAGGCTCTGTTTGCAGGAAGAGGGATAGCAAATTCTCCTCCTCCTTTTTAAAACTTTCGTTTTCAAGTGGTGCAGCTATCTGGTATAAAACAAAACCAAGGGTGGTGAACGCCCCAACTCTGGAATACTACGCCCAAACGATCCATTCAATATAGGAAATACTCATGTCAGCCAATGTCAGTCAGTTGTACCGAAAGACCGGTGAGAACCGGGAATACTGTTTTAATATCGAATCCAGCCGTCCCCTGACGGGCGAGGAGAGGGAGCGTTTGCAACTGATCCTGGCCGATGGTTTTCTTGCCGACTCTGTGTCAATGGCAGCCGGGTTGACAGGTGAACGGGTGGTGGAGGTCGGGCCAAGGCTCAACTTTGCCACGGCCTGGTCCTCCAACATGGTTTCCATCTGTCGGGCTACAGGGCTTGACTGCATCAGCCGGGTGGAACGGTCCCGCAGGTATCTGGTGGCCGAGGGTGATGACCTGCAGGAATTTATCCGCAACAACCATGACCGAATGACCGAGTGTCCCTATCTTGCACCGCTCACCACCTTTGAGACCGGAATTCAGCCTGAAGCGGTCTATGATGTGGACATGAAGGCCAAGGGGCCGGATGCACTGCTTGAGATTCCCGGTATTTCCATGGATGAGCGGGATCGAAATTTTTATTACGACTATTTTGTGAAAAAACATGACCGCAATCCCACCATTGTCGAGATTATGGATCTCAACAATGCCAACTCCGAACATTCCCGCCACGGGTTTTTCCGGGGGAATCAGATCATTGACGGTGAGCAGCAGGAAGAGACCCTCTTTGACTTGGTGATCGCAACGCTGAATGAAAATCCCAAGGGCAGTCTGGTGGCCTTTAAGGACAACTCCAGCGTGGTCGAAGGCCATGATATCCAGACCATTGTTCCAGGCACTCCCGGCCTGCCCAGCCCCCTTGATTCTGTTGATGTTCGCTATCATGTTCTACTCACGGCAGAGACCCATAACTTTCCCACCGGGGTGGCCCCTTTTCCCGGGGCCGAGACCGGTACCGGCGGCCGTATCCGTGACGTGCAGGGAACCGGCAAGGGCGGTTTTGTCATTGCAGGTACTGCTGGGTACTGCGTGGCTGGTCTCCATATCCCGGGCTATACCCTGCCCTGGGAAAATTCCTACCAATGCCCTGAGAACCTGGCCTCTGCCCTTGAGATTGAGATCGAGGCCAGTAACGGCGCATCCGACTACGGCAACAAATTCGGCGAACCCATGATCCAGGGTTTTACCCGCTCCTTTGATCTGCGCCTGGAAAACGGGGAACGCTGGGGATTTTTGAAGCCCATCATGTTCACCGGCGGCATCGGTCAGATTGATGACCGACATACGGAAAAAGACAAAGAGTTGAAAGGCATGAAGATCGTCCAGGTGGGCGGTCCTGCTTACCGGGTAGGCTTTGGCGGCGGGGCAGCATCTTCCATGCTCCAGGGTGAGAATGTCTCGGAACTGGACTTCAATGCTGTGCAGCGAGGCGATGCGGAGATGGAACAGAAGATGAACCGTGTCATCCGTGCGTGCAACGAGATGGGTGATAAGACCCTCATTGATGTTATCCATGATCAGGGTGCAGGCGGTCCTGCCAATGTTCTGAAGGAGTTGGTAGAGCATTCCGGCGGCCGCATCGAGATCCGTAATATCCGGGTGGGCGATCCCACCATGTCGGTTTTGGAAATTTATGTGGCAGAGTACCAGGAACGTAACGGATTTCTCATCAGTCCGGAGAATATCGAGCAGTTCCAGGCCATCTGTGAGCGTGAGAAGGTGGGCTGCGAGGTTCTGGGCGAGGTGACCGGAGATTTACAATTTGTGGTCCATGATGAGCAGGATGATTCCATTCCCGTGGATATAGACCTCTCGGAACTGCTTGGCGATATCCCGCGTAAAACCTTTGAGGACAAACGTATCAATCCGCAGCTGCTGCCCCTTGAATTGCCGGATGATCTGACAGTACGTGATGCCCTGTACGATGTTCTGCGCCTGGTTTCCGTAGGATCCAAACGTTTTCTCACCAACAAGGTGGATCGAGCCGTGACTGGGCTTATCGCCCGCCAGCAGTGTTGTGGTCCGTTACAGCTTACGGTGAGTGATGTGGCCGTGGTGGCCCAGTCCCATTTCAGTGTGAGTGGCGGGGCAACCGCCATTGGTGAGCAGCCGATCAAGATGCTGGTGGATCCGGCAGCAGGTGCCAGGATGGCAGTGGGTGAATCTCTGACCAATCTGGTCTGGGCTGGTATTGATGATCTGGAACAGGTCAAGTGTTCAGCCAACTGGATGTGGGCACCCAAACTTCCCGGCGAGGGGGCTGCTCTTTTTGATGCGGCAAAAGGCATGTGCGATGCCATGATTGCAGTGGGCATGGCCGTGGACGGCGGCAAAGACAGTCTTTCCATGGCCACCATGGTGGGTGATGAGACCGTCAAATCGCCCCGCGAACTGGTCATCTCTGCCTATGCGGCCATGAGTGACATTCGCCAAGTGATCACCCCGGATGTGAAACGGCCAGAGACCTCCTCCTTGCTCTTTCTGGATCTTGGCAATGGGAAGAACAGGCTGGGAGGATCAGCGCTTGCCCAGACCCGGAGCAGGCTGGGTAATGACTGTCCGGATATGGATGATCCGAAACTCCTCAAACAGGTTTTTCTTGCCGTGCAGGAGGGAATCCAGAAAGGATTGATCCAGGCAGGACATGACCGCAGTGACGGTGGCCTTATTACCACTGTCCTGGAGATGGCCTTTTCCGGAAACTGTGGGTTGAACCTGGAACTGCACTCTTCTGATTCTGCTCTGGCGCTGCTCTTTTCCGAAGAGCTGGGCCTGGTGCTGGAATGTGCGGACGATGATCTTGCTGAGCTGCAGGAACTTCTTGGACGCTACAGCGTGTCTCCCATCCTCCTTGGACGTACTGTGGTGGAGAAGAAAATAGAGATTCGGGTCAATGACCAATCGGTGCTGGATGAGGATATGCGCCTGCTCCGTGAGTGGTGGGAAGAGACAAGCTATCAGCTGGAGCGGCTGCAGGTGAACCCCGTCTGTGCCGAGCAAGAGAAGAAAAACTGTTACGACCGTAAAGGCCCTGCCTATCACCTCAGCTTCACTCCGCAACCAGCCCCGGCAGAACTCCTGGCTCGAACAGACAAACCAAAGCTCGCCATCCTCCGTGATGAGGGTTCCAATTCCGACCGGGAGATGAGTTCTGCCTTTTACGCGGCAGGCTTTGAGCCATGGGATGTCAGCATGAGTGACCTCCTGGCCGGGCGCATTACCCTGGACGGCTTCCGGGGCCTTGCTGCAGTGGGCGGCTTTTCCTACGCCGATGTCCCTGAGTCAGCCAAGGGATGGGCTGCAACCATCCGCTTTAACGACACGCTGAAAGAGATGTTCCGCAAGTTTTACGAGCGTCCCGATACCTTCAGCCTCGGTATCTGTAATGGCTGCCAGCTCTTCGGCCTCCTGGGTTGGGTTCCCTTCCAGGGACTTGCGGCAGAGGAGCAGCCTCGCTTTGTTCATAATCTTTCCGGCCGTTTTGAGTCCCGCTGGACCACGGTGAAGGTTAGCAAGAGTCCGGCCCTGATGCTCAAGGGAATGGAGGATCTCGTGTTCGGGATCCACGTGGATCACGGTGAAGGCCACCTCTCCTTCCCCGATGAAGGGGTGAGGGAGCAGGTGCTGGCCGAAAATCTGGCACCGCTCTGCTATGTGGATGACAACGGAGAGGTCACCGAGTCTTATCCCTTTAATCCCAACGGTTCTCCGGATGGTCTTGCTGGGCTTTGCTCTCCTGATGGACGGCATCTGGCTATGATGCCCCATCCCGAGCGCGTCTTCCTGGCCTGGCAGGCCCATTATCTGCCTGAAGAGATGAAGGGAATGGAGGTGTCTCCCTGGATGCAGATGTTCAGGAATGCCTATGAGTGGTGCAAGAAATAGTTTTCAGTGTTAAGTTTTCAGTTGTGATTTGGCCTGTCAGGGCAGGCGGGGAAGGAATAGGAAATTGCGCAGTAGAGTGATTCTGTAAAAGTTGTGCTGGTTCAATCTTATAGATTGAACCATTTGTGTATTGCAACATCTTGTTTCAGCGCCAACTTTTTGTCGCTCAGAATGTTGTGAGAAACATTTAGGAGCAGGCTACAAACCTGCTCCAGCAAAAAAATAACATCCAGAGTAGTAATTCAAACGTTGTTTAGAGGATAGTTGAAATAGGTAATCACCGAAGGTAGCTCTGCAATGTGATAGCTTATAACTCTCCCGTCGCGGTCGGGAGACTTTAAGGACAAAATAATGGCAACAGGTTTTTTTGCAGTATTTGATGATATTGCAACGCTGTTAGATGATACCGCAGCAATGACTAAAATTGCTACAAAAAAAACGGCAGGAATATTAGGCGATGATCTTGCTGTGAATGCAGAAAAGGCGTCGGGGTTTGTTGCGTCACGAGAAATTCCAGTGTTGTGGGCCATTGCCAAAGGGTCTCTTTTCAATAAGCTGATGATCCTTCCTTTTGCATTTTTACTTAGCGCTTTTTTGCCATGGATTATTGTACCAATTTTAATGCTTGGAGGAGTATATCTGGCGTTTGAAGGTGCTGAAAAAATATATGAATTTCTTGTCCCACATTCTCATAAAAAGAAGGCAGAATTTACACAAAATTTAACAGAAGAAGAGATACTGGAGATAGAAAAGAAAAAAATAAAATCGGCCATTGTTACTGATTTTATTCTTTCAATTGAAATCATAGTTATTGCCCTGGGAACCGTCGTGGAGAAGAGCCTTCCAGTACAAATTGTGGTGGTTTCAATTATAGCATTGCTGGCCACTGTTGGTGTGTATGGTATTGTTGCTCTTATAGTGAGGTTGGATGATGTGGGATTTAAGCTTATTGAAATGGCTGGTGACAGTCAAAAATTAATGAGTAAAGCCGGAGGAGTCCTTGCTCAAGCTCTACCCATAGTTATCCGTGCACTAACGGTTATTGGCACCTTAGCCATGCTTCTTGTTGCAGGTGGCATTTTTATGCATAATGTGCATCAAATTCATGAAGCATTGCATGTTATGCCACGTCTTTTTGGTGAGTTGCTCACAGGAGGAGTTGTCGGAGCTGTGGCACTGGCGTTAGAGAAGAGCTTTATGAAAATTTTTCGACCACACCCTATTGCGTGAGCACGATTGAGTGCAGGTTCTTTGAAGGGGGAAGTCATCAGGCCCTGTATTGATCTTTTTCCTGTTATCTTTAGAGACCAGCTAACTACTGATACTATGGGCAAGAAGCCCTCGCAGGGCAGCAAGGTTATCACGGTCTTCCTGCAGGTCTTTTCCCTTTGGCGTTTCCAGGGTCATGGGGTGGTTGGCAAAGCGGGGATCGTTGAGTAAATTCCGGAATCCTTCCAGTCCTATTTCTCCCTGACCGATCTGTTCGTGGCGATCAACGCGGCTTCCCAGACCTTTTTTTGAGTCATTGAGGTGGAAGAATTTGATCCGCTCAATTCCCACCACCTTATCAAACTCAGCCATGGTTGCCTGGTAGCTTTCCCGGCTGCGGATATCGTAGCCGGCAGCAAAGATATGACAGGTGTCTACGCAGACGCCGAGCTTTTCCGGGTACTTTGAGTGTGCTATGATGCTTGCCAGTTCCTCAAAGCGGCTGCCAAGGCCTGTACCCTGTCCGGCAGTGGTCTCCAGCAGAACGATAACCTGGTTGTCGGCACGCTCCAGGGCCTGGTCAAGATTTTTGGTGAATCGAGCCAAGCCTTCCTCCACCCCGTCTCCTCCATGGGAACCGGGGTGGATGACCAGCAGGGGGATGTTCAGCAGTGCACAGCGCTGCAGTTCATCTGTAAAGGCAGTAATGGATTTTTCCACCAGTTCCTTTTTTCCCGAGGCCAGGTTGACCAGATAAGAGGCGTGTGAGGCAACAGGCATGGACGGATCTTCCTGCCAGGCAGCTGCGAAAAGCTTCTGTTCCTCTTCACTCACCGCTTTCGGTTTCCATTGCCGCTGATTGCGGGTGAAGATCTGCAGCGCAGCACCTCCTACGTCCCTGATGTGGTCAAAGGCCAGGTGCAGGCCACCGGCCACAGATTCATGGGCTCCCAATAATGGCATTATTTTTCCCTCTGCAATGAGTCTTCTTCTCTCTGCTCGTTACCCGATCCTCTGTGAGAGGCCAGGGCCCTCTCTAGCCACTGTTTTGACGGCAACAGGACATCTGGGCAGCGTACTTGATACTGTTTTCTGGACAGGCTGCTCTTTGAGGCAATGTTATTGATAAAGTCCTCTGCTGTTTTGATACGGCCTTTCGCATAATTATATTTCATTTCCAGGTGTTCTTTGGCCTCTTTGGCCGGGTGCTCATCACCGTTGCGGATAAAGGTGCAGCCGCTGTCACTCAGATAGGAGAGCAGATAGTCGATCTCCTCGTTGTCTGCTGCAAAGAGGTAATTTTCCGTGAACAACAGAGCGAGTAGTAAGGTGAATTGGACTGTTTTCATGGCCGTACCGTTAAGTGAGTTCCATCGGCTGTTTTGTGTTGTTCAAGGCGAAAGGTGACTGATATTGGATTGTGATCAGAAGAGTTCACCGGGTATACAGCCTGCGAAAGCGGTTCCAGTCCACGGTAGAGAATCTGATCCACTGGATCGCCCCAAAAGAGTGTTCTCCCCCCTTCTTCAAAGGTCAAAACCTGCAAAGAAAGTTTCTCTGCCAGCCCCATCATGATATCAGTCCGTTTCTCGTTCCAGTTGTTAAAATCACCGGCCAGAATAATCGGACCATCATGCTTTTTTAAAACCTTTTCCAGTTCGGCAAGCTGCTCCTGGTAGGCACTGGTGCCAAGGGAAATGTTGATACCATGGATATTGGCCACCAGAAGCTCTTCTGGAGAGTCGATAATCGCATATCTGCTGATCAGGATTGTCTTGGGGACGTTGATAAACGGTTCACTGTGACGCAAACCGCAGCTGTCAAGAGATTGAACTGTGGAGGCCACCAGCACCCCGGTATCTATCCCTTTGTATTTGAAACCACTGTTTAAATTCCAGTACAGATGTCTTTGTTGCAGTACTTCCTGCAGTTCTTCATTGAGTGCTGCTTCCTGCAGGAGGATAATATCTTTTTCATGGCTGAGAAGCAGCAGGTCCACCTCCCAGTTTTGCCGCTGTTCCTTAAAGATATTCCAATTAAAGATGGATATGGAGTCGGGAGAAAGTCCTGGCAGTGACCTGTCTGTTTGTCCGGTTTTCTGAGTGAGTTCTTCTGTGCAGCTTCCATTGCTTCGAGTCAGCTGCATCTCTTTTCTTGCAGAAATAAGCTGTTCCTGCTCCGGAATATATGCGCAGCCAAAGAGAAGGCAACAGAGAAAAAGGGATAACAGGATCGACCTCAGAAATTCTGCTGAGTTCATCCAGGTCTGCAAAGTTGATAATTGCATGGGATCAGAGTTGTGACTCAATGGGGAACATGCTCAAAAACCCGATACTAAACCGTCTCCAGAAACTGGTGTACGGATCAGCAGTCCAGACGCGTTTTTTACCGTCTTCCAACCCGTGCCAGGAGATGAACTCCAAGCCTTCTTCGTCGGTTTGCAGTTCAAGACGAAAGGCCATGCTTTCTGTGATCATGTCAAATCCTTTGGCCATGATGTCGGCAACTTCTGTTGAAGTGACCATGATCCCGATTTCCGTGTTTTCAATGACCGAGCGTGGGTCAAGGTTCAGGGAACCGATAAAGACCTGCTTGCGATCAAAGACAAAGGATTTGGCATGGAGACTGGCCTTTGATGAGGCAAAACTACCTTTCTGCTCTTTGCGTTGTTCCTTGCTGAGCACCATATTCATCTCATAGAGCTCAACACCCGCCCGAAGCAGTGTACTGCGGTACTTGGCATATCCGGCATGGACTATGCCCACATCGGTTGAGGCGAGTGAGTTGGTCAAGATGCGTACCCGCACACCGCTCTTGCTCAGATCCACAAGAAATTTTGTCCCTGACTTTCCTGGCACAAAGTAGGGCGAGAAGATCAGAAATTCTTTCTGCAATCCTTCCACAAACGGGTTGATTTGAGAGGATAAGGTGTCAGCAGGAGCAATGTTATAGCTGTCCAGTTTTCTTGGATGATCGGCAAGTACCTGGGCCTCTCCCCAGTTGTACTTCACCTCGTTGTTTCGGATATTCTGAGCAAGGCTGGAGTTGGAAAGCGCTTGCAGATATTCTGCAGTCTGCGTTTGCGTTAGATATTCTGCCAGTTTACGGCGCCCTTCTGCCAAGTTCTCTTTTTGGGCGAGGTCGGGACGGAGGACGGTTATGGGATAGGCCAGGTTGCTGTTCCAGTACTCGTCAAATGAGGAAGAGACCTCTTGTACCACAGGCCCTATTGCCAGGATATCAAGATCGGCAAAGGCAAGAGTAGGATCTGCTTCAAAATATTCGTTGCCGATATTTCGTCCGCCGACAATGGTGATCTGATTATCCACGGTAAAGGATTTGTTATGCATACGCCGGGTCACTGAGCCGAACCGGGTAAGAAACTGTGGAGCCCGAATCATTTGACGGCTGAATGGATTGAACACCCGCAGGACAATATTGGGATGGGCGGCAAGGGTGGATAAACCCTCATCCCGTTTTTCAAGATCCATGTCGTCAATGAGTATCCGGACTCTGATGCCCCGGTCAGCAGCCTTGATCAACTGGTCAGCAAAGAGGCCACCGGTGAGATCGTTATGGATCATATAATACTGGACATCAATGCTGCGGTCTGCTCCCTGGGCCAGCAGTGCTCTGGCGGTAAAGGCATCTAGACCCTTGGTGAGCAAGAAAAAGCCTGATTTTTCAGAGTGCCCTGTTTTCAGCTTCTCAACTCTTTTCCCTATCCTGGTATCAGCAGTGTCCTGGAGGGCATAGGTTACGGGGTTTGCATTGTTGGGCGGCAGGGAAGCGCAACCACCCATGAACAGCAGGGTGCAGATGATAGGAAGGAAATGTTTGAAAGGAGATAAAATCATGACTGATGGTGTTCTGCAAGTTTGAAGAGTCACACAAATTATTTTCTGAGGTACTAATACACTTTTACGACAAATTCCAGTTTGTTTCCCTGGATGCGATTGACAATAAGAGGTCTCAGGGCCTTACCGCTGGGTTGGATGGTAATATTTCCCATGAGCCCTTCAAAGTCAACCGTATCATGCAGCCTGCTATTAATACATTCACTCTCTGCAGGATGATGACAACGGTTCATAGAATTCAGTAAGATTGCCATTCCTTCAAAAGCGATAGCTGGGTAGGTACTGTTTCTGGTCTCAAAGAGTGAACGAAAGACCTTGGTTGCTTGCTTCCCATAGGCAGTCGCTTCTATGGTACTACTGAATAAATCTATGGTCAGGAATCCATCAAGTTGATGAGCTTCTTCCGGATACTGTGCAATAGCATTGGCCAGTAAACCGTCTCCGCCCATCACCTCAGGGGCCCAATCCATTTCCTGTAATTTCGTGGATATTTCAAGGACATTTTCAGCAGCCACCGGCAGATAAAGTAATTGGACATCTTGATCACGAAGGTGTGACAGGATAGCGTCATAATCAGTTGTTTCAGATGATATTGCTATTACATCGCTAATCTGGCCTTCGATGGAACGGAATTTACGAATAAACTCTTCGGCCAGGGCATTGGAATAAAAGCTGTCCGGATTTTTAAAGACAGCAACCTGGTCTATGAGCAGTTCGTCACGGACAAAGAGGGCGGCAATCTTGCCCTGGACAGTATCATCAAAGCAGATCTGACTGACAAATTTTGTGTCTTGACTGATCTCCGGGTGGGTGCCCAACAGAATCAGCACCGGTATCTGGTAGTTGTCTGCAATGTTATTCACTGCCAGGGCCGAAGCACTGGTTGAGAGGAGAATGACTGCTGCCACCTTGTCCGTCTGAACCAGTTTTTCAAAGGCCTTGACCGTCAATTCAGGTTCGTTCTGGTCATCCTCAACAAGCAGTTTTATCTTATCACCGTTGTTGAGATAGGGGTGCATGTGCAGTGCTGTCTGTATTCCTTTCAGGCTGTCTTCTCCCAATGCTTGGCTGGGACCGCTCATTGGGCCAATCACTCCAATTTTTATGGTGTTTCCGCTTGGCTTGATAATCTCTTGTTCTTCGCCGCAACTGGACAAAAAAACAAGGAGCAGGGTGACGAGAATAAGATAAGTGAATTTTTTCATGGGGGCTCAGGGGATATATAAAACCTGTACTCTGATAGTCAGTGCTTCGGCAAAGTTGGATTGAATCTTTTTTTTTTTCAATTGGTTGAGATCTCTTCTGGTCAGTGGTTCCCGGAGCAGAACTTTGACAAAAAGAACTTTCTCCTCTCTCTGGTGAATAAGCTTTGCCTGCTGGACAATGAGATACTTGTCGTTTACCAGAAAGCGTTCCCGCTTCCAGCTTTTTTCAAGCACCGTGGTTGTCACAAGCTCATTGTAGGAAAGATAGAGAGGGATTGTAATACCTATCAGCAGGAGTGCCACAAGGATAATGCCGCGTTTATCGCGTACTACCGGAGAATAGCCCAGTATGCGAAAGGTAAAGGTCGCTGCCAGGGTAATACCGATAAGGTTGGTGGAAAAAAGAAGAAAGGCCTGGCTGAAAAAAGGGAGATCTCCCATGCCAAGCCCTATCCCTGCAACGGCCAGAGGCGGCACAAGGGCCACGGCAATGGAGACGCCGGAAAGACTCTGGAGGATCTCTTTATGCGATTTGGTATAGGCCCCTGCCACACCGGCTACAATGGCCACCGCAAGGTCAAGCAGGCTTGGATTGAGGCGGCCCTGCATCTCCATGGTGATGGGTTTATGGGGAAACAGTAATGAAATGAGGCTTGCCGCTGACAGGGCGATGAGAATGCCCACTGCAATGGTCAGTATTGAAGTTTTTGACAGTTTTGTATCATGACGCAGCAGCCCCATGGCCAGTGCAACAATGGGGGCCATCAGGGGGGCAAGAAGCATGGCACCGATAACCACAGCCGAACTGGACAGATAGAGACCAACAGCCGCGAGCATGGTGCTGAGCACCATGAGAATCAGATAGGTGGACTGTATTTTGGCATCTTCCCGAAGGGAAAGAAACAAACAGATCCCGAAAACGTTCTTCAGAGGCATAAGAAAAAAATGGTATTCTTCTCTTTCCTGCCTTGACCAGCTCTTTCCCTGCTGGCAGATTTTTCACCCCTATCCGTTCATGTGACGCCTTGGCCTTTTTAGTTGATTCCCGTAAGCCTTCCCCTACGTTGATATGCAGTGCCTGGGGAATTGTTTCACAGTGAAGGGGGGGCTGGGTTGCTTTTTCTCCATCAATTGAGACATCAAGGGGCTTTTCTGTTTCAATGGTGATCTGTGAACTCTTGATGTAGCCGATGGTGCTGGGAATTCTTTTGCGCTGGCCGCGGCAGCGGAGGGTCTGAAAAAGAAAGCTGAAATAATCCGTGATGGAGATGGGAGCGGTGATCACCAGGGAAATCAATCCATCGGTGAGAGAGCTGTCATGGGAGATAAGTCTGGAGGCCAGTGTCCGCTCATGGTGTTGGACTATCATGCAGCCGCTGGCCGCTGTTGTTATCTTTTTCCCACTCCCGGTACTGAACTGAAAAGGAAGCAGTTTTAGACCGAAAAAGCGTTTCATGGCTGCAGCTGCTGCATGAAACGCGTTTATATTAGAGAATGCATCAATCAGCGGCAGCCTGCCCACTGCTGCCTTGAATATTAAGATTTGTTTGTTGCAGAGGATGACATCCATAACCTGCGCATCCTCCTGCAAGGCAAGATCCAGGGCAGGGTCGGTTTTTTTGGGCAGTCCGTAGCAGTTCCTCAGGTTTCTCTGTCCTGGAGTGGGGATGACCCCGATACTGAAGTCGTGGTCCATGGCCAGCGCTAAAACCGATTTGATTGCCTCCAGGGGGGCGGCAACAACAACATGATTGAACTGCTGCAGATACTGTTCCGGGCTATCAAGAAACTCCTGCAGGGCAATTGCTGTAATCTCGGTATGAAAAGGGTTCCGGACAACCTGCTCGATCAGTTCGGCCGTCTCAGGGACGTAGAGAAAGAGAGCTGATTTTACATGTGATTCCATAATGTTTTCCTGTGCGTCTTCAGGGCTGTCTCTGACTGACTAGCGGCACATAAAAGGAGATTGGAGGACAACTGTCACCTGCAACCTTTTAATCTCCTTTCCCCGGTGTTGCCTCTGGCTCTATGTTTCGATTATTCCAGGCCGCTCTGCAGGCCTCTGCGCCGTCCGCTGGTATCTCTCCGGAAAAGAGGCGGCGCAGGGGGACATGGATCGGGCTGGTGATAAAAGAGGCGGCAGTGGCGGTCAGGCGGATTTTATTAATGCCGATGCCGAAGTCTTCAAATGTGCCGCTGACTTTTACAGGGGTTGCCAGGCTGAAGAATTCAGGCCTCTTGGCCTTTGGCGTGGCATGCAGCTTGAGTTGTCGTGTTTTGAAATCAATGTTTGCCTGACCCTCGACGCTCATATGGGTGGTATCCATGAATATGGTTCGCTCCTGCATCAGTCCGTCCTCCATGGCAAAACTTGCCACCAGACAGTTGATGATGGATGTTGGCTCTCCATCCACTTCAGAGGCCAGGGCAGAGAGCAGGTTTACTGCCCAGAGATCAATGATCCCCGCATCAAAATTTACCGGAATAAAGGCCAGGTCAAAATGCCCCTTGCCATTGGCCATCAGGTCCCTGAGCGCAGGGGCCGTGGAGTCCAGTAGAATGTCAAGATGGAGAACACCACCCATGCTTGATTCCGGCTTGGCCCGGCGTGCCAGGATACCAATATCAAGATTCTTGATTGTGGTACCCAGATGGATCTCTGCCTCTGTTGCTGTTGGATGAAAGGAGAACTCAAGCTTTGCTGTCCCGCCTGCAAGCCCCAGCTGCAGGGGGGCTATGGAAAAACGACCATCCTGCAGAGTGGACTGCAGGGTAGCGCTCCCCAGCGTATCTTTACCAGAGAGCACCTTTGCCATCTCAATGGAGAGTGTTCCATTGAACCTGGCCAAGGCTTCGGGAGATAGCAGAGAGTGCACATCTGCTGCTTGTTTCTCTTTTTTCTCCTTTTCTTCAGGTGCTTGCCCTTGAGTACTTTCCTTCTCTACTGGAGAACTTTTTTTCCCGTCAGGGCTCCAGTCACCGAGGGCAAAATCATTGATCTGCAGGACATTGCTGATGAGCTGTACCTTGATTTCTGGCCTGGCTCCGCTGTTATTGAGGCTCATACTCCCTGTTAAATCACTGGAGCCGACCTTAAGTTGCAGATTGGATAAGTCATAGCCTGTCTCAGTGGCAGAAAATTGTGCATCCAGGCTGTAGGGGCCAAAAGGGGGCAGGTCTACATGGAGAAACTCGTTCAGGCTATCCAGCTGCTCACCCTGAAGGGTCATGGCCAGGTTAAAAAATTGATCGCTGACGGGCATCTCCACACCACCGCTGAATTTGAGTTTGGCACCAGCACCGGCAAAGGCAACAGTGATGGGCAGTTCACCGGGGTCAGTGATGTAGTTGAGAAGGGGCATGCCCTGGATGACAATATTCACAGGCGTGGCCTCAATTGTCCCATTCAAATTAACAGTAATGGGCTTGCCGGGTTTTGCCCCAATGTCTCCATCAAGGCCACTGATGGGTAATTCTGTGTCACTGTCCACGTCACCAAGTGTCCAACTTCCGCCTTTCAGAGCAAAATTGAATTCTGATTGGCTGACCAGTTCATGCAGACTATCTCCTCTGAGATGCAGGTTCAGGCCAAGCTCTTCAGTGGATGCCTTGATATCGTCAGCTACCTTGAGCCAGCTGAGAAGTGCACCGATGTCTACCGTGCCAATGGAGACATCGAGAGAGAGCTGCTGTTCCTTGTCTTTCTTGCCAAAATTTCCTTTGGCGGAAAAGGGGGTTCCTGCAATTTTACCGGAAAGGGCAAGGGGCCATGATTGTTCTTGCGGGCGAAGGGTATCTAGGGCTCCTGCATCAAGGTCAAAGCTGTAAATCTGCTTCTGTAGACTTCCTTTGGCCTGCAGGCGAACCGGTTTCCCTTTTTTTGCCTCACCACTGAGTGCATCAAGCTGGAAAGTGATACTCTTCCCCAAAACTGCGTCTCGGTAGCTTACGGCAATATCATTCAGGGAAAGTTTGTCGATCGCTTTAAAGTGTATTGCACCACTATCTGTTTCTTCAGGGGGAGAATCCTTTGCCGCTGTTTCCTTGGGCTCCTCTTTTGCATCAGAGGGCGCAAAGGACCAGTTATTCAGGTCGTCTTTGCGGCTTTCCAGCTTAATACTTACCCCTTCTGCAGTGATTTCATCGACCTTGATCTCTTTTTTGAGCAGGTCGATCAGTCCCAGTTGTATTCGCACCAGTTGGAGACCAACAAAGTCGGGATTGCCCCAACCTTCCGGATTGTCAATACGCACTCCTTGCACTTCCAGCCTTGGGTTCAGGGTGGGGAGGAGCTCGACAGACCCTGTTATGGTAACCTGGCGATCAAGTGCCGCTGAAGCCCCTTTTTCCACGATGGGACGAACCCTGTCCAGATTAACGGTGATACCCATGATGGAAACCACGGTGAGGACACCGAGCAGCAAGAGAACAGGGGTGAGAACGACAATACCGATCCAGCGAAGGATTGATTTCATAGAAATTTACCTCGATCTGTGAAGGAAGGGGGAAAGGAGATGTTTTCTTTCTGGACGCAGGAGATGTCCAACGAAAATAAGGCCGGCTACGGCGAACAGGCCGGCAAAAAGAATCTGGGCGATGCGCAGGTAGAAGTTTGTACTGGCGACCTTGTCGACCATGGTGGAAGTTCCGAGAAGGACGAGAAAGGTGGTCAAAGCGGAAACAGAGGCCTTGGCCATTGGGCCGCCTCCAAATATCTGTTTGCTGAAAAAAAGAGTAAACAAAAGGGTCAGGGCCAGCAGGAAGAGATAAGTAGGTGCGGCAACAAGGAGGTTGAAGGCGATAATCATGGCTGCACCGCCAATACAGCAGGCTATGGCATTATCTTTTAAGGCCTGAACAGATGCATTGGCATTCGGGGCTCCAACCATGAAACAGATCTGAATCATGGCAAAGGCATAGGCAATCAGATTAAAGGAAAAGAAGATGACCACCGCAGTAAGGGCAACAATGGTACTGGTCAGGGCCTGTCGGATCCGTTCTTCATGCAGGGGCAATGGCGGAGGGGCTGGTTTCTTTCCTGGCAAGGCCTGGGTGTTTTGCCGGGCAAGACTGTTCGGGAGAAGGGTATGAAAAAGCCAGGCAAAGAGAAGACCAAACCCCAAATTGACGAGAATGGCCATGGCAATAAACTGAGGCAGCCCAGCCCCGGAAAGCCCCATCATCGGGACAATGGTGATGCCAATGGTCATGAACATTGCTGCAAACGGCGGCGCTGAGGGTGTATCATTATAGTAGATAAAGAAGAACAGCAATCCGTAAAGCAGTATGCATATTGTGGGAAAATCAAGGAAAACTTCACTGATGACAAGCCCCAGCAACAGGCTGAAGGTCAGCCGGAGAAGAAGTTGAACAGCCATTTTCCAGCCGATCCATACCGGAAAGAGGAGGAAAATGGTGGCAAAAAGAGGGGCCATGAACGAGAGTTGCCAGGCCATACCATAGGCAACGGCAATGGCCGTCCATACTCCAAATGCCATACGAAGTGTTTGCACTGCCTGCAGCGTCATTTTATCTGCCCTGTTTTTTTACTTGCTTCTTACATTTAAAACTCAAGAATGATCGTTGTCAAAGATGGTTGAGGAGAATTCTTCATATGCAATGATTGAAAAATTATGACAACAAGGCAGATGAAGAATTGTTATGTAACCATCAGTAAATGTGCGACAAGAGACTGATAAGGCGTATCCAGAGGCTGCCAAGGGTGTTGAGGATCGGACGACTGCCCGTATAAATCATAACATTAACCTGGCCGCCGGCACGAAGAACCCCCTTGGCACTTTCATCACTAAAGCGGATGAGGACCGGGAAATGCTGTGCCTGTCTCAGCCAGCCAGTGGATGTCTGCACAGTGGCCAACCCCCCTACAACATTAGAGTTGTTGTCTGAGACACCATAGCCTACACTCATCACCTCTCCCTTGAATATCCGGCCTGGAGCAGCATCGAGCACCATTTCCACAGGAGCTCCCTGTTTGATATGTCCCAGGCTGTTCTCCCGCATATCTGCCTGCACCCAGACATCTTTTGTGGAGATGAATGTCATGATCGGAGCACCGGTGCTGGCAAAATGACCGATATCCACAGTGAGGTTGGTGATGATCCCCTCGGAAGGGGCTCTAATGGTGGTGTTGTGTAGATCGAGTTGCGCTGTTTCAAGGGCTGTGAGGGCTGATCTGATCCGGGCATTGTCCTGTCCGGTAGCACCGAGGTTACTCTTGGCTTTTTCAAGTTCGGAACGTGCGCTGGCAACGCGTGCCTTTTTCGCTTCAATACTTGAGCGGGCATCGTCAGCCCGTGATACTGAGGCAGCCCCCTGCTTGGAGAGCTTTATGATGCGTCGTCCTTTTACCTCTGCATTGCGAAGGTTTGCCTCTGCCTCGGCAAGCTTGGCCTGGGCAGTAGTAACACTGCTCATATCAGCAGAAGATGTCTGGCTTGCCTGCTGCAGATCTGCCTGGGCCCGGCGAACGGCTAATTCATACTTTGCCGGATCAACAATGGCCAGATTCTGCTGATCACTGACAATCTGGTTATTGAGGGCATACACATTGATCAGAGTCCCTGAGACCTGCGGAGCAATGGGAACCACAAAGGCTTCAATGCGACCGTTACTGGTATAGGGGGTGTACTTGTCGCCGAGCAGATGCCAGATAAAAATTGCAACACAGGAGACCAACACGATTCTTGTCCAGAATGTTACAGGGTCCCGTTTCTTTTCTTTCTCAGGAACATCAGAAGAAGTTTTCTCGTTAGTATTTATTCCCTTTGCAGACATTATTAAAACCTACCTTTAAAGAGTTAATTCATCCCGCAAATCTCAAACCTCACCCCCGATCTTCATTACGCTTTTCTGATACAAACATCCCCACCAGCCATGCAACAACAACTGCTGTAAAAAATTGACCCACAATTGCCTCCATCTGACAAAGGGAGGCCGCTCCTGCAGTTTGAGGGGTAATATCCCCATAACCCAGGGTGGTGAGGGTTACGAGGCTGAAATAATTGAATATATGAACGGGATGGGTCTGTATATTGTCCAACAGCACACCACTGTATGCACCTGGGATTAATTCATTCAGGAGCGTATAGAGTGATCCCCAGAAGAGACCGATAATGAGGTAGAGACAAAAGGTCGCGTAGAGCACGTTCCGTGTGACCTTGTGTGAATGGGCTATCTGCCAAACATAGGAATAGACCAGAAGGCCGAAATAGACGGCAAAGAGGAGGTAGGACGCGAGCCGAGTGAAAGAGATAATGTCATATATCCCGAGCCAGTAGAGGACAAGAAGCGGCAGGAGCAGGGCTATGGCAACAGAGCGCTTCTGCTGTTGTTTTTGTACTGTGTAAATCGCAACAAACAGGGAGATCGACAGCGATGCATGGGCAAAGATTGCAAGGGATGGATAAGGGGCAAGAAAGGGACTGCCGACCATATAGAGCAGGAGGAAAAAAAGGAGATTCCGGAAACCGTGTCCCTCAATGGGGCTCTTTTTTTTGCTGGCAGCCATCTCTATTCACCCTCGGGAGAAGGATTGGTCAACAAATTGCCCCAATCGTTTCTTTCTTCCATCTTTTCTTTTACACTCTGGGGAACGAGATCGTTGCCCAGACGAATCTGCCATCCTCCGCCAAGTGCTTTGTACAGGTTGATGAAGTTGGTCGCTATCTCTCCCTGGAGCTGGGCGTATTGATCCTGCTTCTGGGTCAGCGCCCTGGTGGAGTCCAGGACCCGCTGATAGTCAGTAAATCCTTCCTCATACTGGAGCAGGGACAGTTCCACGGATCTCTTGGAGCTCGCTACTCCCTGGCCCAGGTATTCTGCTTCTTTTTGGGCGTAGACAAGACCGGTCATACTGTCTTCAACTTCGCGTGCAGCTCCCAGGACAATATTTTGATAACTGGTTATGAGCTGCTCCAGACGGGCATCCTGGATACGTACCTGGTTCTTTATCCGCCCGTAGTTAAGGATGTTCCATTTGAAGGCCGGGCCAAATGAATAACTGAAACTGTTTGCCTCAAAAATATCTCCCAGGCTGTTTTCGCCTATGTCATTCGCGCTCCACCCCAGGGAACCAAAAAGAGTAAAACTTGGGTATAATTCTGTCAGTGCAACACCTACCTGGGCACTCTGCGCTGCTGTCTGCATCTCAGCTTTACGAATATCCGGACGTCTCCGCAGCAGGTCAGCTGGAATCCCCACAGCTATGTCAGAGGAAGCTGTGGGGATGTTACCCGTTTCAGTGAAAAACTCATCGAGATCTCCTGGGAATATGCCTAAGAGGATAGCGAGACTGTTGTAGTTTTGCTGCAAGGCGCCTTGCAGGTTTGGAATTGTAGCAAGGGTTGAACTCAAGAGGGTTTTTGCCTGTTGCACATCAAGCTCGGTTACGGTACCGGCTTCAAACTGGTGCATGACCAACTGGAGACCGTCCTCCTGCAGGGTACTGTTTTTCTTAGCCAGACGAATGCGTTCTTCCAGAGTGCGAACAGAAGTGTATGTGCGGGCCACTTCAGCCGTAAGGCTGACAAGGATATCATCGTAATCAGCGATGCTTGCAAAGAGGCTGGCATCTGCTGATTCAATGGAACGGCGAAATTTCCCCCAGAAATCTATTTCCCAACCAACATCAAAGCCAATGGAAGCCGCATTGTAATAGCGATCTGTTGCAGGACCAGTGGTGCCGATGGTCATCACATCACCATTCATCTCCTGGAGCTGGGGATAGATGTTGCCTTTGACCAGACCCAGCTGGGCCCGGGATTCAAGGATGCGCAGACCCGCAGTGCGCAGCGTTAGATTTTGTGCATAAGCAGTCTGGATCAGCTTGTTGAGAACCGGATCATTGAATAGTTTCCACCATTCGATGTTCTCCTCCTCTGACAGTTTTCTAAAATGGGCATTTTCCCTCCAGGCTTCCGGGAATTCTGTCTCCGGAGTCTGAAAATCAGGTCCCAGCATCGTGCAGCCACCAAAGGACAATAGGGATAACCCAAGAATAGAGAGGGTGCTGAGTGCAGAAATTTTCATTTGCAGGGTCTCATTAAAGCTACAGTCTCGTATGGTGTTGTTCTTTTCCCGGAGAAAAAATCAACACCCCTCTTCTCATTCCTCATTCTTCACCCCCACCATATTCTTTTCCTGTTCTTCCTCCACCCATGCCATAAACAAGGTATACATGATGGCAAGTACAACAGCGCCGACAAAGAGGCCAATGATACCGAAGAGCATCATGCCGCCTAAGGCACCGAGGAGAATGACCAGCATGGGGATATCAACCCCACGACCCATGAGCAGGGGTTTTAAAAAGCCATCACTTACGCTGACAAAAAGAGCCCAGACAAGAAAAACAACAGCTGGAGTGGTGTCGGCAACAGAAAAGACATAGGCGGCAACTGGACCGAGGACAAGCATCGGCGGCAACTGGCTGACTGCACAGACCAACACCAGTACCGACCACAGGCCCGCCGCAGGAACTCCAACTACAACCATGCCGATGGCGGAAAGGATTGCCTGAATCACTGCAACCCCGACAACACCCTGCATGACTCCACGGATGGTGGCAGTGGCAAGGGAGGTGATCTCCGCCCCCTTGTCTCCTGCAAAACGGGTAATGATTTTCTCAGCAACAGCAGAACTTTTTTCTGCCTTGGCCAGGAACACACCGGCAATACAGGTTGAGATGATAATCATGAAAAGCCCTAAAACACCTCCGCCCACAGAGCCAAGCAGTGTTCCTGCCGCTGTTTTAAGCTGGGGGGCAAATTGTTTCAGGGCTGCTTCCAGATTTGTGGAAAAGAGTTGCCAGGCCTGATGTACTGTGTCCCCGATGAAGGGCCAGTCGGCAACCTTTGCAGGCGGCGGGGGAATGACAAGCGTCTTGTTCTGCATCTGTTCCGAGATGGTCTGCACTGTATCAATGGATTCTATGACAAGAAGCACTGAAGGAATGACCAGGGCAGCGATAATGACAAGAACAAAAAGAACGGCCGCCAGTGACTTCCGTCCACCAAGCATTTTGCCAAGCCTGCCAATAAACGGCTCTGTGGCGACTGCCAGAATAATTCCCCAGATAACCGGGATCATAAACGGCCTTATCAGGAGAAAGGTCCAGATGACCATGATCCCGAGGATGGCTATCTTGATAGCAGCCTCAATAACATTTTTGCTAAAGATTTTATTGCTGTCTATTATTTCCATGATATTGCCATATCCTTTTTTTCTGCTGCTGTTAACTCAACCTGAAAGCTGTTCCTTTCTTCTCGATAACTGGTGAGAGAGATTAAAAAAAAGTAGACTGGAAAGTGTAAGCTGTCTTTTGCCGGTCTGAGTGTTTCAAGTTTGCCTATTACAGGCAGGGCATGACCTGTTTTGTTGCAACGAAGGAGAGGCAGGGAGCAATGCATCCCATGGAAATAAAGAGCAGCAACACCTGTTTCATGGTTGTTCTCTTTTCTCAGCAGCCTTCATGTCCACATCTACGAGAAAATCCTCAGACAACCAGTTGCGCCCGATGAGCAGCTTATAGGTCATTCTTGAACGATCCCGCAGGTTCACCTCAACCTTTTTCTTCACATGCTTCCAGGCGAGGGGCAGTTCAATCACATATCGCTGCTCCGTTCCCTGGCTGTTTTTTACAGTACTCACTCTGACAATAACTGCAGTTAGTTGCTGAACTTTTCCATCACGATTTATGGTTTGAAAAGAGATCATTTTGCCGACATTCTCATCAGGGACAGCACTTCTGTCAGTGATCGTCACGTCTACTGCATGAATTGAGGTGATCCGGGCGCCTGTGTCAATTCTCGCAAGGTAGGCAAAAGGAATATCTCCCACTTCTATCCAGGCTGTTTCCCCAATAAGTGATTTTTGTTCTGCCAAACAATTCACGCCAGCCAGGCAGAAAAAGAACAGACAAACAGTTGTTACAATTGGTTTCATATGGTTACTTTTCACCAGTCAGGCGCATGCTTTTGACAATTCGATCAAGTTCACCCGAACCGCGCAGCTGCTCGATTTTAGATTCTGTTTTCTCTTTTTTGGCTGCACCTTCCACACCAACAATCAAGGTGATGGGCTCGTCTCTGAGATAGGCCTTGTCGGCAATTTCAAGACCGTTAACGGTGATAATGGATTTCAGGGTCTTGACATATTCCATACCCCTTTCCGAATAGCTGTCAAGGGTCTCTGCCAGGGCCAGGCCGCTCACTTCCTTCCCCTGCCTTCTTAAGGTCGCTCTTTTATCTCGCAGTTTCTGATAGGCTCTGTGGGTGTTGAGATTCTGCATATAACTTCTCACTGAATCAAACGGCCAGTCATAGGCCGCCACTCCGTAATTTCCTTTGCTGGCCCGATGTTCTTTGGGTTTCATAACGCCACCGCTGTAGGTCCACTGGCCAAAGAGGGCGTTGCCTTCAACCGCGAAACGGGACGTGCCGTAGCCGCTCTCATAGGCGGTCTGTCCCAGGGCCAGTGAAGGGGGGATACTGTCCACCCGTTCAAGGAGTCCGGCCATCTGTTTTCGGGGATCGTCCACATCCTGAATGCCATATTTTCTGGCAATGGACTGCAGGCGGGCCTGTTGTTCTGCAGTGAGTGTTTTCCCTTGAGCCAGGCTTTTATCGATTCCCTCAAGCTCTTGTCTCTCTTCCATGATCAGTTCATTGGCAAGCAGGACCATGGGCACAATCGCACGGTAGAAGAGTTCTTTTTTTACCGGCACAGGTACCTTCTGCGACTCTTTCTGCCAGCGTTTACTGGCCACTGCCAATATGATTCGTGGAACATCCGGATTTTGGGCATGGCTGCTTTCGCCCCAGAAGTGTTTGCTTTTGAAATATTCAACTGTTTTTGTGATTTCACCTTCATGGACCAAGATTTCATATCTATTGCTTTTGGCAATGGCCATTTCTGATGAACTTACCCAGAGCACACAGAAAAAGAGCAGTGAAAGACTGGTGACAAGGGGTGAAAATGGGACAGCATAGGCTCTTAAAAGAGTTTTATAAGTATTCATAGTGTCAGTATATACTCTTTGTCCGCAAGCAGGAATAAGAACTTTTTGCAATAGATGCGCGATCACAGGCTTTGACCGTTGAGAAGGAGCAATGTTTGTATATCTTGCAAGAGAGAATGTCTGCTGCCGAGGAGAACACCCATACCATGGTGCCTTGAAAAAATTGTCTTTTCGTATAACGCAGAAACTGGACGAAAAGACAATTTTTCAAGAGAGACGCTACTTAACTGCCTCAGCCAGCTTCTTACCAACTTTAAATTTAACCACGCTCTTGGCAGGGATTTGTATCTCTTTGCCGGTCTGCGGGTTACGGCCGGTACGGGCAGATCTTTCACTCTTTGAAAATGTGCCAAAGCCGATCAGGGTCAGCTTGTCACCTTTTTTCGTGGTATCCGTAACCGCAGTCATAAAGGCCTGCAGTGCTGCACCTGCTGCTTTATTACTGATATCTGCGGAATCTGCGATATGGGAGATGAGTTCAGATTTGTTCATGGGATTGTCCTCCTTGTTTTGGGTTTTGATTGTTTGGGCCGTGTCCCTGTCAGCCGGCTGTTGTTATTCGGCCTGATGATAGTAGCGGTTCAGGTCAAAGAGACCTGAGTGAACCGGTTGATCCTTGTTGAATCGGTCCTGGAACCAATCGTAATAGTTCCAAAAATTTTTATTGGCCCGGTTGATAGCATATTTATCAATGCGTTTATTTGCTTCCTCCTCATCAATCTTGCCCAGGTTGGTCAAGAGATCAAAAAAGTCCGGCAGGTCATCCTGTTGGATATCGATGAAGTAGTTGGGATAGGAGCCGTGGAATCCCTCGATAAAGTCGGCACTGTCTTTTGCTGGATTCAGCGCAGCCTTCTCATTGAACAGGAAGGCCACGTTGTCATGCCAGCGGTTGATGATAATTGAGACCACGCTATCAGTTCCGTCGTTTCTGCGGATGCGTATATAGACTATGTTGGCATTGAAATCATCAACCAGGGAAAAAAATTCGGTCCCAGGTTGAGAAACGGATCGAAAGGCCTGCAGGTAATCGGCCATGGTATCGTACTGGTTCGGCAGGGGCGGATACTCAACACCTGCCGGCAGGTAGTTGACCGGGTCAAAGCTGATGCCGGTCTCTGGCAGGATGTGATTGTTGACCAGTTGTTCTATGAATTCCTGTTGAGGATTCTCTGTTTTAAAGGCAATCTTTCCGGGGATTCCTGCATCGTAGTAGACGACATTTTTCGGCTTTACTCCCTGGTACCAGGATTCCATCATGGGCCTGCGTTTTTCTGCGGGCATGAAGCCGAGGAAATAGCTTTCCCCCTCTTCCCGTAAGCCATCCATGTAGAGACGGACGGCCAGTTGGTGGCCCAGGGTGCCGTAAACGTCAAAGCCGGCTACCAGGGCATAGTAGATCCTCTCGAATTGGGGGTAATCCATGACCCACATGGTTCGAGGGAGTTCACCGAGGACGCCCTTGTGCACTGAGGCGCTGTCAAAGTGACGATAGATTGTGAGCAGGGGGGCATCTGCTGCGCTGTTTCCCTTCCAGATGGCATCATAGCCCTGGCCCTGATAGTTGTGGGACATGTAATAGTCCTGCCGGGCCTTGTAATAATTGTTGATTGCCTTGTCATACCTGTTGCCGATCAGGTCGCGAACTGGGAACCTGCTCCCCTTTTCAATGGGCATGATCAGGTTATCCTTCTGGAGTTTAAGAAATGCTGGATAAACAACACTCAGGTCATGATCCGGGTCCTGGAACATGACCCAGAAGTGATCGTGGATGACGTTCAGAGCCACCTGTCCCCGGCAGACCGGTCCGCGGATAAAGGTCATGATAATATAGTGGGAATTGTCCAGGAGGAACTGGTAGCGGGAGCGCGGCGGGATTTGTTCAAAGGAGACAAAGGGATTGGCACTCTCAGTTGGGTCATAGCCTGCCAGGTGCGGTTCCTGTAACCATTTTGGCTCGATGAACAGCTCCTTGAAACGACTGAGCTTGGCATCATTAAAGTCAAAGACCATATGGGTCTTGTGGACAATGGTCGAGTGGATCTTGCGAAAGCGATAGTAGAAGGTCTCCACTTCAGGATCATCATAGGGGCGGACTGTGTCGATCAGATCAACAGGGCTGTCCGGAGGGGTCCTGGAGCGGAGCAGCTCGTAAAACTCGTTGGTGTCAGTATTGAACTTGATATGGGCCAGAAACAGGTGCTCGTAGAGGTAGCGGGCAGTCATGGCATACTTGGGATCCCGGTTGTTGAAAAAGGTCTCCCACTTGCTGATCTCCAAGGCATCAGCTGCCATGGGCGTGGTCAGTTTTTCCTGTTCGGCAGCTGTTGGTCCCTTGGCACCCTGGGCCAGCCAGCCACCAATCAGCTCAAACTCCTCCTGTGTCAGCGGAGGAAAGCCAAAAGGCATTCCTCGGTTGGGGTGTTTAGACAGGTAGCCGTCCAGTTCGATACTGGTGGCAGCACAGGTCAGATCCTCTGCTTCAGAGTAATATTCCCCCTTGCTCTCCGGATTTTTCATCTTGTGAGAGAGGATCTGGAGTATGAGTGAGTTGTTCAACCCGTCAGCAGCAGTGGATTCAGTGACTGTATGAAAGTCCTTCTTGCGCCACTCCTCGGTGGAATGGGCATCGATGAACAACCGGGTTGGATCCATGGTAGTCAAGCGGGTAGAGTTGTAGACCGCCTTTTTGCTGCCGCCCCGGTCAACACCTTCGTAGGAGTTCAGTTTGAGCTGGCAGGGTGAATTGTAGCAGGAATGGCAGACAGCACAGCGCTTATCAAGGATCGGTTTGATCTCGTGCAGGTAGTTGACCGGCCGGGTGGGGATCTTAACCGGAATCGGTTCCGGGGCCTTTTTGGCACAGCCGGCAAGGATCAGGATGAGAAATACAAGGGACAGTGATAGGTTTTTCATGGTGTTGTTGAACCAGTTGTGTCAGCCATCAAGGGTCAAATAGTAACAGGATACAGGTCTCTAATTGTTTTGTTTCTTCTGCTCTATCATTTGGGTATTTTTTTCTGATTACCTATGCAACTCAGCCCCACAATCAGGGTATGCGTAGGAGCCCGCCCCTGCGGGCGATATGTTGCAGGATGTACCTTTGCCGTAATTGATCGCCCGCAGGGGCGGGCTCCTACAAGTATCTACAATTTTAAATTGTTATTCGGAAATGAGCATCTCCGGCTGAGTATATATGCACTCCAAGGACACTTGTACCCGCAGTTAGGGTGATTTCTGCGGGGCACCTTCGGTTAAATTCATCGAGGGCCTCGATTTAGAAGAAAAAATCTCATTTATGGACAGACACTCGTTCAGCTTCATCCAATTCGTCGAGCAGAGTCTCCGGAGATGGTCACCAGAGACTCTCGTGAATGAATGAGATCCTTTACTGCTTGGTGGCAGGCTTTTCGGTCACGCTGAAACCAACAGCCTCGGTAAAGGTGATCTTGACCATGTCGCCGACCTTGACCTTCTGCAGGTTTTCCGGATGTTGGGGAGCTACTGTCTTCAGTTGTCCATCCTTGTTTTTCAGGGTCACCAACTCTTTTTCCAGATCAATGGCCTCAATGGTGACCACTAGACTTACCTGACTTGCCAGCAGACCGGCAGGCTTTTCTCCGGGTTGTGAATCTGCAACAACGGCCCCGGCAGCTGCTCCTGGTTTAATCTCGCCTGGCCCAAATACCTCAATGGCTACACATTCAAGGTACTTGATGGTCACCTGGTCGCCTGTGTCGATATCATCAAGTTTTCCAGCCTCTTCATCAAGAGTGAGGGTAACGCTTTTTCCCTCTGCATCTTTTAGTGTCACCTGCCGTGTCTGCCGGTCAATACTTTCAACGACCGCATCAACGGTGAGCAGGGCGACATCAAGTCGCATGGGTTTTTTATCTCCAGCAGCCTTGTCCGCAGCATGCACAGAAAGACTCATTAGAAGTACCAACAGGCTTGCAAGCAATACGTTCATTAGCAGTTTCATTTCGTTTTACCTCTAGTAGTTGTGGACGATTGCACCGCTGTGCAGCGGCCTGATGCACTATGCACCTTTGTTGAAAATCGTATGTTTGGATGAAAAAATAACATTATTATTTTTTCATCCATTGCTTTCTGGGGGTAAAGAGGACTCCGTCTTCAGGGAGCTTCTGCCATTTCAGCTCAACAGGAAAGGGCTTCACGTCCCAGATTTTTCTGCTGTAGTCCGCAATGGAGCGGTCTGAGGAGAACTTGCCCATCCTGGCAGCATTCAAAATAGACATCCTGGTCCAGCTCTTTTTATCCTGGAACACGCTGCTGACCTGTTCCTGACAGTCGATATATTCCTGGTAGTCGGCAAAGAGCATGTACTGGTCATCGTAGAGCAGTGAATCCACAATGGGCCGGAACAGTTCCCGGTCGCCGCGTGAGAAATGGCCTGAGGAAATCAGATCGATAACGGATTTCAGTTCATCGTTCTGCTGGTAATAGTCCATGGGACGATAGCCCGAGGCCTGTTGCTCCATGACCTCTTCCACGTTGAGACCGAAGAGGAAAAAATTTTCTGCGCCTACCTCCTCCCGGATCTCCACGTTGGCCCCGTCCAGGGTGCCGATGGTGAGTGCTCCATTCATGGAGAACTTCATGTTGCCGGTACCCGAGGCCTCTTTGCCGGCCAAAGAAATCTGTTCGGACAGGTCGGTCATGGGATAGACAACATGGCCGATTTTGACGTTATAATTGGGGATAAAAAAGATTTTGAGCCGATCACGGACGTCAGGGTCGTTGTTCACCACCCGGGCCACTGAGGTGATCAGTTTGATCATCCGTTTGGCCATGAAATAACCGGGTGCTGCTTTGCCGCCAAAGACAAAGAGGCGGGGTGTGATGTCAATGTCCGGATTGTCCTTGATCCGGTTGTAGAGCGTGATGATATGGAGCACGTTCATGTGCTGGCGTTTGTACTCGTGGATCCGTTTTACCTGGACGTCGAACATGGCCTTTGGGTCAACAACCATGTTTTGATGCTGCAGGATGATCTCGGCAACGTCCTGCTTGTTGTCTTCTTTGACCTTGTGCCAGGCCTCCAGGAATGAGGCATCGTCTGCCAATTTTTCCAAGGCCTTCAGTTCATCAAGGTGGGTGAGCCATTTCTCTCCAATGGCCTCGGTGATCAGTTTGGTCAGGCGCGGGTTACTCACCGCAATCCAGCGCCTTGGCGTCACTCCGTTGGTGACATTACGGATCTTCCCCGGGTACATACTGTTCCAATCTTTCAGGGTGTGTTTACGCAGGAGATCTGTGTGCATGGCTGCCACCCCGTTAATGGCCTTGGAGCCTATGCAGGCGAGGTTTGCCATGCGTATATACCTGGGGCCGGACTCATCGATGATGGACATTCGGCTTAAGCGTCCATCATCACCGGGAAATTTGACCCGTACTTCATCAAGGAAACGGCGGTTGATCTCAAAGATGATCTCCAGGTGCCTGGGCAGCAGGCTGGCAAAGAGGTCGAGCTGCCATTTTTCCATGGCCTCGGGCAGCAGGGTGTGGTTGGTGTAGCACAGGGTTTTGCATGTTATGTCCCATGCCTTGTCCCAGTCATAAAGATGCACGTCTATGAGCAGTCGCATAAGTTCCGGAACAGCAACGGCCGGATGGGTGTCATTGAGCTGGGCTGCAAAATCATCATAGAGATTATCCAGGCTGTCATACATGAACAGGTGGATACGGATCATGTCCTGCAGGGAGCAGGATACAAAAAAGTATTGCTGTTCCAGGCGCAGCCGTTTGCCCAGAAACTGCTCATCATTGGGGTACAGGACCTTGGTGATGGTCTCTGCACTGATTTTATCTTCCACTGCACCGTAGTAGTCACCGGTGTTGAAGTCTGCAAAGTCAAAGGAGGTGTGGGCCTCAGCACTCCATAAGCGCAGGAGGTTGACGTTGTTGACCTTATACCCGGGCACAGGGGTGTCGTAAGGGATTCCAGTGATTACCCGGGCGGGGATCCAGCGTATCCGCCGCTTTCCCCGTTCGCCATGGTATACTTCGGTGTGGCCGCCGAATCCTACATCGCAGGCCATGTCCGGTTTTTTGATTTCCCAGGGGTTGCCGGGGTGCAGCCAGCGGTCACTGAGCTCTTTCTGCCAGCCTTCTACGATCTCCTGGTCAAACATGCCGTACTCGTAGCGGATACCATAGCCGATGGCAGGGATCTGCAGCGAGGAGAGCGAGTCCAGGTAACAGGCAGCAAGGCGGCCCAGATCGTACTGGTTCGGCAGGGGCGGATACTCAACACCTGCCGGCAGGTAGTTGACCGGGTCAAAGCTGATGCCGGTCTCTGGCAGGATGTGATTGTTGACCAGTTGTTCTATGAATTCCTGTTGAGGATTCTCTGTTTTAAAGGCAATCTTTCCGGGGATTCCTGCATCGTAGTAGACGACATTTTTCGGCTTTACTCCCTGGTACCAGGATTCCATCATGGGCCTGCGTTTTTCTGCGGGCATGAAGCCGAGGAAATAGCTTTCCCCCTCTTCCCGTAAGCCATCCATGTAGAGACGGACGGCCAGTTGGTGGCCCAGGGTGCCGTAAACGTCAAAGCCGGCTACCAGGGCATAGTAGATCCTCTCGAATTGGGGGTAATCCATGACCCACATGGTTCGAGGGAGTTCACCGAGGACGCCCTTGTGCACTGAGGCGCTGTCAAAGTGACGATAGATTGTGAGCAGGGGGGCATCTGCTGCGCTGTTTCCCTTCCAGATGGCATCATAGCCCTGGCCCTGATAGTTGTGGGACATGTAATAGTCCTGCCGGGCCTTGTAATAATTGTTGATTGCCTTGTCATACCTGTTGCCGATCAGGTCGCGAACTGGGAACCTGCTCCCCTTTTCAATGGGCATGATCAGGTTATCCTTCTGGAGTTTAAGAAATGCTGGATAAACAACACTCAGGTCATGATCCGGGTCCTGGAACATGACCCAGAAGTGATCGTGGATGACGTTCAGAGCCACCTGTCCCCGGCAGACCGGTCCGCGGATAAAGGTCATGATAATATAGTGGGAATTGTCCAGGAGGAACTGGTAGCGGGAGCGCGGCGGGATTTGTTCAAAGGAGACAAAGGGATTGGCACTCTCAGTTGGGTCATAGCCTGCCAGGTGCGGTTCCTGTAACCATTTTGGCTCGATGAACAGCTCCTTGAAACGACTGAGCTTGGCATCATTAAAGTCAAAGACCATATGGGTCTTGTGGACAATGGTCGAGTGGATCTTGCGAAAGCGATAGTAGAAGGTCTCCACTTCAGGATCATCATAGGGGCGGACTGTGTCGATCAGATCAACAGGGCTGTCCGGAGGGGTCCTGGAGCGGAGCAGCTCGTAAAACTCGTTGGTGTCAGTATTGAACTTGATATGGGCCAGAAACAGGTGCTCGTAGAGGTAGCGGGCAGTCATGGCATACTTGGGATCCCGGTTGTTGAAAAAGGTCTCCCACTTGCTGATCTCCAAGGCATCAGCTGCCATGGGCGTGGTCAGTTTTTCCTGTTCGGCAGCTGTTGGTCCCTTGGCACCCTGGGCCAGCCAGCCACCAATCAGCTCAAACTCCTCCTGTGTCAGCGGAGGAAAGCCAAAAGGCATTCCTCGGTTGGGGTGTTTAGACAGGTAGCCGTCCAGTTCGATACTGGTGGCAGCACAGGTCAGATCCTCTGCTTCAGAGTAATATTCCCCCTTGCTCTCCGGATTTTTCATCTTGTGAGAGAGGATCTGGAGTATGAGTGAGTTGTTCAACCCGTCAGCAGCAGTGGATTCAGTGACTGTATGAAAGTCCTTCTTGCGCCACTCCTCGGTGGAATGGGCATCGATGAACAACCGGGTTGGATCCATGGTAGTCAAGCGGGTAGAGTTGTAGACCGCCTTTTTGCTGCCGCCCCGGTCAACACCTTCGTAGGAGTTCAGTTTGAGCTGGCAGGGTGAATTGTAGCAGGAATGGCAGACAGCACAGCGCTTATCAAGGATCGGTTTGATCTCGTGCAGGTAGTTGACCGGCCGGGTGGGGATCTTAACCGGAATCGGTTCCGGGGCCTTTTTGGCACAGCCGGCAAGGATCAGGATGAGAAATACAAGGGACAGTGATAGGTTTTTCATGGTGTTGTTGAACCAGTTGTGTCAGCCATCAAGGGTCAAATAGTAACAGGATACAGGTCTCTAATTGTTTTGTTTCTTCTGCTCTATCATTTGGGTATTTTTTTCTGATTACCTATGCAACTCAGCCCCACAATCAGGGTATGCGTAGGAGCCCGCCCCTGCGGGCGATATGTTGCAGGATGTACCTTTGCCGTAATTGATCGCCCGCAGGGGCGGGCTCCTACAAGTATCTACAATTTTAAATTGTTATTCGGAAATGAGCATCTCCGGCTGAGTATATATGCACTCCAAGGACACTTGTACCCGCAGTTAGGGTGATTTCTGCGGGGCACCTTCGGTTAAATTCATCGAGGGCCTCGATTTAGAAGAAAAAATCTCATTTATGGACAGACACTCGTTCAGCTTCATCCAATTCGTCGAGCAGAGTCTCCGGAGATGGTCACCAGAGACTCTCGTGAATGAATGAGATCCTTTACTGCTTGGTGGCAGGCTTTTCGGTCACGCTGAAACCAACAGCCTCGGTAAAGGTGATCTTGACCATGTCGCCGACCTTGACCTTCTGCAGGTTTTCCGGATGTTGGGGAGCTACTGTCTTCAGTTGTCCATCCTTGTTTTTCAGGGTCACCAACTCTTTTTCCAGATCAATGGCCTCAATGGTGACCACTAGACTTACCTGACTTGCCAGCAGACCGGCAGGCTTTTCTCCGGGTTGTGAATCTGCAACAACGGCCCCGGCAGCTGCTCCTGGTTTAATCTCGCCTGGCCCAAATACCTCAATGGCTACACATTCAAGGTACTTGATGGTCACCTGGTCGCCTGTGTCGATATCATCAAGTTTTCCAGCCTCTTCATCAAGAGTGAGGGTAACGCTTTTTCCCTCTGCATCTTTTAGTGTCACCTGCCGTGTCTGCCGGTCAATACTTTCAACGACCGCATCAACGGTGAGCAGGGCGACATCAAGTCGCATGGGTTTTTTATCTCCAGCAGCCTTGTCCGCAGCATGCACAGAAAGACTCATTAGAAGTACCAACAGGCTTGCAAGCAATACGTTCATTAGCAGTTTCATTTCGTTTTACCTCTAGTAGTTGTGGACGATTGCACCGCTGTGCAGCGGCCTGATGCACTATGCACCTTTGTTGAAAATCGTATGTTTGGATGAAAAAATAACATTATTATTTTTTCATCCATTGCTTTCTGGGGGTAAAGAGGACTCCGTCTTCAGGGAGCTTCTGCCATTTCAGCTCAACAGGAAAGGGCTTCACGTCCCAGATTTTTCTGCTGTAGTCCGCAATGGAGCGGTCTGAGGAGAACTTGCCCATCCTGGCAGCATTCAAAATAGACATCCTGGTCCAGCTCTTTTTATCCTGGAACACGCTGCTGACCTGTTCCTGACAGTCGATATATTCCTGGTAGTCGGCAAAGAGCATGTACTGGTCATCGTAGAGCAGTGAATCCACAATGGGCCGGAACAGTTCCCGGTCGCCGCGTGAGAAATGGCCTGAGGAAATCAGATCGATAACGGATTTCAGTTCATCGTTCTGCTGGTAATAGTCCATGGGACGATAGCCCGAGGCCTGTTGCTCCATGACCTCTTCCACGTTGAGACCGAAGAGGAAAAAATTTTCTGCGCCTACCTCCTCCCGGATCTCCACGTTGGCCCCGTCCAGGGTGCCGATGGTGAGTGCTCCATTCATGGAGAACTTCATGTTGCCGGTACCCGAGGCCTCTTTGCCGGCCAAAGAAATCTGTTCGGACAGGTCGGTCATGGGATAGACAACATGGCCGATTTTGACGTTATAATTGGGGATAAAAAAGATTTTGAGCCGATCACGGACGTCAGGGTCGTTGTTCACCACCCGGGCCACTGAGGTGATCAGTTTGATCATCCGTTTGGCCATGAAATAACCGGGTGCTGCTTTGCCGCCAAAGACAAAGAGGCGGGGTGTGATGTCAATGTCCGGATTGTCCTTGATCCGGTTGTAGAGCGTGATGATATGGAGCACGTTCATGTGCTGGCGTTTGTACTCGTGGATCCGTTTTACCTGGACGTCGAACATGGCCTTTGGGTCAACAACCATGTTTTGATGCTGCAGGATGATCTCGGCAACGTCCTGCTTGTTGTCTTCTTTGACCTTGTGCCAGGCCTCCAGGAATGAGGCATCGTCTGCCAATTTTTCCAAGGCCTTCAGTTCATCAAGGTGGGTGAGCCATTTCTCTCCAATGGCCTCGGTGATCAGTTTGGTCAGGCGCGGGTTACTCACCGCAATCCAGCGCCTTGGCGTCACTCCGTTGGTGACATTACGGATCTTCCCCGGGTACATACTGTTCCAATCTTTCAGGGTGTGTTTACGCAGGAGATCTGTGTGCATGGCTGCCACCCCGTTAATGGCCTTGGAGCCTATGCAGGCGAGGTTTGCCATGCGTATATACCTGGGGCCGGACTCATCGATGATGGACATTCGGCTTAAGCGTCCATCATCACCGGGAAATTTGACCCGTACTTCATCAAGGAAACGGCGGTTGATCTCAAAGATGATCTCCAGGTGCCTGGGCAGCAGGCTGGCAAAGAGGTCGAGCTGCCATTTTTCCATGGCCTCGGGCAGCAGGGTGTGGTTGGTGTAGCACAGGGTTTTGCATGTTATGTCCCATGCCTTGTCCCAGTCATAAAGATGCACGTCTATGAGCAGTCGCATAAGTTCCGGAACAGCAACGGCCGGATGGGTGTCATTGAGCTGGGCTGCAAAATCATCATAGAGATTATCCAGGCTGTCATACATGAACAGGTGGATACGGATCATGTCCTGCAGGGAGCAGGATACAAAAAAGTATTGCTGTTCCAGGCGCAGCCGTTTGCCCAGAAACTGCTCATCATTGGGGTACAGGACCTTGGTGATGGTCTCTGCACTGATTTTATCTTCCACTGCACCGTAGTAGTCACCGGTGTTGAAGTCTGCAAAGTCAAAGGAGGTGTGGGCCTCAGCACTCCATAAGCGCAGGAGGTTGACGTTGTTGACCTTATACCCGGGCACAGGGGTGTCGTAAGGGATTCCAGTGATTACCCGGGCGGGGATCCAGCGTATCCGCCGCTTTCCCCGTTCGCCATGGTATACTTCGGTGTGGCCGCCGAATCCTACATCGCAGGCCATGTCCGGTTTTTTGATTTCCCAGGGGTTGCCGGGGTGCAGCCAGCGGTCACTGAGCTCTTTCTGCCAGCCTTCTACGATCTCCTGGTCAAACATGCCGTACTCGTAGCGGATACCATAGCCGATGGCAGGGATCTGCAGCGAGGAGAGCGAGTCCAGGTAACAGGCAGCAAGGCGGCCCAGCCCACCGTTCCCAAGGCCCGGCTCCTCCTCATGGTCGATGATTTTTTTGAGATCAAGTCCGCTTTCTTCGGCAGCCTGGGCAAACTCATCATAGAGGCCGAGATTGACCAGGTTGTTATGCAGGTGCGGGCCCATGAGAAATTCTGCAGACAGGTAACAGACAATCTTGGACTCTTTTTCCATCAGCGCCTCCACCGAGTTGACAAAGAGGTGCTGCATTCGGTCGCGAAGGGTATGGGATACCGCAAGGTAGCAGTCATTCAGGCTTGCGGTTCTGGTGGTGACACCCTGTTTGTAAAAGATGTTGTAGGCAAAGGCTCGTTTCAGTTTGTTGATACGTTCTTGTCGATTGGCAGCTTTTTTTTCTACAGGATTCATACAGGGCTCCCGGTGAAATTGTTCAATCCCCATTTACATGGAGCAGGGGATAGGATGAAGTGCGTTTGCGCTGGTGGAGGTGTGGCTTTTTTGCTTATCAGTGGTCCCAGAGTGCATTGGTGACACTGTTGCTTTAGCCAAAGCAAAGGATCCTCAAGTCATAATAGTACTTATTCTTGAAAAAAGGAATGGAGAGGAGGGGGTAAAAAGGATATTTGGGGCTGGAGAGGAAAAAAAGATTGCAGAAAGGTGTCGGCTACCTGCCTTTTCTCTCTTCTTCCAGGCTTGTCTCATAGCTTGTGGTGGTGAATTTCTTGATTTGCTCACGGTAGAAACTGCTCTGCTCGGGATCAGCAGAGATGGCCTGTTTTTCCGTCTCCACTGCCTTGTCGATCAAGTTATTGGCCCAATAGGCGGTGGCCAGGGTGTCAAGGATGTGGCCCCGGGGCTGGCGCATGGCAGCAAATCTTGCCAGGCTCAAGGCCTCCGGGGGATCGCGCAGTTCCAGATTTTCAGAGGTCAGCAGCAGCCAGGCGATATTGTTGAGCAGTTCCGGATTGCCGGGTTCCAGGAGCAGCGCCTTTTTATAGGCCTCCAGGGCCTTTCTTTCCATCTTTTTGTGCTGCAGCAGATCACCGGCAAGGCGGAGCCACAGGGCCTTGTCCGGTTCCTGGGTCAGTTTCTGTTCAATGATGTATTCTGCGTACTTTACTTCGTAGGTTTTTTCCCAGGAGGCCGAGGGGAGCAAGGCTTGTCCAAAGACTGCTGCTCCTAACAGCAGAAGGTAGGCGAACAGACTCAGTCGTACTTTTTTGTTATGGCGCTGAATCCAGAGGGGATCACCTTCGCATTTTTCCAGGAAATCCACACGCTGTCCTATCCCGAAATGATGCCAGCTCGGCTGGTCTCTGGTGTGCCCGGAAATGATGGCAATTTTCTCAAAGGCGGAGATAAGGGAATGGCTGGAGCCAAGGGCGTCAAAGACGTGGAGATCGGCCTGGCGTTCAAAGTTCCTGATAAAATAACCAAACAGATAGCGGAAGTAGAGAATCATAAGGGTGAGAGTGACGACTGCCATCAGAACAGTGAGCAGGGTCTCTGGTGACGCTCCTGTCTTTTTGAGCAGGAGGTAGAAACTGTTTCTCGACAGGGCAAAAAAGGTGAAGGGCTCCAGGATAAATCCGGCAACTATGCTGAACCCGACAATGATCAGGAGATAGAGCAGCATATGTTTTTTCTTGATATGGCCGATTTCATGGGCCATCACTGCATCCAGTTCGTCCTGGTTTAGGGTTTCGAGCAGGGCGGGTGTAACCAGGACATAGCGCAGGCCGGGTATGATGCCCATGACTCCTGCGGTCAGCACCCGGCCTTCAAAGAGAGGCCAGAGAAATACCTTGGCGGAGAAGCCCTGTTTTTTGAAAAAGGTCTGGAAATGATCAAGCAGGTCTCCTTGGGGGAAAGGGACACAGCCCCAGAGACGACGAACAAGGGGAGGGAAAAAAATCAGGATAAGAATCAGAAAGAGGATAAAGGAGGAAAATTCCCCTGTCTGGGAGTGGAGAAAGGTTTTTATCCCGGGGAAAGGGAGCAGGGCCAGCAGGTCGTATGCCAGAGAAAGAAAGAGCCAGGGAAGGACAATGGGGAGATTTGCCCTGATGTTGGATGCGACAAAGGCCAGGGTCGTATAACTGCGTCCAAAGGCGCTTTCGTATGTTGAGCGGGCTCGGCGCCACATCAGGGTGAAAAAAACGACAAAGAGCGCGAGTCCACCGATATTTGTCAGGGAGGGAAGGCGTCCTGCAAGGGAGAGTGGTTTCAGGTAGTAGTGGATGTCGCAGAAATAAAGCGTGGCAGAGTAGAAGAGCAGGGCAAGGACGGAGAGTCGTCTTTCCGCTCTGAAGTAGGCAGAGGATCCTTTTTTGGGGATCCTTGAAAAATAACCTTTGGCGATGAAGTCATAGGAGAAAAGGAGGCAAAAGAGAATGATCAGCGCAGTTGGAAAGGAAAAGAGGGGGGCATCCGGTTCACCGGTGACGGCAAAGAGAAAGATGGCAACGATAAAATAGAGGAGGTTGTTATAAATCACTGCTGACCGT
>CAYPEU010000016.1:0-27908 GCA_964409855.1 uncultured Desulfocapsa sp.
CACGTCTCTCAGGTGCCGGTTTTGGAAATTCGGTAAAAAAGATAGACTCTTCAAGAGGAGCATTTTCAGCAAGGTCGTGAAAATGCTCCCAAGCCTCAGCCGTGGTAAAAGTGAGGACAGGACTCATCAGTTGCAGGAGTCCTCCCAGAATCTCATAGAGAACCGTCTGGGCAGAACGGCGCAAAAGGGAATCAGTCCCTGAGCAGTAGAGCCGGTCTTTCAGGATATCAAGGTAAAAGGCACTCATGGTGGTGCCGCAAAAATAATTCAGGGCCTGATGAATGGAGTGAAACTCGTAGCGATCATACGCTTCCATTACCTTTTCCCGCAACTCCTCAAAACGGGTCAGGGCCCAGCGATCGATCTCTTCCATCTGCTCAATGGAAACAGTATGGAGAGCAGGGTCAAAATCGGTCAGATTACCCAGCAGATAACGAATGGTATTACGGATCTTGCGATAGCTGTCAGCGACCTGTTTGAGGATCTCATCAGAGACCTTGACATCATCACGATAATCTTCGCTCGACACCCAGAGGCGGAGGATCTCTGCCCCGAATTTCTTGATCACCTCACCAGGGGCCACCACATTGCCGATGGACTTGGACATCTTCTTGCCCTTCCCGTCCACCACATAGCCGTGGGTGAGAACCCCCTTAAAGGGTGCATGCCCACGGGTGCCCACTGAAGTGAGGAGTGAACTCTGGAACCAGCCGCGATGCTGGTCGCTGCCCTCCAGGTAGAGATCCGCTGGAACCCGCAGCTCTTCACGGGCCTCACAGACTGCTGCATGAGAAGTCCCTGAGTCAAACCAGACGTCAAGGATGTCCTCTTCCTTTTCAAACTCACTGCTTCCACAGGAGGGGCAAGTGCAGCTTTCTTCGAGAAAGTCAGAAAGTTCGTGACGGAACCAGGCATCAGCCCCCTCTTCACGAAACAGTTCATCAATACGACCGACCAGTTTTTCGTCCTTCAGGACCTCTCCGCACGCCTTACAGCTGACCACAGTGATGGGCACGCCCCAGGTCCGCTGTCGGGACAGACACCAATCGGGCCGATTTTCAACCATGGAGTGGATGCGCTGCATTCCCCAGGCTGGGGTCCACTGCACGTTCTCGATCTCGTTCAGTGCCTTTTTGCGCAGGTCATTTATCTCCATGGAGATAAACCACTGGGGAGTTGCCCGGTACATGACCGGTTTCTTACAGCGCCAGCAATGGGGGTAACTGTGCTCAATAGCCTCTTCGTGGAGCAGTACTCCGCCTGCAGCCATGTCTGCATTAATGGTCTTGTTCACCTCAGGTACCTGGAGCCCGGCATACTGGCCGGCCTCTTTGGTGTAACGACCTTCGCTATCCACTGGCGAGAGAACCTCCAGGTCGTAACGCAGACCGGTCAAATAGTCATCGGCACCATGGCCCGGTGCCGTATGCACGCAGCCGGTACCTGCCTCCAGGGTCACGTAGTTGGCCAGGACCATGAGTGAATCGCGATCAAGGAAGGGATGACGACATTTACGTTTTTCCAGCCCCTTAGCCGAAAAGGTGCCTGTAATAGAATAATCGTGGATCTCCATTGTCTCCATCACTGACTCCACCAACTCCTGAGCCAGGATCAGGGTCTCATCCCCTACCTTCACCGCTGCATAGACAAAGTCGGGATGAAAGGCCACCGCAAGGTTGGCAGGCAGGGTCCAGGGAGTAGTGGTCCAGATCACCACTGACACTTGGTCACCAGCAAGAGCTGGATCGATATCTGAAAGATCTTCTTTGACCGGGAATTTGACAAAGATGGAAGGCGAGCTGTGATCGTAATATTCGACTTCGGCTTCGGCAAGTGCGGTGGTACAGGTGGAGCACCAGTAGACCGGTTTCTTGTTACGGATGACTGCCCCGGAAAGGAGGAAGTTATTAAACTCCCTGGCAATGCTCGCCTCGTAATCATAATTCATGGTGAGATAGGGCCGGTCCCAGTCACCGAGCACGCCCAGACGTTTGAACTCATCCTTCTGGGTCTTGATCCACTTTCCGGCATACTTCCGGCAGGCCCCGCGTTTGGACAGCTTAGGGATACTATTCTTCTTCTCTCCCAGCTCCTTATCCACATTATGCTCGATGGGCAGTCCGTGACAGTCCCAGCCGGGAATATAAGGTGCCTGAAATCCGGCCATCCGCCTGGATTTCAGAATGATATCCTTGAGAATTTTATTAAAGGCAGTACCCAGATGGATATGGCCGTTGGCATATGGAGGGCCGTCATGGAGAACGTAGAGGGGTTTATCCTGACCATGTCCCTGAATCTTGGCATAGAGACCTTCTTTCTCCCAGCGTTTGAGATACATGGGCTCTTTCTGGCCAAGGTTGGCCTTCATCTTGAACTTCGTCTGCGGCAGATTCAGGGTATCCCTGTAATCCATATCGATCTCCTTCAGAAAACGCGGTATTCAGTTTGCGGTTTGCGGATCAAACAACATAACACATACTTTTATCGATTAAGTCACCCTTAATCGCCCAGAGAGCAAGGCTCCCATAGCAATGACATAAAACTCACAAAAATAACAACTGCGATTGAAGTTGCAAGGGGAAAGTGGCAAAAACGGCCGAATCCCCCTTTAAATTTGACATAAGTGTATGCCTTAATTAAAGTACGAAGGTGAATCCTTATCAAATTACTCTTTTATCCACTTTCATATAGAGACCAAGCATGACTAAAGTTATTGCCATGGCCGGTAAGGGCGGGACCGGAAAGACCACGACCTCTGCCCTGTTGACCAGATACCTGTTGGAGAAGAAAAAAACTCCGTTTCTTCTGGTTGATGCCGACGCCAATGCCAACCTGAACGAACTCTTAGGCCTTGATGTGGGGCTGACCCTTGGTCAGATCCGCAAGGAACTGAAGAGCGAACTCCCCCCCAATGTGACCCGTGACCAGTTCATGGAAATGAAGATCCATCAGGCGCTCATTGAAGAATCCGGCTATGACCTCCTGGTAATGGGCCAGCCTGACGGCCCCGGCTGTTACTGCGCCGCCAACCAGTACCTGGCCATGACCATGGATAAACTGGCGTCCAATTACAAGTACATCATTGTCGATAACGAGGCAGGCATGGAGCATCTCAGCCGTATGAACCTGCGCTCCATCGACTATCTCCTGGTGACCTCAGACCCTTCTGCCCGAGGCATCCTGACCGCTAAACGCATCTCCGAAATCACAGCCCCCCTGGGACTGGAGATCAAAAAGCAGTACCTCCTGGTCAACCGGGCTCCCCAGCCGGTCCCTGCTGCCCTGCAGCAAAAGATAGATGAGGCGGTCAGTGACAGCGGCATGGAACTTGGAGGCATTATTCCCTCAAGTGAGGTCCTTATCAACCAGGAACTTTCAGGAGAATCCTATCTTGGACTTGACGGTTCAGCGGATGTGATCACTACTGTCACAGCCATTTTTGACAACATCTTTTCTGATCAGGCCTGATCCCTGCCTTCCTCGTGCAAACCCCAGACGCCATAGAGCCAAAAGATCTTCCGGGCAATACCATGATCGAAATGATCAAGGTCAGCCGAACCTATGTCCCTGATATCAAGGCCGTGACTGACGTTTCCTTTACCGTGAATACCGGGGAGATGTTTTTTCTCATCGGCAGAAGCGGAGCAGGAAAGACCACCCTGCTCAAACTCATCTGCAACATGGAAACTCCCAGCAACGGGCTCATCGAGGTGGCAGGACACAATATCAATACCCTCAAGGGGAAGGAGCTTGCCCACCTGCGCCAGAAAATCGGTGTTGCCTACCAGGATTTCAAACTCCTGAGTGACCGTACAGTTGCGGAAAACATCGCCATCGCCATGGAAGTCTCCTACAAAAAACCGCAGGCCATCAGGCAGCGGGTCCGAGATCTCCTTGAACAGCTGCAACTCTCGGATAAACATGGAGCCCTCACCGGAGAACTCTCCCGTGGCGAGCAGCAGCGGGTAGCCCTGGCCCGCTCGGTTGCCAACTCGCCGCGCCTGATCCTGGTGGATGAACCCACCGGGAATCTGGATGCCTCCACCACGGAAAAGGTCATGGAGCTCTTGACCCGCAGTAACAAGGCCGGGGCCACCATCGTCATTGCCACCCATGACTCTTCAATCTATAAAGACAGAAACCATCGAGTCATGGAGCTCAGAAACGGCAAGATTCACTCACTTTCAAGGAGTGGACGCTGATGAGTTTCTGGTTCGCTGTTTTCAGACAGGCAGGTCGTAACCTGCGCCAGACCTGGACCTCGCAGCTCATGACATTTCTTACGGTCAGTCTCTCGGTCCTGATCTTTGCCTTCTTCTATCTCATCTACACCAATATGCTCGGGGCCGGAGATCGGCTGAGTGACGACCTCCGCCTCGTTGTCTACCTGGAGGATGAGCCAGGGCCGGAGATGCAGGAACAGCTTCGCCGGAAGATCAACAACTTTGACAAGACCGAAGAAATCCGCTTTATCTCCAGTGCAGAGGCCTATGAACGCTTTGCCGAACAACTGGGAGAAGACTCTGACGTGCTCACAGATATGCCCAGTGACTTTCTGCCGCCCTCCATCGAGGTTGTCCCCTTAAAAAGCCTGCGCGGCTACAACCAGGTAAAGCTCTTTTCCGAATATCTCGCCAAGCTGCCGGGAAGCGAAAAGGTACAGTACGGCCAGGAGTGGGTGGAGCGATTTTACTATTTTACCAGGTTGCTCACCATTGTTGTGCTACTCAGCGGAACACTCCTTATTCTCACCGCCACCTTCATGGTTGCCTACACCATTCGTCTCACCATCATGGGCCGTCAGGATGAACTGGAACTCCTGAAACTGGTGGGAGCCACAAACAGTTACATCAGGACGCCCTTTCTTCTGGAGGGACTCATCCAGGGATTTATGGGCTCCATCATCGGCCTTACTGCCCTCTATACCCTTTTCCAGTGGATCAGTCTCCACTTTGCAGGTCCGGGACTGCTCAACCTCTTTCACTTCACCTTTTTCCCGCCCATGGTCATTATCTCTATTGTTCTTGGCTCCATTGGATTGTGTACCATTGGCAGCTTTACTTCCATACAAAGATTTCTGAGAATTTAGTCCTTTCTTCGTGATGAGCACTCACCACTGCCTTGCCAAAAAGCAGATCCGAAAACGCCTCCCTGTGCTGGCGTGTGTCCTTGTTGTGCTCTCCTCTCTGCTCCTCTGCACCCTGTCATACGGGGAAAACAGAGCCTCAGCAGACCGTAAAAAGAAAAAACAGCACCGTGAAGAAGGAATGCAGAGATATCGCATCAATATCAGAAAGCTGCAGAAAGGGATTAAACACCAGCAGGACAAGGTGCAATCCTCTACACAGGAGGCACGCAACCTCCTCCGGGAACTGGAACAGATCGATATCCGATTACTGGAGCAACTGGCCAAGCTCCAGACCCTGGAAATCCGGATGGAGGTACAGCAGGATCTGATAGCAAACAAAGAAATGGAATTGCAGCAGGCCATTACCGAGAAGCAGACAGTCCAGGACCACCTCCAGAAACGTATCAGGGCCTATTACAAGATGGGAAAGGTCGGCTTTACCAATGTTGCCTTTTCCACGGACAGCCTGCCGCGACTGCTCAGGTTTCGTGACTCCTTTACAAGTCTCATCGGTTATGACAAGGAGCTCATCGACGTCTACCGAAAAAGTATTGCTGAGCTCCAGCAGTCCCAAGAAACACTCCGCCTGGAAAACGGGGTCCTCGATGATTTCATCACCCAGGAAAGAGTTGAGGAGGAACGTATCAACGGGACAAAGAGAGAAAAAGAGACCCTGCTCAACCAGATCAGGACCCAGAAACAGCTGCATGAGCAGGCTGTCAGAGAAATGGAAAAGGCCGCTGATAAGCTTGCCGGGGCACTGGAGGCCTTAAAAAAAGAAGATCATCTGCTTGACCAGGGTTTTCTCGCTGACAAGGGGAAACATCCTGCTCCGGTTCAGGGTAGAATTATTGCCCTGTTCGGCCAGAAAAGGGAAAACCGCCTCGGTATCAGCGGAAAATCCTCCGGCATCACTCTTTCAGCACCTGGTATGAACAAAGTACAGGCCATTTATGAGGGCACCATCGCCTACGCCTCATATCTCCACGGATACGGCAATACGATTATTATTGATCATGGTCACAACTACTTCTCTATTGTTACAAGAGTTGAAAAACTTATCAGGCAAAAGGGAGACAAAGTAGACCAGGGTGATGTCGTTGCCCTCACCGGTGACACCGCCACCCTTATGGACGAAGGCATCTATTTCGAAATACGACACGGGTCAATCCCGCAAGACCCCCTCCTCTGGCTTGACAAAACAGGTCTGATTCTGCCATGATAACTAGTTCCTGTTTATAAATGAGATTTATTCTTCTAAATCGAGGCTCTCGACGAATTTAACCGCAGGTGCCCCGCAGGAAATACCCTTGGGGTGCATATATTGGATATCCCGAGAATTAAATTTTGAGAGCAACGAAGAGTTGGGAGAAAAAGGCCATTTATGGACAAGCACTAACTAGACATTTGAAAGCCAACAAAACTATCATCGCATGCGATGATCATCTAACGGAACACACGTGAAAATATCTTTTTTGTCCTCTCTATTTTTCCTCGCACTTCTCCTGACCATTCCAGGTATCTCCCAAGGTGGTATTTCCCAGGAGCAGCGAGAGGCAACGTATCGCCAGCTCGAAATCTTTGCCAATGTCCTCAGTATACTGCAGGAGAATTACGTGGAAGAGATCGACACCGATGCGACCCTTGAAGGGGCAATAAGCGGCATGCTCCTTTCCCTCGACCCCCACTCATCCTATCTGACTGCCGAAGATTTTGACGAACTGCAGGAAGAGACACGGGGCAACTTTTCCGGAATTGGAATTGAAATCACCGTTCGTGATAATATTCTCACCGTCATCTCCCCCATTGAAGGGACACCCGCTGATGCGGCAGGATTGCAGGCAAAGGATCTCATTGTCAAGATCAATGGCGAAGCCACCAAAGACATGCCTCCCATGGAGGCCATCAAAAAATTGCGGGGACCAAAGGGAAGCGAAGTCACTATCTCCATCTACCGGGACGGATGGCAGGAACTCAAAGAGATCACCATTGTTCGTGACACCATCCCGTTGCACAGCATCAAAGGTATGTTCCTTGATCCTGGTTTTGCCTACATCAGAATCACCAATTTTCAGGTAAAGACCACGAAAGACCTGAAAAAGATGCTGGCAAAACTTGAAAAAGAAGAACAGATCAAAGGATTAATCCTTGATCTTCGCAACAACCCTGGAGGGCTGCTCGACCAGGCGATTTCCGTGTCCGACATCTTTCTTGAAGAGGGATTGGTCGTCTATACCAAAGGCCGACTTCCTGAACAGAACATGACTTTCCAGGCCCATGCCAACAATGGAAAGAACCTCTACCCCTTGGTTATTCTGGTCAATGAGGGTTCAGCCAGTGCCTCCGAGATTGTTGCCGGTGCCATTCAGGATCACAAACGAGGAGTCATTGTGGGCACACAGACATTCGGTAAAGGATCGGTACAGACCATTCTGCCCATGCCTGACGGTGCCGGTCTGCGTTTGACCACAGCACGATATTACACCCCAAACGGCAGGTCTATTCAGGCTACCGGCATAGTGCCTGATGTTGAAGTACCGCACCTTCCCTATGTCGAACAAGCTGAGGAAGAACGAGTCTTACCCGATTTTGTCAGGGAGGCAGATCTGAAAAACCATATTCTCAACCGTGATGATTCTGCAAAGGGCATGGGGGAAGAGGATTCTTCCCCAGCAAAAGCAGTGACCAGCGAAGAGCAGCAGGCAATTGATCAAAGATTAAAACAGGACAACCAGTTACGATCAGCCCTGAATATCCTCAAAAGCCTCAACCTCTATACCGAATACAGGACCAGCTCGGATCTTGAAAACGGCCAGCAGAAACAACGCTGAGCACCTGACCAGTCCTCTCCCATTCTGCCGCTTTCACGGTGCTCCTCTGGTGGAACTCGGTTGCAGTCTGCTCCTTACTCCTTTGCACAAAGTTTGGCGCCACAACAGAAGGTTGAAATAAACAAAGGGTTCAAGCTACAAGATTGAACCGCCACAGTCCATGGTGCCAGCAAACAGACTAGCTATCATACTTATATCATTCGACTTTATCAGTCATAAAAAAACTAACAGGATCGATAAACCCACAATGATCGACTTCATACAACAATTTAATCCCATTACACAGGCATTCATTGCCACACTTTTCACCTGGGGCGTTACTGCCGCAGGGGCTGCGCTTGTTTTTTTCACAAGGGCTATAAACATGAAGATGATGGACTCAATGCTTGGATTTGCTGCCGGAGTAATGATTGCTGCCAGTTTCTGGTCTCTACTCGCACCTGGTATAGAGATGGCGGAGCACCTGGGACATACCCCGTGGCTGACCGCAGTCATCGGATTTATGGGTGGTGGAATTTTTATGAGACTGATTGACAAATTTCTGCCACACCTCCATCCTGGCCTCGGCATTGATAAAAGTGAAGGGATAAAGACTTCCTGGCAGCGAAGCACTCTGCTGGTCCTTGCCATAACCCTTCACAACATACCTGAAGGCCTGGCTGTGGGTGTTGCTTTTGGAGCTGTGGCGGCTGATCTTCCTTCTGCCACCATTGGAGGGGCAGTTGCCCTGGCAATCGGTATCGGGATTCAGAACTTCCCTGAAGGATCTGCTGTATCAATGCCATTGAGAAGGGAGGGGATGTCCAAGGGGAAGAGTTTTCTCATGGGCCAGGCCTCGGGTATAGTAGAACCCATTGCCGGGGTGCTTGGAGCACTCTTTGTCCTGAAGATGCAGCACATCCTTCCCTATGCTCTCTGTTTTGCTGCCGGAGCCATGATTTTTGTCGTGGTGGAAGAACTCATTCCGGAATCCCAAAGAACCTATGCAAACATTGACTTAGTAACAATGACCACAATGATCGGTTTTTCGGTAATGATGATTCTGGATGTATCTTTGGGGTGAGCAATCCCCAATGCATACCAACGTCGTAAAAAAACAAAGAACAGTCAACCAGAAGCGGTTATCACCTTCTTATCCAGTCCGACGCAACAGATACCATTGCAGGATGGTTTGAAAAATCAGGCTATTGGTTCCAGATCAGGGAGGCGGCCTCGAAATCTGCGCTTATCTGCGAGACTCCGAGGCATTGGAAAAATTTTCCCCCAAACAGATACGTGCTATTGGGAGAGCAACATTTTTCAAATAAGGCAGAGATTGTACGTACAGACATTTTTTCAAGGTGTCCTGGAGGCAGATCTATTCAACAATCCTCCTGAGCTCCACCCGCTGGTTGAGCGACCAGCCTTCTTCAAACTTACCCTTTTCCAGGGATTGGGAATCTCCATACCAACTGAGCTCAATACGCTTGGGGTTGATCTGGAAATTCGTCACCAGCTGATCTTTTATCATTTCAGCCCTCTTCTTGGACTCTTCCAGGGCAACCAGAGCAGAATCAGATGAATCCACATGGGTGGAGATCTCGAAACGGGCTTGGGCTATGGCATCATTTTGCATGGCCTGACCAACGGCGCCAAGCTGCCTGATACCTTTGGGTAACAGCTTGTCACTATTACCGACAAAGGCTATCTGATACTGCAGCGCTGGTCCGGTGAGGAGCAGAGGACTATTCGTGGAGATTTTCCCTCTACGGTCCATCACCTTGATGAACTCAACTCCGGTAAGGATTCCACCTTCGAGTGCCTTTCTTTTGATCGTCAGACATGCCAGTCTATTTACGGCCCTGTTATTCTCCGGCATCAATTTTGCCGCCTGCTGATATGCCTCAATAGATTCGTTCAATAATCCAAGATAGATATAGACATCTCCCATGCCAACATAGGCCTTTCCCATTTGGGGATCGAGAAGAGCTGCCTTCTGATAATAGCCAAGGGCCTTATCATATTTTCTAAAACGTTCGAGACTCAATCCGTATTTATAATTGAGTATGGGATCTTCCGGGCACTGGAGGATGGCATTGGCCACCTTTTTTCGTCTTTCTTTAAGATTTTTTTCAGCCTTTATTGCTTTTCTTATCGCATCACAATCAGCTCCAAGAACAGGAGTGCTCATGTTCAGGCAGGTAAAGAGTGACAGAAAAACAATCCAACACCTGCTCTTCATTAAATTCATTGTAGAGTGCGCTATGGTTGCAGTCATAATACTTATTCTCCTCGAACGTTTTTCACATCCTAACAAACAATATACCGTTGTCCGGCAATCTTTCTCCAACAGCTCACGATATTGAGCATATGCCGAAACCCATTAAAATCCAAGTTCTTTTAAAAAACGCTCATCTTTGGACCAATTTTTTCTGACCTTGACCCAGAGCTTCAAAAGGACCTTCTGCCCCAGCATTCTTTCAATATCTTTACGCGCGGCAGAACCAATGGACTTCAGTTTACTGCCCCCCTTGCCGATCACAATACCCTTTTGCGAACCTCTCTCCAGGACTATGCTCGCGTGGATAGTTGTCATCTGCTTGATAGTATCGTCCTTAAAAGACTCAATGGTTACCGCACAGGAGTAAGGAATCTCCTGCCCGGTGAGGAGAAAAACCTTTTCTCTGACAATTTCAGCCACGAGAAAGCGTTCACTGACATCCGTGGGTATGTCTTCAGGGAAATAACGAGGTCCAGGAGGAAGAATGGTCAACAATTCCTTGACAAGCTGATCCGTTCCTTCACCGGATAAGGCAGAAACAGGGAGCACCCCGTGAAAGGGGTAGAGCTCGGAATAACGTTTCATCATGGGCAGGAGTTTCTCTTTTTCCAGCAGATCCACCTTGTTCAAGAGGAGAATGACAGGTGCCTGCACGCCATCCATCTGCTCCAGCATCTCCCTGCCCTTTTCTTTTTCCTGTTTTGCGGGAAGTGGCAGCGAAACATCAATCATATAGAGGACTGCATCAACCTCGGTCAGGCTTTCCATGGCAATGCGCACCATTTCCCGATTCAAGGGCTGACGGGCCTTGTGAAGGCCAGGGGTGTCGAGCAGGACAATCTGATAGTCCTCCCCGTTGACCACCCCCAGAATACGATTCCGGGTTGTCTGCGGTTTATGGCTGACAATCGATATCTTCTGCCCCAGAAGATGGTTCATCAGGGTCGACTTGCCGGCATTGGGGGGACCGACAATGGCAACCATGCCGGAGCGTACCTTCTCTTTCAGGAAATCCATCTCGTTCAATCCCTTAATCCTTTCGTTGATAGAAAAATATCTCTTTTCAAAATTTACAAGTGCTCAAAACTAAAAAGCACACTATAGTAACTGGCTTATGCCTTTTCTATAAGCATACCAGAGTTAAATAGTGAACAGCTAGTATTTTCACCAAAAGAAGAGATATGCGGCCAGTCATCCGGCTTGCAAAAGAAGAGTAATGACAGCAACAGGGAAACTCATAGAATATCTGGATGGAGGAAAGTTTCTCTGTGCCTATGTTATCGGAGGGCAGGCCAAACGACTCCATCTGTTGAATCAGAACGGCAGAGAAATGAACCTGCCGCTTTCCCGTGTCATTCACTGTTCGGAACAGACCCATTCTCTTGACCTCTCCCGCGAATCCCTGGTCCGTGAACTCCAGGAGAGAGCAGAAACCCGCAAGCAGCTCATGGAGAAAATCGACCTCCAGGAAATCTGGGAACTCACTGCAGACGAATCAGTCAACAGCTTTCCGCCAAGCTTTCTTGCCGAGCTGAGCTTTGGCAAAGATGCTGATGACGACATTGTTTCCGCCTTTCTCCGTTCTGTCTTTGTGGACCGTCTTTTCTTTAAATACAAAGAAAACAGGGTGCTGGCCCACTCTCCGGAGCAAGTTGAGCAACTGCAAAAGCAGCGTGAAAAAGAGGCGAAAACCCAGGCGCTGATCAAGAGTGGTGCAAAATTTCTTCAAGAAATTGATAACGGAGAAGAAAGGAATGCCTTAAACGACGCCCAAGGTGAAGAATGTTTGAGTATCATCCGCGACTTTTACCTCTTTGGCGCAGATTCACCCCATGCTGACATTGGGAGACAGATCCTGAAGGCAGCAGGATTTAACAGGCCCCACGATCCCTTCCACCTCCTGGTCAAGGCCGGGATATGGGATAGCAATGAGAACATTCCCCTGCTCCGCAACGACCAGCCTGTGGTGTTCCCCCTGCTCGCCATCCAGCAGGCGGAGATGCTCCTCCAGCAGGGAGCTGACAAACTGTTTCAGGATCCAGCCCGAAAAGACTTCACCCACCTGCGCCCCATGACTATTGACGGGCCGTCCACTTTGGACTTTGACGATGCCCTTACCGTTGAGGAACAAGAGGAGAATTACCTGGTAGGGATCCATATCTCGGACGTGGCCCATTATGTCCGTCCCGAAGACCCTCTTTTTCTGGAAGCAATGCAGCGAGGTACCTCCATCTATTTCCCTGAGGGGCAGATCCCCATGCTGCCCAGGCATCTCTCCCAGGGAATATGCAGTCTCATCCAGGGCGAACTGCGGGCAGCACTCAGCATTATGATTCTGCTCTCCAAGGAGGCAGAGGTCTTACGAGTTCGCATCCATCCCTCTGTCATCAAGGTAGCCAGACGGCTCACCTATGATGAGGCCGATTCCATGATCACAACTGACCAGGAACTGGCCATCCTCAACGATCTCCGCTTGAAGCTGCGCAACAGGCGACTGGATGCCGGAGCCCTGCTCCTCCCCTTTCCGGACGTCAACATCCATGTCCATAATGGCAACAGGATACAGGTCAATCTCTCCGACACCGACACACCAGCCCGCACCCTGGTATCGGAAATGATGATCCTGGCCAACACCGTGTCCGCTCAATACGTGGCAGACAGGATGGCCCCCGGTCTCTTTCGCGCCCAGAAGCCTCCAAGAAAGAGGGTCGTTCATGGTCTGGACAATGATCTGTTCCTCAACAGCAAGCAGAGAAAACTGCTGTCAAGGGGAGAACTGCTCATCCACGCCAAGGCCCACAGCGGATTGGGAGTGGAACAGTACACCACAATAACATCACCCATCCGCCGTCTTCTGGACCTTGTCATGCAGCATCAGATCCATTCCCTGGTACGCCGAGAAGAGATCCGTTTTTCCGAGGAGATGTGTAAAGATTTTACTGCTGTCATCAGCAGAACCCTGGCCCGGGCCAACTCCATCCGTCAACAACGTCACCGATACTGGCTGCTCAAATACCTGGAAGTGAGAAAGGGGCAGCTCCTCAATGCCCTGGTCATCGACTCCGGTCCCAAGCGAGTCTTTCTCCTCCTTACCGACATCCTCATGAACATCGACCTCCCCACTCCGGCAAGAAACCACCCTGAACCCGGGAACCGGGTAACGATCAAAGTGCTTCGGGTGGATCCGCTGGACAACACGGTACGTTTTGACTGGCAGTAAACAGAGCTCGTCAGAGTACCTGAGGATGCACCCTGCGGGCTTGACAGGACACTCACTAGCTCCAACTGAGTGAGAAACATTGAGGAGCAGGCTGCAAACCTGCTCCAGCAAAGCTTTAGCCAACAACAAGCAAAGACCATGACCAACACCAATGATCTCTGGGAAGCAATGGGCGAACTTGAAGAAGACGACGTGCCCCATGTGCTGACCAAACTCTTCACCATGTACGAGGAGAGACAGCAGCTCAACCCCGACGATGAAGCCGCAGCACTTTTTTTCCAGCACCTGTCACAGGCAGTGGCTCAGACCAATGAATGCAATCTCAACAGAAGATAGGTCGTAAGCAAAATGGCAGCCTCTCCGGTGAATTGATATGAGAGGTCTCGAAAATTCCTCGGCTGACCGGGTCAGCTTTTCACCCTGTTCAACTGGACTCATTCGTTGAGAAAATATTCACTAGTCCCTTGCTGGGTGATTGCCCCTGCAATACGTTGGACTCCCTGCAGGTAGGCAGCAGTTCGTAAAGAGATCTGTTTATCGTCGGAGACGCCAAAAATCGCCCTTGCCTCTCTGGTCATGCACTTCTCAAGACGGGCATTCACCTTGCCTTCATCCCAGTAGTATCCGGCCCTGTTCTGCACCCATTCAAAATAACTCACCGTCACCCCACCGGCATTGACTAAGACATCGGGTAAAACCGGAATCCCTTTTTCCTCCAGGAGCCCATCAGCATCTGAAGTCACTGGACCATTTGCTATTTCAAGGATCAACCTGGCCTTGATCTTGCCGGCGTTGTCTTTATCAACCTGATTTTCGAGCGCCGCCAGAACCAGGACATCCACATCCAGCTCCAGTAATTCATTACTGCTGATTTTTTGATAACGCTGTAGATCACAGACAGAACCTTCGCAGTAGAGCATGGTTCGCAATTCCTTGTGCGCCTCCTTGTGCTGCATGACTTTCTGGGGATCTAAACCCTTTTGCGAATAGATTGCCCCTTGGGAGTCGGCAACTGCCACAATCTTAAACCCTGCTTCATGGGCCAACCTTGCAAAATGATACCCGGCATTACCAAAGCCCTGCACGGCTACGGTCATGCTTTGTGGATGAAGTTTTTTTCGTTCAACCCACTGCTGCAACACATGCAGTGCTCCTCGCCCGGTGGCGGAATCCCTGCCCAGTGAGCCGTTTAAGTGCACAGGTTTTCCGGTGATGACTCCGGGGAGCTGCTGCCGCTTGATCTGCGCATATTCATCTGCCATCCAGCCCATGACTGTGGCATTGGTGTAGACGTCAGGGGCAGGGATATCCCTCTTGGGACCGATAATATCTGCAATCTCTCTTATATAACTTCGGGAAAGCCGTTCCAGCTCAAGACGGGATAAATCCTTGGGATTCACGCTGACCCCTCCTTTGGCTCCGCCAAAGGGAAGGTTCATGACCGCACATTTTATGGTCATCCAGAAACTGAGGGAGGTCACTTCATCCAAAGAGACATCTGGATGGTAGCGAACACCTCCTTTTGTCGGCCCCCTGGTGTCATCAAACTGTACCCGATAGCCTGTAAATACCTTCAAATGACCATCATCCATGCGCACTGGAATACTCACACAAAGCGACAATTTGGGGTGCTTTAATTTTTCCCGCACATCATCGGTCAATTCCATATGTCTGAAAACTTCCACCAGTCTCTTTTGGGCATCTTCAAAAATAGATTCCATAGCTTCCCTGATTTCTTAATTATGATAACAATAAAGATGTGTTACCCATTTTACAAAGCAGGCTCTGCTGTGAGTATATCATCTCAAAAGATGAAGAACCAGAGGAAGTGGAGACTTTTCCCCAATGAAAAAAATGGCCTCACAAGCATGGAGAACGCTGCAAACGCTGGGGCTGGGAGGACCTCTGTCTGACTGGGAAAAGAGAGAAGTGACAGGAAAGGGAGGGCGCCTGCACCCTTATGTCAGGATGAACAACACTATCTGGAGGAGGTGAGAAAAGCGGAAAAGGACCAATGGCTGCGGATACCCTTCGGGGCAAGGCTCCCCCTATGGATAGAGTTCAGCCTCCTGCAGCGACTTTCCCTGTAAATCTTTTTCAGAGAGGATGGGTTGCCCGGAACAGGGCCACTGGACACCAATGTCAGGGTCATTCCAGTTGATACAACGTTCATATTGCGGAGCATAGAGATCGGTGGTCCGATAGAGGAACTCTGCAACTTCGGAAAGGACGAGAAAGCCATGCCCGAAGCCTTCCGGAACCCACATACACTTTTTATTCTCAGCACTGAGTCTCTCACCTACCCATTTACCGAATGTAGGTGAACTGCTGCGCAGATCCACGGCCACATCAAAGACCTCGCCGACAACCACCCGTACAAGCTTGCCCTGGGGCTGTCTGATCTGGTAATGGATACCGCGCAGGACTCCGTGAACAGAAAGAGAGTGATTGTCCTGGACAAACCTGGTGTGCAGGCCTGTCAGCTCCTCCCACTTCTTCTCATTATAGCTCTCAAAAAAGAATCCGCGTTCATCTACGAATACAGTGGGTTCAACCAACAGGACTTCTGGAATTGCAGTTGCTGTAATTTTCATATTTCTGCCTTTTTCTTAACTCTCAACTCACGGGGATTGGTGTACATCTTGCCTTACTAGTCACGGTAAGAACCATCAATGATGGCCTGCACCCACTCCTGGTTGGCCAGATACCATTCAACAGTCCATGCGATTCCCTGTTCAAAAGTGACCTTGGGTTCCCAGCCCAGCTCTTCCTTGATAAAAGAGGCATCAATGGCATAGCGCCTGTCATGTCCCAGTCGATCCTTGACAAAGGTGATCAGGGAACGTCTTGGTTCACCTGACGCGGGCAGTCCAAGTTTGCTGTCCAGAGTATCACAGATCAGGGTGACCACCTCCAGGTTCTGTTTCTCATTGTTGCCGCCGATATTATAGGACTGGCCGGCCATTCCCTTGTTCAGGACCTCAACAATGGCCTCACAATGGTCTTTGACATAGAGCCAGTCCCGGACATATTTTCCATCTCCATATATGGGCAAGGATTTTCCAGTCATGCTGTTGTGGAAGATGAGAGGAATCAATTTTTCCGGGAACTGATACGGCCCGTAATTATTCGAGCAATTGGTGATGAGGATGGGCAGGTCATAGGTGTGAAAATAGGCGTTGACCAGGTGGTCGGAAGAGGCCTTTGACGCTGAATAGGGAGAACGAGGGTCAAAAGGGGTTGTCTCGGTGAACATACCTGTCTCTCCCAATGAGCCATACACCTCATCGGTGCTTACATGGAGAAAACAGGGTTCTTCGCCTTTCCAGGATCCACCCAGCCAATTTTTCCTGGCAGCCTCAAGCAGGCTGAATGTGCCCACGATATTGGTCTGGATAAAGGCAGCCGGACCGGTGATGGAACGATCGACATGGGACTCGGCAGCAAAATGGACCACTGAATCGATCTGCTCTTCGGCAAAGAGTTCCTCCATTTTTGGGGCATCACAGATATCCGCCTTAACGAAGCGATAATTCTCCCCCTCTTCGATTCCTGCAAGATTTTGGAGATTACCCGCATAGGTAAGCTTATCGACGTTAACGACTCGCCACTCCGGATGATCAGCGAGAAGAAGGCGGACAAAGTTTGCCCCGATAAAGCCGCAACCGCCGGTAACCAGAATTCTTCGACCTCTTTTCATTTCCTACTCTTTTTTTGGTTTTCTTTCTCAGCAAAAGCGCCTATGGTGCTCTCTTCTTCTTATGAAGGTATTGTCTATACTACATACACTTAGAAATTAAAGCAGATTCTTCCCTTATCATGAGCAAACAGCTTGAACAAGAAGTCGCCAAGAGGCGTACTTTCGGCATTATCAGTCACCCTGACGCAGGAAAAACCACCCTCACCGAAAAACTCCTCCTCTACGGTGGGGCCATCAATATGGCTGGTGCCGTCAAATCTCGCAAGGTAGAGCGTAAAGCGACCAGCGACTGGATGGCCATCGAGCAGGAACGCGGTATTTCCGTCACCACCTCGGTGATGAAATTTACCTACCGCGATTATGAAATCAATCTACTGGACACCCCAGGGCATCAGGATTTTTCCGAAGATACCTACCGGGTTCTGACTGCTGTAGACTCGGCCATCATGGTCATTGACTCTGCCAAGGGCGTTGAGGCGCAGACCGAAAAACTGATGGAAGTCTGTCGGATGCGCAACACGCCGCTCATCACCTTCATCAATAAACTTGACCGGGAAGGGTTGGACCCCCTGGATATCCTGGCCGAGATCGAAGACAAGCTGCAGATTGAGTGTACACCCATGTCCTGGCCCATCGGTATGGGAAAGACCTTCAAAGGGGTCTATAATCTCTACAAGAAACAGATCCACCTCTTTTCGCCAGGCCAGGAAACACGAAACCAAGAAGGCATCACCATCGACTCTTTAGATGACCCACGTCTGGACGAACTCCTCACCAGTCATGATGCCCAGACCCTGCGTGATGATATAGAACTCCTGGAAGGCGCGGCAAACCCTTTTGAATACGATCACTATCTCAACGCCAGCCAGACGCCTGTCTTTTTCGGTTCAGCCATCAACAACTTCGGTGTTCAAGAACTCCTTGACGGCTTCGTAGAAATGGCCCCCCCTCCAGGGATACGAGCGGCCCAGAGTCGTGATGTTTCGCCCACCGAAGAAAATTTTTCCGGTTTTGTCTTTAAAATACAGGCCAACATGAACCCAGCACACCGGGACCGTATCGCCTTTTTTCGGATCTGTTCAGGAAAGTTTACCCGAGGCATGAAGGTCAAGCACCATCGGATCGGCAAGGATATCACCCTTGCCAATGCCACTATCTTCATGGCCCAGGACCGGGCCAATGTAGAAGAGGCCTGGCCTGGCGACATCATCGGCCTGCACAATCACGGAACCATCAAGATTGGTGACACCTTTACTCCCAAGGAAAAACTGAAATTTACCGGGGTCCCAAACTTTGCCCCTGAACACTTTCGCCGGGTTCTCCTCAAGAATCCAATGAAGATGAAACAGCTGCAGAAGGGTATGCAGCAACTGGCGGAAGAAGGAGCCATCCAGGTCTTTCGCCCAATGATCGGATCTTCCCATATCATGGGGGCTGTGGGTGTCCTGCAGTTTGAGGTCACTGTTGCCAGGTTGAAAAATGAATACGGAGTAGAGGCGATCTATGAGCCCATTGACTTCCAGGCGGCACGCTGGGTACACTGTGAGGACAAAAAGAAACTAGCTGAATTTGAACAGAAAAACCAGGCATCGCTAGCCACTGATGCTGAGGGGTTCCTCACCTATCTGGCCCAGAACGAGTGGATGCTCAATTTTTTCATGGAGAAGTGGCCTGATATCGAATTTCAAAAGACCAGGGAAAATATATAAACAGATCTGCTCAACTTGGAGTTTAAAACTTGGAGAGACGCAGTTGCCGGTTGAGAGTCAATCGGCTTCGCATAGAGGGGCAAGAAAGGTCTTGTCACTATTCAGCAAACGTTTAAGGTACTGGAAGGATCTTGGTGTTGCCTCTCCACTGTCAGCTGCCAGTTTACGCTCCATCGTCAACAAAAATTATCGCCCGCCCTTCAGACAGTGCCTCGGCTGTCTTTCTCCTGGCTATGGTGATAATCCGCTGGATAGTCCCGCGAGAAACCCCCATTCTCTGACCAGCCTCTTCCTGGGTCAGGCCCTCACTGTCACAGAGTCGCAGGGCCTCCATTTCATCACGAAAGAGTTCGATCTGCTCCAGTTTTGACAGTGGTGTTCCTGTGGGCTTAAAGGCCCGGCCGCAAAAATTTCCTTCGCACTTTCTGAGTTTTTTCGGTCTCGGTGACATGGCTTACCAATGTTTATAACGGGAATATTCAGGATTCAAAATGAAAGGAAAAGAGAACGGCAGAACCATACCTCACAAGATACCTTCTGCCGTTATCTAAACAGCTTCTTTATACCCCTATCATCTGCAAAAAGCAAACATCTCAATGATGGCAGTTACTCCCCCCACCACAGGCCTGGTCAGCATTCATTTTGGGAAGCATGCCCGCAGAAAACTTCTCCACAACAGCACCAGCATCTGGAATGGAATTCCGATCCGCCCAATAGACATCGATTCCGACCTCGGCAAATCCCTGCATTGGCCGAGCCCCAATGCCACCGACAACAATGGCATTCACTCCGGCATCTCTGAGTACATTTACCGGGACCATACAGCCACCGGCGCCGTGATCAGGTACAGGCAGGGTCTCCACTGAACTGACTTTTTTCTCCGCATCAAATTCCACCAGAGTAAAGACATCACAATGCCCAAAATGGTCGGAACGGGAGGCTTCCAGGCCTCCGGGATTATTTGTTGGTATGGCTATACGCATTTACGCAATCTCCTGATAACTGCCGGTATCTCCGGCTCATTGGTTAACACTATCTGAAAAACTTCACGAAACTATCCGTTACAATCCAATACTACTTTTATTCCTTGAGCCGGACAGTCAACACCGGCATAGGACATTTTTTGACAACCCCTCTGGCCACACTACCAAGAAGGAGATCATCCAGCATGCTATGCCCGTGCGTTCCTAGAACGACCAGATCATAGCCTCCCTCTGTTGCCATTTCCACAATCTGCCTCACCGGATGGCCGACCTTCACTTCCACTTTCGCCTGCACTGAACCGTTCTCCAGTTCACCACCGGCTTCTTGCAAAACATTGTGAATGCGTTCTATCATGGCCTTCCTGCTCTCTTCAAGGCCTTCCTCATAAAAACTGCTCAACTTATCCTGTCCGAAATGGCTGGCCAGATCATAGCCCATACCAGCAGACATCTCTTCCACCAAGTCGGGAACCACATTAATAACAGTTAGTTCAGCTCCATACTCATTGGCCAGGCTGAGCGCATAGCGAGCCGCCTTTTTTGCAGTTTCGGAGAGGTCTGTTGCATAAAGAATATTTGTAAACAGAGATCCTTTCATATCGCCTCCAATGGCTGTATCCACTTATCACCACCTACCAGGAAACTCTTTCACTTGCTGACAACAGTTACCTGAAAAGGTGACGAATATCGTTCCTATTCTTCTTACTCTAGCCCTCTGCTTTCTCCACCGGACCAAAAAAAGTATCAGTAAACTTCACATACCAGGCAGCAGACTGCACCTGTATGATATACGATGCGGCAATAACCAGCGCTGCATCAGCGCCCTGTTCACCAAAGGCATTTATGGCAATCGCCAAAGCAATGGAGAGATTTCGCATTACAGTTCCATAAACCAAAGCAATGGCATCACCGCGTTTAAACAGGAGCTTTCCAACAATAGTTCCCAGGGTATAATTAACGAAGTAGATAATTAACAATGGCTTGAATATCGCCCAGAGGATCATTGGATCCTGAGACAATTTTTCAGCCTTGAGAGCAATTGCAACAAAAACAATTCCCAAAACACCAATGGTGGAAAGTGAAGGGAATCGTGGCGCCCATGTCTGCTTAAACTCCTTCTGGCCGTACTTCTTCATAAAATATGACCTGGTTAAATACCCAAGCAACATGGGAATGAAGACGATATAGGCAATCTGTTTAATCACCAGCACCGTGTCCATATCCACCTTTGCCCCCAATAGCATTTTGACATACATGGGGGTTGCCAGTGAACCAAGAGTCAGCCCAATGACGGTCATATTTATTGCAGCTCCCATATTTCCCTTGGCAAAACCTGTCCACGATATGGTCATACCACTGGTTGGCAGCAATGAGGCTAAAAGGAGACCGAGGGCCATATAATGGTTATCCGGGAAAAACCAGAGACCAAGACCATAGGCAAGAAATGGAATGACCAGGAAATTGATAAGCTGGGTCAAAACCTGCAGTTTAACATTCTTGACCCCTTCCTTCAGGCTTTTGATATTCAAGGTAACCATCATGGGGTACACCATGAGGAACGTCAGTGGAACAATCAGATTTTTCAGCTGCTTGACGGTCTGGGCGTCGATGGCCTTGCCAAAGGCAAAACCGAGCACCATCATGACAGGGATGGCATAGACAAGCTTTTTGTTGATTGAAATCAGAAAGTTCCACATTGTTATCTGGCCTCATCGATCATGGAGCGAATCTTAGAAAAAATTTGGGCCAGGGATTCCGGAAACTTGGGATCATCGAGAACCAATGCAGCTATATCGTCGGCACTGTAACTCAGATAACGGACCTGTGTCTTGTCATCCTTGGAGAACACCATGACAAACTTAGGCATAAGAACGGAACGCTCAGGATTCATAGTCAGACTCTTGTCTGCCTTGGTCGGCTTACAGATCTGCATCATGTGCAGATCAAATTCATCCGGAACCGTTCCGCCATACTCACCAAAAGTCGTTTTCATGTCCATGGTGTCAAAGTTATTGACAACAAAAGCATTTTTCTTCACGATCTCAGCAAAATCAGCAACAAACTTGGTAACACTTTTTTTCGCTTTCAGCAATGTACAGATCCTCATTACGATTCATACTTTCCTCCTTGTTCAGAATTTCATTCTCTATATTTTTCCGGCACCCGCTTGGGTGCCGGGATTTATCTCAGCACAAGCAATTAATGAACATATGCACAAACTAATGGTATCCCCTGCACCTGTCAAGAAAAATCATACGCACTGGACGCTGTTCTCTTTTTTTCCTGAGACCGGCAATCACCTTATACAACAACAAACGAATTAGCTGTTCCCGCAGGAACGCGTATAAATCCTTACAAAAATATCCCATTCAGGGTATTATAAACACATTGTATAAAGAACAGGAGAAAGGATATGTTTTCCCGCCTCCTGTTTGCTCCTGGCCGGAGAACAATCATCCTGCCAGGTTCAGGGAATATTTCCCACATAAGATCTGTTGCCCTGTTCATGTAACTGCAACATTAAAAAATATAGCTTTTTGTCAGGTATGCGCTACCCACTACTCTTCACCCTTCTTGTGCTTGTCCAAATCCTGTTTCTGCCCGGAGCCGATGGGCAGGCAGCAACAGACCAGGAAGTACAGTTCAAAGACATCACCATCACCACCTCAAACACTCACCTACTGCTTTTCGGAATCGTAACAAACGAGAAAAGCAACGACATGAAACAGGCCCTGCATAGCGGTATCCCCATGCAATTTTCTTTTTTTGTCGAACTGTTTCGTACCAGAGACAACTGGCCAGACGAAGAATTAATATCCATGGAATTTATCCATACCCTCAAATATGACACCCTGAAAGAACATTACCAGGTGGAGCTGGAAGAGCAGAAACACAGGATATCCACATACTCCAGCTTCGGTGAGGCCATGCAGGTGATGAATGAGATCAATGGTCTCAAGGTCATTGAACTGCTCAAACTTCAGCCTGACAGCTCCTACGAACTCCGCATGAAGGCAGAACTGTACAAAAAAACCCTGCCCATGAACCTCCACTACGTGGTTCCCTTTGTCTCCCTGTGGAATGTGGAGACAGACTGGCACACCATTGAATTTACGTATTAGTAAATTTACAGCCAACCATGGACGAGTACACACAGGATAAGGTGCAATTGCCTGCCCCCCAAAATCTGAGCAGGCCTCAACTCAGCAGTGAGCAGCGACAGCAGAAAAAAAGATTGGTCAGACGGGTCATTCTCATCTGTCTCTGCCTCATCCCCCTTTTCGTCTGGCTGGAGAGTTCACTGGTCAATGTTGATGTTACCCTTCCTGTCTCAAGTGACATCCTTATTTTCGGACTGATCAATCTCAATGTCCTGCTGGTACTCCTCATGCTCTACCTGGTGCTTCGTAACCTGGCAGAGCTATTTTTTGAGAGCCGGCAAAACATATTGGGCTCCAAGCTGAAAAGCAAACTGGTCATCTCCTTTATCTCGCTCTCTCTGATTCCAACCATCCTCCTCTTCTTTGTTTCCCTCCAGTTTGTTTCCACAAGTATGGACTACTGGTTCAATTCCAATATCGAACTTTCCCTACAGAAATCACTAGACCTCGGTCAATCAATTTTCCAGGAAACTCGTGAAGAGGTGGACCTGCTTGGCAAAACAGTGGAACTGGAAATTCTCCTGCACCACCAGACAGATGTTGCCGCAGACAAGCTGGAAAAAACACTCAACACCATCCTCAGCCCCCATACCATTCGAGGTCCGGTCAGTATCCACCTCATACTCGATCAAGGCAGCAAGGGAATCACCGTTTCTTCCCCCCTGCTCAGCAGTCAAAAACTGCCAAAGATTACGCTGGCCACTCTTGATGCTGTACGAGAAAATCAGGAGCGGGCGATTGTTATCCAGACTTCCAACGCCGGAGATCTGATCCGCCGTGTCAACAAGATCCATCTTGGCTGGAATCCGCCAGAGGAAATCTTTGTGGTTACCAGCCTGCTCATCAAAAATGAACAAATCGGCCTGCTCAACGTTATCTCCAAGGGTATCGAAGATTACCGGCAGTTGGAGTACCTGAAGAAACCCTTCAAGTTCTGGCTGCTCATCGTCCTCCTCATCGTCACCCTGCTTATCATCTTTTCCGCCATCTGGTTCGGTTTCTACATTGCCAGGAGCATTACCGGCCCTCTGGACAAGATGGCAGCAGCTACCAGACGTGTTGCCGACGGTGACCTCAGCTTTGTCCTGGAAAAAGAATCCGACGACGAGATGGGACTGCTGGTGGATTCCTTCAACACTATGACCGCCAACCTCAGTTCCAGTAATGCCAAACTGGCCGATGCCCTGCATGCCCTGCAGCAGAGCTCCAGGGAATCGGAAGATCGCAGACGGTACACGGAGATCATTCTCCAGAACGTGGAGGCCGGGGTCATCTCCCTGGACGATAACGGAAAAATCACCACCATCAATCGTTTTGCGGAAAAATTGCTTAACATCAGCAAGGAGTTTTTTCTGGGTCGCAAATACACAGATGTCCTGCCATCCGAACATGTGGCCATCATCAATAATTTTATCAAGGAACTGAACATCACAGGGAAGAGTTCTGTCCACCAGCATCTTAAGCTCTCTGTGCTTAAAGAAAATTTTTCTCTCCTCGTTGCCTTTACCCGGCTGGAGAATGAAGAGGGGCAGTCCATGGGTTTTGTCCTGGTCTTTGACAATCTGACCAAGCTGGAAAAGATGCAGCGGATGGCAGCCTGGCGTGAGGTGGCTCGCCGCATCGCCCATGAGATCAAGAATCCTCTGACTCCCATCCAGCTCTCTGCCCAGCGTTTGCGCAGACGTTACCCTGAAATCCTGGAGGAAGAGAATTCTATTTTTGACCAGTGCACCGACACCATCATCAAGCAGGTGGATGAACTCAAACGGCTGGTCAGTGAATTTTCCCAATTTGCCCGTCTACCGAAGATCAATCAGGCCCCAGCCGATATCCTTAAAATGATCGATGAAACCCTGGTCCTCTACCGGCAGGCGCACGGACAAATCGTGTTCACGGCCAGGACCGAGAATGACATTCCGGTGTTTAGTTTTGATGTGGAGCAGATAAAACGGTGTCTCATAAACCTCCTTGACAATGCAGTTGCAGTTTTGCCTGAGGGCGGTACAATAGACGTTGTCCTTTCCCTGGACGAGGAAGAGGATAATATTTTCATACAGGTCTGTGACTCTGGCCCAGGTATCAAGGAGGCGGATAAGGTCCGACTGTTTGAGCCCTACTTCTCCACCAAAAATACAGGAACCGGGCTCGGCCTTGCCATTGTTTCCACCATTGTCTCTGACCACAGCGGCTATATCAGGGTACAGGACAACAGCCCCCACGGCTCCATATTCACTATTGAACTGCCCCTGCTTGCCAAGAGCAAGGAACAGGCAAGCAGCTGAGATAAGCTTCCATGGGTAAACAGATCCTCATCATCGATGACGAAGTCTCCATCCAGCAGACACTGTCTGCCATCCTTGAGGATGAAGGTTTCAGTCCGCTCTGCGCCTCCTCGGCGGAAGAGGGGTTGGAGATTCTTGAAGAAAAAAATGTCGATCTGATCCTTTTGGATATCTGGCTGGGCAGCAATATGGATGGCATGACCGGCCTCGGCAAGATCAAAGAGCTTTACTCGATGCCTGTGATCATGATCTCCGGTCACGGGACCATTGAAACAGCGGTCCAGGCCACCCGGAAAGGGGCCTTTGACTTCATAGAAAAACCACTCTCCTATGACAAGATCATCCTCGCCATCAGCAATGGCCTCCGCTTTGCCCAGCTTGAAGATGAGAATAAAATCCTGCGCTCCAAGGCCAGGAAACCGATCCGGCTCACCGGAGATAGTAAAATTATCAGCGAGCTGCGCGCCCAGATCGAACGGGTTGCCCCCACAGATGCCTGGGTCCTGATCCGTGGGGACCATGGGACCGGCAAGGAACTGGTTGCCCAGTCCATCCATCATCAATCACTGGCCAACGCTAAGCCCATGGTTGAGGTGAACTGTGCGGCAATCCCTGAAGAGCTCATCGAATCAGAGCTCTTTGGCCATGAGAAAGGCTCCTTTACCGGGGCACATAACTCCAAGCGGGGAAAATTCGACCTGGCAGATGGGGGGATCCTCTTTCTCGACGAGATCGGTGACATGAGCCTGAAGACCCAGGCCAAGATCCTCAGGATCCTCCAGGAACAGAAATTTGAACGGGTGGGCGGTCACAAGACCATCTCGGTCAATGTCCGGGTCCTTGCCGCCACCAACAAGAACCTGGAAGAGGAGATCGAAAAGGGAAATTTTCGTGCCGATCTCTTCTGGCGACTCAATGTGGTCCCCATTCACGTTCCCAGCCTTGGCGAACGACTGGATGACATCCCTCTCCTGGTAAAGGAGCTCATGGAAGGATTTTCCAGCCGAGGCCTCGGAAAAAAGGAGTTTTCCCAAAGCGCCCTGAAAGTTATGTGTACCCACTCCTGGCCAGGCAACGTTCGAGAGCTGAAAAATTTTGTTGAACGTATGGCCATCATGTGTCCGGCAGATACCATTAGTGGTGAAGACGTCTCTCTCTTTCTCAGTCCAACGGCTGCTGCCATCCCTCCTGCCGACCTCCCAGGTGGCATTATGCTCCCTTATCAGGCGCCAAGCTTTAAAGAGGCCAAAAAACGATTTGAACAGGAGTATCTGCAGCAGAAGTTAGCTGAAAATAACGGGAACATTTCACAGACAGCAGAGCAGGTCGGCATGGAAAGGAGCCATCTGCACAAAAAACTGAAGAGTCTGGAGATTGTGCCTTGAGGTTGCCTTATCATTCTGCCGGCAACTCGATGAGTTGGTTTTTTTAAGATGAACATCCAACAACGAGTGAAAAAGCAACTGCAAATAGACAAGAGCATTTTCTTTTGAATCGTGACCAGGACCAGGAAATGTTTACCCTTGTTTTTTTATTCAACATTCGATATTGAACGTTCGCTGTTCAATGTCTATTTTGTCCGTTGAGAGGCCAATGCTATACGCTTTCCCCTCCTCAAAAAATTGCTTATCCTTGAACGTTACCCACATTTCACAATAAGGAGCACTAAATGGTCTTTCCCGAATATCGTCCCCGTCGTCTTCGCAAAAACGAATCCCTGCGTTCCCTGATCCGGGAGACCCACCTGTCACCAGCCCAGTTTGTCTATCCCCTCTTTATCATGCCTGGAAAAAACAAACGGGAAGAAATCTCCTCCATGCCCGGTGTCTTCCGGGTGAGTGTGGACCAGTTGGCAAACGAGGCAAAGGAATGTCTGCAGCTTGGGGTGAATTCCGTCATCCTCTTCGGTCTGCCGGAGAAGAAGGATGCCATGGGCACCGGTGCCCATGCCAAGGATGGCATCATTCAACGAGGAATCAAGGAGCTGAAAAACAAGGCCCCTGAACTCACGGTAATGACCGATGTCTGCCTCTGCGAATACACTGACCACGGACACTGCGGTTGCCTGATCGGTGATACCGTTGATAATGATACCACTCTCGAGATCCTGGCCAAGACCGCCCTCTCCCACGCACAGGCAGGTGCCGACATGGTTGCCCCTTCAGACATGATGGACGGTCGGGTGGCGGAAATCAGGGCTGCCCTTGATGAAAACAACTTTGACATGATTCCTATCATGTCCTATGCCGTCAAATATGCCTCAGCCTTCTACGGTCCGTTCCGTGATGCCGCAGACTGCGCCCCTCAATTTGGTGACCGACGGAGCTACCAGATGGATCCGGCAAACTCTCGTGAAGCCTTGCGCGAAGCAACCCTTGACGTGGACGAAGGCGCAGACATCCTCATGGTCAAACCGGCTGTTGCCTACCTGGACATCATCAGCCGCCTCAAGGACGAATTCGACCTGCCCATTGCCGCCTACCACGTCAGCGGTGAGTACGCCATGATCAAAGCCGCAGCAGAAAAAGGATGGATAGACGGCGACCGGGTCATGGCCGAGACCCTGCTCTCCATCAAACGGGCAGGAGCGGATATCATCCTCACCTATTTTGCCAAGGATATGGCCAGACTGTT
>CAYPEU010000016.1:28008-38023 GCA_964409855.1 uncultured Desulfocapsa sp.
ATGGACATAAAAGAACTGCGTAAAACCATGATGCTGGCCAAGAAAACAGACTCGGAAAAGTCAACTGTATTGGCAATGCTCCTGGACGCTGCCCAAAAACTGGCCAAGGCGGATAAAAACCGGGAGGTCGAAGAAAAGGATATCCTGGCCGCCGCAAAACGGGAACTGAAGATGGCCCACCAGTCAAAAGATGCGGGGATCGATGTCGGAAACACTATCGCGATCCTGGAGGTCTTTATTCCAAAGACCATGAGCCCTGAAGAAACCAAGGCCATTGTCGAGGCCCTGGTTGCCGCCCTGCCGGAGAAGAATCCTCAGCTCATGGGCAAGGTTATGGGAAGCTTGAAAAAGGAGTATGGTGAGCAGATCGACATGGGAATAGCCTCGAAGATGGTCAAAGAGGCGCTGAGCAGCTAAAAAAGAATATCGAACAGGGGATCTTGAACCGCAGAAGTGGAATTTTCGTTCAACCTGCCAAATTCAAACGAACAGTCAGGGCTGTCTGGTAACAAAGTATTTTTTGACGTAGAACGCAACTGTTCAACCAGATCAGGCCCACTGCCCCAGCTCCTGTTGTGTCAGCAAGGATATCCAGTGCGCTCACGGAACGCAGGGCGATAAAGGACTGGTGATATTCATCGCTCAGCCCATACAGCAGACAGAACAACACGGTTTGCATGGCCGCACGCCTTGGATTCTGCCCCCCCTTTGGCCCATGACACCAGAGAACGGCGAGAGCCAGGGTTGCATAGGCGAGGATATGGGCGAGCTTATCTGCCCCGGGAAACGTTGGGAGATGGAGGCTGTCGCCGGTTTGATGGGAGAGCAGAAAAATAATCCCCATGACCAAGAGCACAGGGACGGTTCGCAGCAACAGAATCACAGTAGAATCAGGCTGTCTGCTCCACTGTCTTCGGATCCACGTGTACCTTGTTCAGGAGCTCGCTGGAAAATCTTTTCTTGATCCGTTTGATGGAGGCGCTGATCTCCTTGGCAGGATAGCTCTCCATTACAGTCTTTGATTTGTCGCTGTAGGCGGTGAGCTCAAACTCTTTGTTACTGAGATCAAAGGTGTGGCTCCAGTTGATCTCGATGGTCTCAGGGTTCTCATCAATGGGAACCTCAAGGACTTCCCCTTCACTGACCAGCTGTACTGCGTCAGACTCGGTTATTTCAAGCAGCCAGGCATCACCTTCTGCGGTTGCCAGGAGAATAAAAACCCCAAGCTCTTTAATCTTCTGTTTCCTTTCCCCGGCAGCCTGCTGAATGGCCTCAATTTCACTGATCAGTGAAATTTTGAAAGCCGCTTCCGGGCTGGTGGGTGTCATTCCAGCCTGCTCTTTCAACAGGCAGCAGTGTTTAAATTTCTTCCCGCTGCCGCAGGGACACTGCTCGTTTCTTCCTATCTTTCCCATAACTTCTTCTCAACTTATATCGCTGCTACCGCGTATTCACTTATGGCTATTTTGAAAAATTGTCTTTTCGTCCAATCTCTGCGTTATACGAAAAATTTTATCCTCGGAATATCATTTATATGCCTGTGGTAAAATTTTTCGTATGCCTTGATCTTGAACGAAAACCCTAATGTTTCAAGACACCCTTATACATATTTTTTATGACAACGTCGTAAAAAATAAAATTTCAGCTGAACCTCTTATGAGCATTTACTGTATCCGCACTCATGGCACGTCTCACACCCCTCTTCAAAGACCAGCTTGCCTGAACACTCCGGACAGGTGGAGGCAAAGCCATGCTGGGTTCCTGCCATAAAGGATTTGAACAGTTTACTCAATTGGGCGGGAAGGTCAAGCATATGTCCACTGGAGCGGTCGAGCTGCTTGATAATTTCCGACGCCGGAATATTAAAGCGCAGGGCCAGGGAGACCAGGCGGCAGGTGGTGGTCCACATGGTGGACTTGTCCTTCAGATCCACCCGGTTATCAAAGGGGAATTTGGCAAAGACCTCCATGGGTTGCTCATTCTCGTCAAAACAGACGATAATGTAGACAGACTTCTGATCCTGATCTTTCACCCGGTAGCGCTTGGCACTGAGGGTATCGGGCAATTTCTTTTTCACCACCCCGGCAGTAGAGACCATAGCAGTCTGCTCTTCCTTTTCCAGGCTCTCCTTGGTGGTGAGAACCTGTGCATCCCTGGATCCGTCACGGTACACGGTGAGCCCTTTACATCCCAGCTGGTAGCCAAGGATATAGGAAAGCTTTACCTCTTCGCGAGTGGCGCTGTTGGGGAGGTTGATGGTCTTGGAAATCGAGGAGTCGACCCCGTTCTGCTGCAGAATACCCTGCATCCGGATATGATCTTCCGGTTGCACATCCTGGGCCGTGCGAAACACCTCCTGCCATTTCTCTGGTATTTCATCATGACCGATGACTGTGCCGCTGTCCGCCACCTTGGCCATCAGTTCCTCGGAATAAAAACCCTCGGCCCTGGCAACCTGTTCAAAATGTTTATTAACGAGAATGAGACGGTCACCGTCCATCACGTTTTTAATCATGACAATGGAGAAATAGGGCTCACAGCCTGAAGCACAGTCGGCAATCATGGATACTGTGCCTGTGGGCTGGATAGAGGTGAGCGCTGCATTTCTCCGGGGAGGATAGTCATTTATCTCAGGATCATAGGCGGGAAAGGCCCCCTTTTCTTCAGCGATCTCTGAGGAACGCTCCTCAGCTTTTTCACGGACAAAACGCATAACCTCGGCGGCCAGCTCCCGTCCCTCTTCACTGCCGTACGGCAGACCGAGTTGGATAAGCATGTCATGCATCCCCATGATCCCCATCCCGATCTTCCTGGTCTTCAGCGTCATTTCCTCAATCTCAGGGATGGGAAAACGGTTGCAGTCGATCACATTATCAAGAAAGGAGGTAGCCACACGCACCACCCCTTCCATCCGCTTGTAGTCCACTTTCCCATCTTTGACAAAGTTGCCAAGATTGAGGGAGCCGAGGTTGCAGCTCTCATAGGGCAGCAGCCACTGTTCGCCACAGGGATTTGTTGCCTCAAAATCACCTAACTGAGGGGTCATATTGTCCTTGTTTGCCGTGTCAATAAAAAGGACCCCGGGCTCACCGTTATGCCAGGCCAGATCAATAATCTTTTCAAATACGGAACGGGCATCAAGACTATCAATCTCTGCACCGGTGGAAGGCTCAATCAATGAGTACTCACATCCTTCCTCCACTGCCTGCATGAAGGCATCAGTCATGGCCACACTGAAATTAAAATTATTGAATTTGTCCGGATCTTCTTTGGCGCTGATAAAATCCATAATATCAGGATGATCAATCCTCAGCACACCCATGTTGGCACCCCGCCGTTTTCCACCCTGCTTGATGGTCTCGGTGGCTGCATCAAAGACCGCGGCAAAGGAAAGCGGCCCAGAGGCAACGCCTTGAGTGGAACGGACAGATGCATTTTTGGAACGAAGCCGGGAAAAGGAGTAGCCGGTTCCGCCGCCGGTCTTATGGACCAGGGCACCGTTGCGAATGGCTGTGAAAATCCCATCCATGGAGTCTTCAATGGGCAGGACAAAACAGGCCGACAGCTGTCCGAGATCGGTCCCCGCATTCATTAGACAGGGAGAATTTGGCAGGAAATCCAGGTGATACATCATCCGAAAAAAGGACTCCCGCAAGGCCTCAAACTGGTCACTGTCCCGATCAACCTCGGCTACAGCATTACTGACCCTGCGACAAAGGGTCTCCCAAGTCTCTTTGGGCTCTCCGTTATCGTCTTTTAGATAGTAGCGCCTGGCCAGTACAGTTTCGGCGGTCTGGGTCAGTACCTGTTTGGTTAAATCAGGAGTCATTTTTTTCCTCGTAGGGCTGTTAGTGGATTGGAGGCTGATTCAGCAAATGGGCGACAAGAAAAGCGGGTTTTCAACAGGATACAAAAGCATACAAAATGCCCTTTTTCCTCTCTCATCGTTAAGTATGCTTATACACCATATTTATGGTGCAAGACAAGAATAATCTACAACATATAGTGCAAAAACGACAAAAAGCGATTTAGCAAAATCTTTAACTAAATGAAAGATCGTATGATACAGAGGGCTTCAGGTTTTTGGTTTTTAAAAATTTTTTTTCTTCCTCCCCAAAAGACCATTTCCGGGCACCAATCCTCTCTCCCTACCCCTCTCTTTCTCCTCGCAGCATGGGAGAAGAAAAGAGAATAATTCTTGACGATCTGCCTGCCGGTGTACATGGTACATGATGTAAACTTGAATTATTTCCACTCACAGCAAATGCCTGAGGAGTTACGTCGGTCATGAAAACAGTTGAACAACGGTTGGAAGAGCATCTGATTACCACAGAGCCCTATTACCTTGCCACTGGCAAAGAGATAGAAATCGCCTTATCCGCATACAACAACGGACTTCCCCTCCTTTTAAAAGGTCCCACCGGTTGCGGCAAGACCCGATTCATGCAGTACCTTGCCTGGAAGCTGCAAAGACCGCTCATCACGGTCTCCTGTCATGACGATCTCTCCACCAGTGACCTGGTGGGCCGCTACCTGATCCGTTCGGGAGAAGCTGTCTGGACAGACGGTCCTCTCACCTTAGCAGTCCGCGCAGGTGGTATCTGCTACCTCGATGAAATTGTGGAAGCACGAAAGGATACCACAGTGGTCATACACCCCCTGGCCGACGACCGCAGAGAACTCCCGGTGGAGAAACGGGGGGAACTCCTCACAGCTCCCCCGGAATTTATGATAAGCATTTCCTACAATCCCGGGTATCAGAGTGTGTTAAAAGACCTCAAGCCCTCCACCCGCCAGCGTTTTGTGGCTATCTCTTTTGACTATCCGCAACCTGAGCAGGAGGCCGAAATTGTCTGCCGGGAAGGCGGAGTGGAAAAAGAGCTGGCCCATTCCCTGGTAAAGCTTGCCACCATGAGTCGCAGCCTGAAGGAATCAGGCCTTGCTGAAGGGGCCTCCACCCGTCTCCTTATCCAGGCCGGAAAACTCACGCAGGATGGAATCGACATCCATACGGCCTGCCGGGTGGCCATCATCGAACCACTGAGCGATGACCCGGAACTCCTGGCCGCTCTGCAGGAGATGGTCAGCTCCATATTTTGACGGAAGAGTTCACCACCACAAATGAAACTTGCCACCTTATCAGAACGTTTCTACACCCTGGTCGCCCCAGACATTCCCAATGAATGGGATGTTGAAGAGGTCATGGAGCCCTATATCGAGGAACGTGACAACACCTGCGAGGTCATTCTCGACCATATCCCGGTGATCTGGCCAGTCTCCCACTCGCTCTGCTACGATTTTCTCCGCCAGGCCCCGGAGGCCTTGAAACACCTCAGCCTGGAACAGATTCCACCCTGGGTAGGGGTAGTGCTCGATATTTACGAAAATGACGGCTTGCGTGCAGCCCAGCGCTTTATGCAGGATGTGGAGGGAGAATACCTATCCAGACTGGAAGAACGGGGAGGATTAGCCCTTGCCTCTGTGGAAAAACGGCTCCTTCCCTATATCCGGGGAATTGCAAGAGATGAACTGCAGATCTCAGCAGCAAGAGATATCTATACCGACACCTCCACCCTCTATGTCCCTGTTGAGCTCAACCAGTTTCAGGATAATGACAAAAATTTTCTCCTCTACAAACTGATTTTGACCTACCAGTGGGGCTATATCAGGTGCGGCAGTTTTTTAAATCATCCGGTGGAGGGCCTGCCTCTCTTTTCCGGAAAGGAAGACAGCCTCTGGCTTCGTAAATTTCTGGACAGTTTTGCGCATCCGCCACTGGCCCGTGACATCTATCATCACCTGGAATCAGTACGGGTCAAGCTCTTTCTCCACAAGGAGTTGCCAGGCCTTATGCGGGCGGCAGCAAAACTCCCCTTTCCTCTCCCCTCCCCGACCGCCTTGGAAGATGCACCGGAATTTTTCCTCTGCTCCCTGCAGCAGGGATTGACAGGAGATGAAACAGCTCTCCGCATCCAGCTGCAGTCCCTTCTTAGGGTATCCGAATGTCAAGCCTACCTGCATGGGCAGGCCACTGCCGATGACAGCGCCAGGCTCGTCTCCAGGCTCTATGCCACTTTTCAGGACAAGGCACGGGACTATATCCCTCCCTCCCCCCTTCCCTTTCAAGGACGTCTGAAGTTACAGGCCGTGCAAAGAGCTCGCAAACTGCAAAAAGAGAAGATGGGTGAACAGTTTGTAGACCTGATGGCCTCCTACCTCCTGAGTCTCTCGCAGGATAAACTTGGTGATATCTTAAAAGATGAAGAAAGAGACAGCGGCAGCAGTGGGCTGGCAGAATCAGATATCAGTTTGATCATGGACAGTGAGTTTGCCCAGACTGCTGAACAGGGAAAGGCAGCTCCTATCCTTGTCACCATCAACAATGAAGGGTTGGAGATGCCCCTGGAACTGGATGCTTTTACCCGTAAATTTCTCGATGAGTTCGGCCATCTTCCCACACGATTTCTCGCAAGTGCCGCAGGCAAGGCAGGAGAGGGAATGCTCCAGGGAGAGGTTGATGGAGCCGAAGATGATGAGCAGCAGAGCACAGGTCCAGTGATCTATGATGAATGGGATTATCGTCGGCAGGGCTATCGCAAGAACTGGTGTTCATTACAGTTCAAGGAGCTGATCCCGGTTCACTCCTCCTTTATCCGCAACACCCTGGATAAATATCACGGCCTGACCATCCGCCTGCGCCATCAGTTTGAGATGATGCGTAGCCAGGAACGTTTCGTCAAACGTCAACGGGAAGGTGATGATATTGATTTTGACGCCCTGGTGGATGCCCTTTCCGACACCCGGGCAGGACTCCCTTCCTCAGACCGTCTCTTTATTCGTCTCAAACGAGATGAACGAGATATTGCGGTGGTCTTTCTGGTGGATATGTCCAACTCCACTGCCGGTTGGGTCAACACTGCTCTCAAGGAATCTCTGGTACTCATGACAGAGGCCATGGAGGTGCTTGGTGACCGCTATGCTATCTACGGATTTTCCGGTATGCGCCGTTCACGCTGTGAGCTCTTCCATGTCAAGCATCTGACAGAGGTCTACGGCGATCAGGTCAAGGAACGGATCAGTTCCATCGGTCCCAGTGAGTATACCCGGATGGGGCCGCCCATCCGGCATGTCACCAGGCTGCTGCAGGAGGTTGATGCCAAGGTACGTCTAATCATCACCCTCTCCGACGGGAAGCCGGAGGATTATGATGATTACAAGGGTGACTATGCCATTGAAGATACCCGTCATGCCCTGCTTGAGGCAAAAGTTGCAGGCATTCACCCCTTCTGCATCACCATTGATCATCAGGCCCACGAATACATGGAACATATGTATGGCCCGGCCAACTACATCTTTGTTGATAATGTGCGCAAACTCCCTCTGCGCATGCCCGAAATCTACCGAGTCCTGACCAGCTGACAAGGCATGCCCTGCAGGCTGTCATCTTCCTGAAAATCCACTGTCCCTTCCACCTGCGCAGCTGATGGAGTGATTCTGAAGCAGGCCTCTCTTGGCTACTGTCTGCCAGATTCCCTCAAGCCCCTGACCAAGGTCTCAAAATCTCTGTCAAACCCACTCCTGTTCTTGTTGGCACTTCCAGCAACAAGGACTATTACCTGGCCCTTCTCTTCTCTGATCAGAAGCCAGATACGCCTGTGGGAAGAAAAGAAGGCGACAAGCAAGCCCAGAAGTAATAAACCGCAACCCAGATAGACCACTCCCACCCCGGGATCCTTACATACCTGCAGACCTGTAGCAAAGAGCTGTTTTCCTGAAACCAGGTAGCTCTTGCCTCCTTGATCCACCTTGACCTCACTGCCTGCATCCATCCAGAAGAGTGAAGGATCAGCGCTTCCGTCACTGAGCCACACCTTGATCCTCGACACCTCTTCAGCACCCAGTTCCACACTGACCACGCCAAGACGCAGTCCCTGTTCCTCCCATTCCACCTCTTCCTGAAAGGGCAGGACCAGAGTCTTGCCGGTATTGGATTGCGTTTCCCTCAGGGTAAAGAGAAACTCCTGGTACCCTTCATAACTTGACTGATAAAAAGTAACCCCCTTATAGGTCAGGGGAGCATTGACTTCAACCGGGGCCTGCAGCACCTCCTGCCCCCCATCAATCACAGTGAGCAGGGAACGATAACTTTTCACCATCTTGTTTGGATAATAAGAGATAGCAAAAGCATCACAGCGCACAGCAAAGCCAAAACCAATGAACTCACTCCCGTCAAGGGAATACATCCTGTCGGTCTGGGCACTCTCAGGAAGCATTACATTCCCCTTGAACCCGAACAACTCGCCAACAATGGCGCCGAGAAAGATAATAAGGATAGAGGTGTGTACAAGATAGACACCTGTTCGTGACCAAGCCCCCTTCTGGGCAAAGAACAGAGTCCCCTCTTCCACACTCTTTTTCTTCGCTTTCCATCCCCTGCTGGCCAGAACCTTCTCCAGGCCGGACACCGTGCCTGAAAGATCCTGCACAGCCTGCCACTCCTTTTTGCGCTTCATCCCGGCAAGACGCTCAGGCCTGATGCCTAAATTATCAGCCCTCACTTGCTGCCACACTGCGGGAAAGCGTTCGACGCTGCACACTATCAGGTTGGTGCAGAGCATGCCAAGCAACAGAAGAAACCACCAGGAGCTATACATGTCTGCAATATCAAACAGTTCAATCAGTCGTGCCCATTTTGCACCATACTCCTGCACATACCAGGACACTCCTTCCTGCTGAGGAATCACCGTCCCGATAACAGCAGTCGCTGCCAGCGTTGTCAAGACAAAGAGGGCCAGCTTGATGGAGGCAAAAAAGGACCACAGGGAAACAACCAATGTTTTTTTCGTATCACTCATGTCAGCTCTTTCTCATCATATTCCTGCAAAAGTACAACAAAAAAGAGAACAGGAACACAAGAGAATGGTGTCCACTTTTGCTTGACCACCTCGCTTGCAGGTGCTTGTATAATGGAATACACTAGTGTACTGCTGTTTGTTTTGAAAAAAAAGAGTAATCACGAAAAGGTTCTTGCTGTAATCCTGACAGAGTGAGCAGAAGAACTTCCTTTGGCTACAGGGAATTCCATAGAGGATCATGAAAACAACCCCTGTACAAAACTGATAAAACGGAACATTACATTATGGAACTCTTACCCAACCAATCTGCACTGATCCTCGAAACTGATGAAAGTGGTGAAATAAGCATCAATGTGGCGTCTGGTGACATTGATGGCCTGACAGGCGCACTGTGCCAGGCCATAGCCACTAAACTTATGCAGGATGAAGAATTCCAGGAAGAGTTGATGGATATGCTGGAAGTAGAGGGTGATACAGAATAACTTGCCTGCCTCCGCACCCTTCCCAGTCCTCTTATACTGCTCTGTGCTTGATGATGGGTTGGTGAAGAAGAGAAATCGGAGCTGCCCCACAGTCAACAATCAGAATTTGCGAGCACCCAAAGGGCCGAGCTCCGGCACCACCGTTGCTTCCTGCTGCCACAGGAGTTCGATCAGCTGAGACGGTATTGCTCCTCTAATAGGTTAAAGAAATATCACCTATTGCTTTGTCATATAGCCACGTATAGGTAATAAGCAGACGGTCAGATCGAAAAAGAATGTCAAACAAGGTACACTTTTGGCCAACGCTGCTGCTCAAGGTATACTGTTAAGTCATCACCGGCAAGTGGTATTTGATATCTTTTTGAGCTCCAAAGATACTGAATATTGGAGACGACCTAAACAATTTCATAAGCTTAGAAGCTGGCTTTGGCCGACTGATCAGATACCCTTGGATCATCTGACAGCCGCGTTCTCTCATAAACAGATATTGCTCAGCAGTCTCAACACCCTCTGCAACAACTCCAAGGCTAAGGCACTCTGCCATACTGATTATTGTCGAGGTGAGTGCTCCATCCTCTTTATTCTCCGGTAAGTTTTTCACAAAAGAGCGATCAATTTTCAGGACATCAATGGGAAGCTGTTTGAGATAGGCAAGAGATGAGTATCCCGTGCCAAAAT
>CAYPEU010000017.1:0-23334 GCA_964409855.1 uncultured Desulfocapsa sp.
GCCCCGTATGGATCTTTTCCATACGGGGCTTTTTTGCGTTTCCCGGTTGCTGCAAGTACGCTGACAATTTTATCATAGCTGACAAAACTAGAAATTTGCAACAGCGAAGCAGCTGAAGAATTTTCACCCTACAGGGTACTTTTTTTAGTCCCTCCTTGAGGGGGATAACTACGACACCATCAAGAGTATGTCGATCGCTCCGATTATTACGGCAACTGGTATTCCAGGACCTTTTCGGCCTCAATGGTTACCGGCTCATCCACCACAACTTTACCATCTTTTTTTACCAGCAGCTGCTGCGTTCCTTTTGGAACCAGCAAGGTAAAGGGCATTTTGTTTTTATACTTCTCCTTGCTGATCAAATTGGAGTCACAGGTATCCAGCTGAAAATTAATGGAGGAGATACACTCTCCCTTAATTGAAATACATACTCCTTTCCTGTCTCCGAGAAAAGTAATCCCGCCAAACAGTTCTTTTTCATTGGACCATCCGGTTGACGGAACCATTGTCAGTGCAGCAACGAGTAAGCCCAGAGCTAGAGTGCATATCTTTTGTTTCACAGTGGCCTCCCATCAGTATTCCATGTTCAGTGATCAGCTATTCACCTTTCCTTTCACCTTGAGTATATCATGTGAGTCCATGGAACACAAAAGAGATCTCTGCATCGCCTTTCTACTCATTATTCTTCAACGGAAGAATAAGAGGACAATAAAATTTCCTTCCCTCACCGGTCAATATTCTGTTCTTGTATCAGTAACGGCTCCAGAATCCCGTCAGCACCACGTCTTATTCCCTACTCAAATGGATCTTCTTGTTCCCTGTCATCAGTACTTTTTTCACCCATAAGATCCGCCTGTGAGATGAGCAACGGGTCAATGGCATTCATCTCCTTCTCCACCCGTTCAATATTCCCCATCACCTTATCTGTGATCTCCACATTGGGATACTTGATCAGGATATCCACTAACAGCCTTCTCGACTCAATCAACAACTCTTTCCTGGACTCAAGGTCTGTTGCCCTGGTAAAGCGAATAAACAGATCAGCAGCCTTCCTGCGCTCTGCTCGTGCTGCCAGAAGAGAGACCTCTGCAATCTTTTTATCGGCCTCCAATGCATATTCCGAATCAAGGAGGGAAGTAAAAAATTCAATGGCCTCATCATAACTGCCCTTATCAATAAGGATCAGGGCATCGTTCCACTGCTTCTGCAAGGCCTGCATTGCTTCAATTTTCCGGGCCTCCCGGTCCACTGCTTCAGCCAGGGTCAAGTCATCGATTTTCTGGCGGATAAGCAGCAGCTTTTCACTGCTCAGGATATCACCCGGAAGGGTTTCCAATTTTAACAGTCCATCCTGAAAACGTTTTTCCTCAGCCATGACATCCACATCGGCAAGAAACAACTCCAGCCACTCATCTGCCTGTAACTGAATAGAATTCCGTACGATATCGACATTAGGCGCAACAGGTGAGGAGGGATAGTCAGCAAGGAACTTCTCTGCCTGCCAAACCAGCTTGTATCCATCCCTTGCCGGTGTAAAACCAAGATAATTGCGCAGCAGAGCTGAATATTCCTGCAGTTCAGGGCTGCCGGTCTCACTTCCCGCTAGTAGAGAGAGTTGCAGGATGGCCCAGCCTTCAATCTTTGCAAACTCTTTATAGTCATTGGAGAGTTCAACATACTGCTCTTTAGCCCTGTCATAATTGCCGGAAGCGGTATACAGATCAGCAAGAACCTTCCGCAGGGAGAGGATATCCGTACCTTGATCTTCAGAGGATGACATGAGATCAACAAGTTCCTGGTAAAGCCTGGCAGCCTCTTCTTCCTGATGAAGCGCCATCAGCGCCTTTCCATAGGAAATTCTGGTAGTCAAGTGCACCCTGTCAAGTTGATCTTCAGGAATTTGCTGCCACACCTGTACCAGTTCTTCAAACTCATCATTCTTGGCATAGCCCTCTACCAGGGTCTCAATCTGCACCAAATCTGCCTTTTCCTGTCCCTGTGCCCAGGATGGCCCTCTGCCATCATCACCCTTGAGCAGTCGGCCGCAACTTGATTCAAGGAAGGTGACATCTCGCCGCCCAAGCTGCAACATCTTGAGATTGCTGTCGTATTCTGAAGAAGAAAGAAGATCCTGATGCAAAAGCTCTCTGTGCAGTTTATTATAGCCCTTGAGCACCTTTTGCAATTCCTGGAAGCAGCGAACCATCTCTTCCGATGCCTCCTCATCAAGATCCAAAACCACTGCCTGGCTATCCAGTTCCTTCCAGCGCTGGAGTTTCATGCCATACTCAGAAATTCGATCATTAACATATTCCCTGCGCGGCAGGTCCTCCCCTTCCCCGGAGAAATCCGCCTGTTTTTGTGCCGGATCGACAAAGAGCCTTTTCTGCTCCTGGACAGAGGACGGAGGAAGAGGCTGGGCAATGCTCTTTGCGGGAAGGCGTTCAGGAGTTTCAAGTGCCTGGCTGCTGGAACGAGTCACCTTGTCAGAAGCAGCGACTCTTTTTTTCTGGTAAAAGCAACCCGACAGGAGAACGGTGCAACAAAGGAGTACTGCTGTTGTGGAGTATCGAATATTCATAAGCTATAGTCTGGTAGAGGAAATATCAAAAGAGTGGTGTAAAAGAAAATCTCGGCGGGTTACCCTAAAATCTTTAAGGGGAAAGCAGTCTCCTTTTCATAAGTAGCAGTCAGAAAAGGGCAGCAAGAATCCGCCTAATTGCCTTATTGACTGTGTTTTAGCACAGAGAAGTGGAGATTACAAGACAGCGCTTGCAGGAGTCTAGAAGTCAGTTTCCAACAGGTGATCATCGCCTCCCCAGAATGGTGCAAAAAGCCTCTCAGGCTTAAACTTACCGCTGTCATACAGGTTGCCGAAAGTCAGAATGGATGGACGCAATCTATTTTTTCGATCTATCTCTTCTGCGGGTATTGTAATATGGCCTCCCGTATCTTTGCCTACTGCAAGCTTGACCTGGCCCAGTTCTTCATGGAGCAGGTTCAATCCATAAAATGAGAGGTCCACCGGATCAAGTTGCTGGGCATATCCCTTTTCACGCAATATAGTATTTACCAGATCCGTCCAGGCAGGAAGAGCCCCTGCAGCCCCTGTGATTCTTGTCGTCCTCCTGCGCATCACCTTATTGTCATCAAAACCAACATAGACTCCCACGCTGTAACCGCCATCTATAACCATGCCTGTGCCGCCCGTTGACGGCCCGGGTACATACCCAAGAAAGGAAGCATTGGTATAACTGTTGGCGGTTCCGGTCTTGCCAAGGAGCGGGATAACCAGATCCAGTGCAGCCAGTCCATCCTCACCTCCACCCTGTTGTCCGGGAAGACGGGCATGGCTCTGGGCAAACCTGCCTGTGCCAAACGTTACAGTATTCTCCAGGATATGGTTCAATACCACCTGGACCTTGGGGGCAACCAGCGCCTTCCGTTGTATCTTTGTCTGATAGACCACCTCCCCTTCCGTGGTTTCAATACGATCAAGGACACTCATCAGATCCTGGTTGCCTCTACCCTCTTCTCCGGCAAGAGACAGATTTCCCGTGATCAACCCTTCATACATGCGGACTGTTTCCAGAAGCGTCACCACGTTGGATCCAAGAGGAAATGAAAGCACTGGCTCAAGTTGACTGGAAATACCCATTTCATGGCCGAATTCAACGAGGTAGAGCAGCCCCACCAGAATCCTGAAGTCTTTGACGCCGGCGAGGACCTCAATACTATAGGGTGGAAGGGTCAGGAGATGCTGGAACTCCCTTTCCACCTGCCTTTGGATGAGGGTAAATGCGTCTGAACTGATCGTGGAATCGAGCAGCACATCTCCCCAGAATTTCTGCTGCTCAGCAGGGGGTTGAGACGCCAGGTACCTTGCCAAACGGTCAGCATCCACTAAGGCCATATCTTCCGTGGCCAAGTCATCGCCCACAAAACTGTACCGATCAAGTTTCCGATCAAAATAGAGTAGGCCGGATACCTGGAGAAGAGGATTGTCAAAAGGATCCAGCTCCTCTTTCCTGTTTGTTATATATTGTCGAAATTCCTGCAGCTGCTGCTGGCGCTGGACAAGAGAGAGGTAATTAATTTTCAACAGCCCCCTGCGAAGCTCTAACTCCTTTATTTCATGTTCTTTTAATTCCTCATCTTCCAGCGAGTTTTCTATCTCCTCTTCATACTGATCAAATTGCAATCCGTAATGCAGGTTTTTCAAGATCGCATACTCTTCCACTCGATTCTCAAAAAGGAAATCGGTCTCAAGGTTTTTCACAGCCAGAGTATAGGACGCCTCCTCTAGAATGGAACGATTGAGGACAATACCGTACTTATCTCTGATTCGTGTGCGGTAGAGGTTATAAGGCTCTTTTTCATTGTTCCGAACCCGTGGCAACAATCCCAGCTGTCCTGCCACCTCCTTGAACTCATCAAAAGAAAGACGATCACAGAGGTGATAGAGCAGCCACACAGATGCCAGATTCTCAGAATGGACACCGGCCCAGCTCATGGAAACCTGGTTGTGCGGACTCTTGTGATCAGGCCGAGGAAAATAGGGCTGCCCCTGAAAGGAAAAGACCTCGCGGCTGTTGTTGAGCAGATCCGCCGCATTCCAGCCCAGCTGCAGCGCGGCTGTAAAGACAAAGGGCTTAAAGGCAGACCCCATGGTCCTGCGAGCCGCAACAGCCCTGTTAAAAAATCGGTTTTCAACCCCTCCTGCCATGGCCTTGATCATTCCATTTTGTACGATCAAGGCGCCACCCTGCAGCTTTGGAAAGCGCTCCAGATCAAGCAGTACAGTTCCAGCCACATCAATGTCACGGACACTGACCCATACGCGGTCACCAACCTGCAGTTGCTCCTGAAGAAGAGGAAGGTCTGAAGGTGTCACCTCACTCCAACGATTTTTCTTCCACCTGACCAGGGCCTTTAACGGACGGCTTATCCCCTTGCGGTCTATTACACCTCCACCAAGATCGCCACCAAAATCGACACTGATCTTCAATCCATCCTTTTCCGGCCCATCTTTCAGGTTTATCTCCGTTATCTGAGCAAAGAGAAAAGCACTCTTTTTGACCTCTTGATCACCTCGATAAGTAATCCCTGACAGTTCCTTTTGTACTTCATCACGCTCATAGCCGCGCAAACGAATATCGAGCCTAGACAGTTCACGGCGCAAAGAATAGAGGGTATTTTCCTGCAGTCCCTTATCAACGCTGGTAATGACACGTAAGCCTGCTGTGGCCAGGCTGCCTATCCCATGCTCTTCCAGGGCTGTCTGCACCTCTTCACTGCCCACGGCATCTTTTACCATCTCCATGACATAGTCGAGGGGATAACCCACCTGTCCTTCCTCAAAGGTTACATCACTGTAGACAGCCTGCTCATACTGTTCTGCAGTCAGCATCCCCTGCTGTTTCATCTGCTCAAGGACATAGCGCACCCGCACCGTTATTCTCTGCCTGACCTCTGCTTTGGCATCCTCACTCTTCCGATTAAAAGGATTATAATAATTGGGCCGCTTTACACTTCCGGCAATAAAGACACATTCGAGAAGCGACAGATCCTCAACCTTTTTATCAAAGTAGTAACGGGCAGCTACGCCAAGACCATGCCCATTGCCGCGGACAAAAAACTGGTTGGCATAAAATTCAAAAATCTTTTCTTTGGGGTAATGGTATTCAAGGCGGAGGGCATAGAGCAGTTCCTTCAGCTTTGCCTCATAGGAACGACCGGAGCGTTTAAACAGATTTTTGGCAGTCTGCTGGGTGAGTGTACTTCCCCCCTGAACCACCCTGCCGGCCTTAAAATTCTTCACGGCAGCCCGACCAATGGAGACGGCATCAAACCCGTAATGCTCAAAAAAACGGTTGTCTTCTGAGGCCACAAGGGCATTGACAAAATCCGAGGGAATCTGCTCCCAGGTCACATATTGCCTGTGGGCCTCATCAAAAAACACTCCCAGGCTGGTTGTTCCATCACTGTAGAGGACAGGACTCTCTTTGCCGAGGATAGACTGGATGTTTTCAATGGATATTTCCTCCCCCGGATGCAGAACAATCATCCAGTGGAGCACTCCCCATAGTGCCAGAATTACGAGGAACATCAGGGAGAAAAGGAAAATGGCAATCTTCTTAAACATAGAGGCAAGGAGTGGGATCAGGAGAAATTCTGTAAGGAACAGGTATCATCACTAACACGGCGAAAATGAGCACTTATACAGGCCAAACAGAAGCATTTTTTGTTGCAATTTGTATTCGCTTGGAGTTTAACTATTTTAGAATTTACAAGAGTGTACTGTTTTCGACAGCATATCTCAACAGACTTTTAGGGCCTGATTTGTTTACTATAGGACACTATAGTAAAGGATCAAGTTTTTTTAATCCGGTATTTTATGCCTCGATTTTCATCATATCTCGCGAAAGCATTCTGTCTCTTTGGGACAGGCCTGCTTCTCACCTCCTGTGGAGGTAACAATTCCACAGCACTGTACCCGCTTCCTGCAAGTGAAATTGCCTCCCCGGTCAGTTCCCTTTCCACAGATCCGGAGCTGCTTCTCGTGGAAGCCGAGCCTGAGCAATGTTTGACAGAGGAACTCCAGGCCCTGCGTCAAACTGGTACCTGGCAGCAAAAAAACGATTCATCCGCCTCTGGACATGAAGAAGAGACCACCTACGACTTTCCCATTGTCATCAACAAACAGGTACAGGTCTACCTGGATCTTTTCCAGAACCGACAAAAAAAATACTTTGCCCTCTGGCTGGCACGTTCCGGTAAGTATCTACCCATGTTCAAAAAAGAATTGCGGGATGCCGGACTCCCTGAAGATCTTGCCTATCTGGCCATGATCGAAAGTGGTTTCAATCAGCGTGCCTACTCTAAAGCCAAGGCCGTGGGACTCTGGCAGTTTATCAAAGGGACAGGAAAGATGTATAACCTGAAAATTGATAAATATGTGGATGAACGGCGGCATGCAGAAAAATCAACAAAGGCTGCTGTTGCGTTTCTTTCAGATCTCTACGCCGATTTCGGTGACTGGCATCTGGCTGTGGCAGCCTACAATGCAGGTCCCGGAAAAATCAGGCGGGGTATGAAGCGCTATAAAAGTGAAGACTTCTGGAGTCTTGCCCATCACCGCTACCTGAGATTGGAAACAAAACGCTACGTCCCCAAGCTGATTGCCGCTATCCTCATTGCCAAAAATCCGGAAAAGTACGGTTTTAGAAATATCAGCTACCAGTCTCCTATGGAATATGACACCCTGCGTGTCGGTCCCGGGCTCAGCCTCGACGCTGTAGCTTTGCTCTGTAATGCAGACAGCAAGGTGCTCAAGCAACTGAACCAGGAATTGAAGACCGGTAAGACCCCTCTAAATAAACGCCAGTATGATGTCCAGATTCCCCTTGGAAGCAAAAAACTGGCAGAAGCCAACCTCCCTCGTCTGCACAGTGTGGTAAGTACCGGATACAAGACGCACATTATTCGTAAGGGAGACACCCTGTCAAAGATCTGCAAACGGTATAATATCAACAAGACAACCCTGCTCAAGATCAACAATCTCAGAAGCAGCAGCCTCATTGCCGGCAACCATTTACGCATCCCCTACAGCGGCATCCACTATCGTCTTCTTGCCGAAGGAAAAGAGGGGAGTATTGCTGCAGCAGATGATCTTATTCTCCATACAATTCAACGGGGAGAAACCATCTCCAAGATTGCCACTAAATACAATGTCCCTGCAGACCTCATCGTCACCTGGAACGGGCTGAAAAGCAGACACAAAATCAGGGCTGGTCAACAATTGGCCCTCTACATTGAAGATGCGGGTTCCACACACCAGCAGAAAAAAATGGCCACAGCTTCCGTTGCTGCACCAACTCCTGCTTCCGCTTCCTCACTGATCATTCTTGCCGAACAGAAAAAATATGCCGCGGCCAAGCCCAGCGCAGCAAGGTCTCAAATCAGCTGGTATAAAGTACGTCAAGGTGATTCTCTCTGGGCCATAGCCAGGAAATTCAATCTCTCCACAAAACAGATCAAGGCCTGGAACAATCTCAAGTCAAACCGAATTCATCCAGGAATCAAACTCAAGATCAAAAATGTCTAAAGAGTGCCTGACGAGATAGAACAGTTGAGATTTGAGTAGACCTATTCACCCTCCCATCCTGCCTCTGTGGCCGACACCCGAGTTCCTGTAAAAAAGAGTATCGTTCTTCAGCTTAACTGAGTAATACACAGGCCCATTATTGCCGCGTACTGATACCTGAACACTTAAAAACTTCCAACTGTCATTTATATTGAGTTATGCCGAACACCACTTTTCCTGCAGCTGATTACCCAGCAGATGTGCATGTGATCACCCACCAAGACAAAACCGTTCTCCTCATCGGTACGGCCCATATTTCTCAAGAATCGGTAGATCTGGTGGAAACGGTCATAAGCCGGGAGAGACCGGACTGTGTCTGCATCGAACTCGATGAAAAACGCTACCAGGCCCTGACCCAGAAAAAACAATGGCAGGATCTGGATCTCAAACAGATCATCAAAAACAAGCAGCTGTCCACGCTGATGATCAATCTGCTCATGGCCTCCTATCAAAAAAAGCTTGGCAGTCAGCTTGGTGTCCAGCCCGGAGCAGAATTACTCTGCGCGGCAAACACGGCAAAAGAGAACGACATCCCCATTGCTCTCTGTGACCGTGATGTTCGCATTACCCTGCGTCGAGCATGGAAATCCACATCCTTTTTCAAGAAGGGCTATCTGCTTACCACCCTCTTTGCCAGCCTCTTTGACTCAACAGAGCTCAGCGAAGAAAAACTTGCCGAACTGAAGCAGAAAGATGTCCTTTCCGAACTGATGAGCGAAATGGGAAACTCATTGCCTGATGTCAAAAAAGTGCTCATCGATGAACGGGATCTCTATCTTTCAGAAAAAATAAAGGGTGCTGAAGGGAAGCGACTGGTGGCCGTGGTAGGGGCAGGTCATGTGGAGGGAATTAAAACACTGTTTCAAGAAGATCATGGGGCAAAGCTCGATGAAATCGCAACCATCCCTCCAATTTCCAAGGCCTGGAAGATGGTCGGCTGGTCCATACCCATCCTGATTATCGGATCACTCATGACCATAGGTATCCAAAAAGGTGCCTCTGTTATGGGAGCCAACCTCCTCTACTGGATACTGGCAAACGGGATCCCAACTGCCCTGGGAGGCCTGCTTGCCTATGGGCACCCCTTTACGGTAATAGGTGCCTTTGCTGCAGCGCCCATCACCAGTCTTACACCTGTTATCGGCGCAGGCTACGTGGCTGCTTTTATCCAGGTGATGAGTTCTCCACCTGTGGTCAAAGAATTTGAAACCGTGGGCGATGATATGTCCACAGTGAAAGGATGGTGGAGCAATAAACTCCTTCGTCTCTTTCTTGTCTTCCTTTTTACCGGCCTCGGCTCCTCCGTGGGAACCTATGTCGGAGGATATGAAATCATTAAAAACCTGTTAGGCTGACCAGAGGGTCACTGGAACTGATATGACAAAGACAGAAGAAAAAAAAGCAGGCCCTGAGCTGAACTCCAAACAGAAAAAATTCCTCAAAGGATTAGGACACTCGCTCACACCTGTGGTGGCAGTGGGTAAAGAAGGACTCGGTGAAAAGATCCTGAAGGCAACGGCCCTTGAACTGAGCCGCCATGAGCTGATCAAAGTCAAGGTTGGGAAAAGCAGCCCGGTTGCGCGCCAGGAAACCGCTGAGGTCCTGTCAACCGGCACTGGAAGCAGCCTTGTGCAGATCATTGGCAAGACCATCCTGCTCTATAAGAAAAATCCCAAACTGGATAAGGAAAAACAGATTCGTCTTCCCAAAAAGTGACGGATGCCTAACAGAACCACCACAGAAGAAAGAATTCGTGATCTCCTTATGAATTGAACCAGGAAACTCTCTCCATGCGTTTTTTTTCGATTCTTGCCGCGTTGCTGGTGATTTCACTCTCTCTGCTTTTCCTGAACCGGTTGCCCATCACAGAAAAACTCCTTGCCGGAAGAATTGAGGCAATTGGAGGAAGAAACATTCAGGTTACAGTCAGCAAGCTGAACAACAGCGAACTGACTGTTTCCTCCCTTGGTGCCACCTTTCCTGAAGATTCTCCACTCCAGCACCTCCAACTGCAGAATCTTGCTCTTCGCTTTAGCTTAGGCGACCTGCTCAAGGGACAAGTGGCAGGAGTGGATATGGAACTGTTACAGATAGGAGTGGGGAAAAAGAAAAAAAAGCCTGAAAGCACATTCTCATACCAGAGAATCCAGGACCTGCTTGCAGACAAACAACTTCCTCCCTTCTTTCCCGAAAAAATTTCAATACAACATCTCGTCTTCTCAGGCCCTGGTACTCCATTCCTGGCAGGAAAACCTCTACAGATTGAATCCCAAATCCTGGACACAAAACTCTCCGTGACTCTCCTTTTACCCGGAGAAAGAATCAGGATCGGGGCTGTGCTGCTGCATTTGTCAAATGGTACGACCCAGCTGCAAGTGGACGGGCACCATGCAGCAACACGTTTTGTTCACCTCAGCCTGCAGCAGAAGGATGCCGAAGTCACAGGAGAGCTGACAAGCCAGCTCGATCCACTCAGTAGTCTGTTTCCTCTGCTCCCTTTCTCCCTCCCTGAGATTTCAGGAGAAGTGGCACTCCAGTTTGCTGCCCGCAACAGCCAAGCAGCTCCCCTGGAATTAGAACTGGTCATAAGCGGTCAAAGTCTTGCCCTTCCCGGATGGGATCTCGCCTCCCTGTCAGGGAAGCTGGCCCTGCAAGCGGACGATTCCAACGCACTCACCTTTCAGCGGGAATCACATATTGAAATCAGCAAGCTAGAAGGCCCTGCGGCACATATGAATACGCTGCATTTCCAGTTTTCAGGAAACCTGTCCGACAAGCAGGAGCAGTTGACACTCTCTCTTGACCATGATTCCAAGTTGATGCTTGAAGGCTTGAGCAGAGATACCCTCCAGCTGGAGCGGGCTGTGATAACTCCTGCCCTGACTTTCACCCATGCCCTGCAGGGATCACGACTGACCCTGCACCCTGAATTCACAGCAACAATACAAAAACTGCAGAGAGACAAACTGTACATTCCTCTCCTTAGCCTTTCCGCAGAGGAAAATCTTCTCCTCATATTCCCCACTGATCAAACAAGGAGCTGGGGTGCAGGGTCCGGCAAGATAACGATCGATCTCCAGGAACTCCAATTCCAGGATCTGCTTGTCCGACCAGCCCTCCTGAGCCTGGAAATCCAAGACCTGAAAAGCACTCGTGCCCCCTCACAATTTCATGGCCTGTTTCATAGCAAAGAGCTGGCAGTGCAGTGGAAAGATAAAAGCGTCCCTCTGCAGGACATTCAGGGTGATCTTACAATAAACAAGGACAATCTGAAACTCGGTGTCGCCCTCTCTCATGCAGTGGTCCCTGGACGAATAGAGGGGAGCGCAAGCCATGATTTGAAACAGGCCACAGGCAAGGCACGCTTTTCCACGATTCAGCCCTTTGACCTGCAAGAAGAACAGACAAAACTGAAACAGCTGGTCAATGGATTAAAATTGCCATTTACCTTGAGTAGCGGTCTTGTGGACTGCATAATCACCATGCAGTGGGATAAAGGAGTTCCAACCTTTATCAACTCCAGCTTTGATATAAGTGGAGGGATTGGTGGATATAAGAATGTCACCTTGGGCGGGATCAAGATTCAACAGGATGTACAGCTCTTTCCCCAACTTCAGACACTGAACCCAGGGCATATCTTTATCAGTGAACTCAACACTGGACTCAAGAGTGAAAATATAACGATGAGCAATCAACTTGCTCCCGCCCCTGCAGGCGGTCTCCCAACTCTCATCCTTGACTCAATAGAGGGGGAACTACTAGGAGGACGAATAAGCAGCAAAAATATCTGCTTGGATTCCTCCCGCCCTGAGATGGACTTTGTCGTGCAGCTCAATGGGGTGGTAGTAGAGGAGGTTGTCAAGCTCATTAAGGTGGCCGGTCTCTCAGCCACTGGATTGATAGATGGAAACATTCCTGTCCAGATCCGGAACCGGAAGCTCCATGTAGAAAACGGCGAATTGCAGAGCAGGCCACCAGGCGGCATCATCAAGTATCTGCCTCCGGGTGGAGGCAAAGCGATTCCCTATTTACCGGAATATGTCATGCTAGCCCTGGAAGAATTCCACTATGACACACTCAGCGCCACGCCCCTCTACGAACCGGGTGGCACCCTGACCCTCACGGTTCATATTGAAGGGAAAAGCCCCAAACTCGATACCAGTCGGCCCGTTCATCTGAACCTTAACACCGAGCAGAATCTCCTTTCTCTTCTGCAAAGTCTCCGCTATACTAAGAATCTGACAGAGGACCTTGAAAAACAGATACAAAAAGGTCACCCCAAACACTGATCATCAAATCCATGATCGCAGAGGATGCTGCAAAGATCGCCTGCGACATATCGACTATCAACCCTCACCGGGAAAATTTCATGTTAAAAACTTGCATTCCCCTTCTCCTCTGCCTGGCCCTTCTCATAAGTTGCTCGCCTACTGTTCAGGTGGCAGCACCTGAAAAACCCATTACCATCAACCTTAATGTCAAAATCGAACATGAGATCAAGGTACAGGTCGAGAAAGAACTCGATGATGTCCTGAGCCAGGACAGCGGCTTATTCTAACAAGGAGAAAGAAATGAAAAAACTATTCGCAGCATTGCTCTTTAGCCTCGTCCTTATCTGCCAACCCGTCTATGGTCTGGAGCTTCGGGATGCGAAATCCCAGGGCCTGGTTGGAGAAACCACCAGCGGTTACCTCGCAGCGGTAAACTCAAGCGATCAGGCCGTGAAAAAACTGGTCAGTTCCATAAACAGTCAACGCAAGCAACATTATCAGGGAATTGCCAAAAAGAACAATACCCCCCTGCAAACTGTGGAACAGCTGGCCGGGAAAAAGGCCATCGCAAAGACCCCTGCAGGACAGTACGTGAATGATGGAAAAGGATGGCGGAAGAAATGAGGCTGGAGGGTTACGAAGATTATTGAGAAGAATGTGCTTACTGGAAAGCAAAAATAATCTCGACCAGTCGTTCAAGCTCTAGAGGATTGGTAAAATACGTATCCATTCCAGAGGAAAAACATTTTTCCTGAAAATCTGTGGTTGCCTGGGCAGGAAGACCGATAATCGGTACATGCCTGCCTCCTACCCCTTTGCATGACAAACAAACAGATATCACCTCAACTCAAGCAGTGCGGTAGGATTATTTTGTCCCGCCACCAGCAGTCCACGCGCTTGCTCTGGGTTCAGGACAGCAGCAGCGCTTTGCAGGGCAAGGTCCGCTGTGTTGTTTGTTTCACTGAGATGGGCCAGGATAATATGCTGGAGTCTGTCATGGACAAGGGTTTGCAGAAAGGAAGCTGCATCTTCATTGGCGAGATGTCCCTGGTTTGAGCGGACTCGCTGCTGGAGAGACAGGGGATAGGGGCCATTCTTCAGCAGCAGGGGGTCATGGTTGAATTCCAGAACGAGTGCGTTGCAGCCGCTGAGTCGCCTGGCAATGAGGTGAGAAACCTTTCCCGTGTCTGTGCAGCAGGCCAGGCTGACCCTGCCGTCACTGACCAGATAGCCCACGGGATCCAAGGTGTCGTGGGAAATGGCAAAGGAACGGACTTCCAGATCCTGCATCGCAACAAGAGATCCTGTCTCAAACTCCACCCGCTTGTGCAATTTTCCCATTTTTTTCTCACCGCCCCGCAATGTCCCTTCATTGGCATGCACAGGAAGGCGGCAACGCCTTGAGATGACCCCGGCCCCTTGAATATGATCGCTATGCTCATGGGTGAGAAAGAGACCATCGACTGAGTCCAGATCTCTTCCAAGAATGGAGAGCCTCCTGGCTATCTCTTTACCGGAAAACCCCGCATCGATGAGGATGGAAGTCTTTCCTGCCTCTATATAGAGCGCATTTCCCTTACTGCCTGAACCGAGTAGTGCAAAACGCATGGGTTCAGATCCCGGTGTGACCGAAACCGCCTGTGCCGCGATCGGTTGCATCGAGTTCGCTCACCAGCTCCAACCGTGCCTGCACCACCGGGGCCAGAACCAGTTGGGCTATACGATCACCCCGCTGAATTGTGAAAGGGACCTTGCTCAGATTGACCAGCCCGACGCGGACCTCTCCACGGTAATCAGCATCAATGGTACCTGGACTATTGACAACCGTGACGCCATGCTTCACAGCCAGCCCGCTTCTCGGCCGCACCTGCATCTCATAACCAGGAGGCAGTGCCACCACAAACCCAGTGGGAAAGAGATGGATTTCTCCTGGTTCCAGGGTGTAGGACTTCGCCACAGCAGCTGCTACATCCATGCCTGCTGCGAGTTCCGAATGGTACTGGGGCAGAGTCAGATCATTGTTTTCCTCAGGATCAAGCCAACTGATCTCGACGTTCTTCTGTTCCATCATCTTCACCTCAAAATTTCTCACAATAATTTCTGCGTACCATACCTAATTCTGTAATTGGCAGCCAGTTTTTTGCTCTTCCCCTGCATTTGAAGTTGCCAATCCGCTGATAAGCAAGTAGAGAATGAATTTCCTCACTCCTTCATTCACCCATAGACTTCAGCCAATTATTTCCATGAAATTTATCATCACCCAGGATTTCCATGATGTCCGCCTTGACCGGTTTCTTCGGAAAAAATTTCAGGAAATACCGATGTCCCACATCTTTCGTATGATCCGCAAAGGACAGATTCGGGTGAACAGCAAAAGAAAAAAACTCCATTACAGGCTGCAGGAAAATGACATCGTCTACGCCCGAATCTTTTCAGATCCAGCTGCAGAAAAACCACTGATTCACTTATCAAGCGAAGAAAACAGTCTTGCGGCCCGCACCATTGCGTATGAAAATGAAGCCATAATTCTCTGCAATAAGCCAGCTGGACTGGTGATGCATATCGGCAGCGGCCATGAACACGGTCTTACAGAAATAATACAGGCCTATACAAAAAACCCGCAACTGAGTTTTGTTCATAGAATCGACAAAACCACTTCAGGCCTGGTGATGGCTGCCAAGAACCCGGCAACTGCCAGGAAACTCTCAGAACTCATCCGAGAACAGGCAATTGAAAAGTATTACCTTGCTGTTGTTGAAGGGGTGATAGAAGAAGATCAATTTACCCTCGTAAGCTTTTTAAAGAAAGAGCATGATCGAGTTGCGGCGCACAGTGATGCAAGTGATGGTGCCAAAAAGGCCAGCAGTGAGTTTTCAGTGTTGCAGCGGGGCCGCAGGAGAACATTGCTTGAGGCCCGACTCCACACCGGCCGCACCCACCAGCTCAGAGTTCAGCTCGCAGAGATCAAGCATCCCATAGTGGGAGATCCTAAATACGGCAGGAAAGGAGGAAAGAAGATGTTCCTCTTTTCTCACAGGGTTGTTGTCCCCTTCTACGATATAGATTTTTCCCTGCCTCTGCCGGAAAGTTTTTCCGCGGCACTTGCCGGGAACTAATTGCCGCTGCAAAAAAAAAAGGCTGCTCCGTAAATACGGAACAGCCTTTTTTCAGTTGTCAGACAACTCGTTACAGCAGTGCCTTTCGGCTCAAGCGGATACGTCCTCGGGAGTCTACCTCAAGGACCTTGACCTCGAGTTCATCTCCTTCTTTGACAATATCGGTCACCTTCTGCACTCGCTTGTTATCCAGCTCAGAGATATGAACCAGACCGTCGGTTCCAGGCAAAATCTCGACAAAGGCGCCAAAATCCTTGATGGTCTTGACAATACCCTTATACACCTTGCCCACTTCAGCCTCGGCGGTTATCTCCTGAACCCTTTCAAGAAGGGCTGCAGCCTTGGTACCATCCTTGGCAAACATCTTCACCAGGCCGGAATCATCCACGTCAATACTGGCATCGTAGGTGGCAGCCAGCTCCTTGATGATCTTCCCGCCAGGGCCGATGATATCACGGATCTTATCCTGGCTGATCTTGTGACTGAAATACTTGGGAGCATGCTCGGCTACCTCGTCTCTCGAGGAGGTGATACCCTTGGCCATCTCACCAAGGATATGGATCCGTCCTGCCTTGGCCTGGTTCAAGGCCTGTCCCATGATGTCCCGATCAACCCCTTCGATCTTGATATCCATCTGCAGAGAAGTGATCCCTGTCTCGGTACCAACGACCTTGAAGTCCATGTCGCCCAGATGATCCTCATCACCCAGGATGTCGGAGAGAATGACGATATTTTCACCATCCTTGATCAGTCCCATGGCAATACCTGAAACCGACTCCTTGATAGGCACACCGGCATCCATCATGGCCATACTGCCGCCGCAGACCGTTGCCATGGAAGAGGAACCGTTTGACTCCGTGATATCAGAGACCACGCGGATGGAGTAGGGAAAATCTTCGGCACTGGGCAGTACTGCAGAGAGTCCGCGCATGGCAAGGGTGCCATGTCCTACATCCCGCCTGGAGGGGCCGCGCAGGAAACGCGCCTCACCCACACAGTATGGTGGAAAGTTATAGTGGAGCATGAAACGTTTATACTCTTCTCCCTGCAGGGTCTCAAGCCGCTGCTGATCCCGCTCACTACCAAGTGTTGCAGTGACCAATGACTGGGTCTCACCACGGGTAAAGAGAGCAGAACCATGGGTACGGGGCAGATAGGTCACCTCACAATCGATGGGGCGAACCTGGTCTAAGGCACGACCGTCGAGACGGGTTTGCTCATCAACGATCTTGGCACGCATGGTCTTCTTCTTGTAACCAGAGAGCAGGTTTCCAATCTCCTTGGAGCGCTCACCTTCAGGATCAAGTTCTGCAACAACTGTTTTTTTCAAGGCATCGTAACAACGCCCACGTGCCATCTTGTCAGCGGTACCGATCACCTCTGCCATACCTTTGGCAGCAATCTCCTGTACCTTGGCCTGCAGCTCTTCGTCTACTTTTGGAACCTCAACAGCGCGTTTTTCCTGGCCATTGGACTTCTGCAGATCAATCTGCATATCGATCATTGGCTGCACCTGCTCATGGGCGAAAAAGATACCGTTCAGTACCTCGTCTTCACTCATGGCATCAACCATGCCTTCCACCATGACCACGGCATTACGGGTACAGGCGACAATGATGTCCATCCTGGATTTTTCCAGTTCCAACTTGGTTGGATTGAGGACATACTCCCCATCAACATGACCCACCCGGGCTCCGGCAACAGGACCGTTAAAGGGAATTTCAGAGATGCTCAGTGCACATGAGGCACCGTTAAGGGCCAGAATATCGGGATCATTCTGCTGATCGGCGGAAAGGACTGTGGCAATGACCTGAGTCTCGGAAAAATATCCATCCGGGAACAGGGGACGCAGGGGACGATCAATGATACGACAGGTGAGTACTTCCTGATCACTTGGACGTCCGATTTCGCGGCGAAAATAGTTCCCAGGAATACGTCCGACTGCTGCCATTCGCTCCTGGTATTCAATGGTCAGAGGTAAAAAGCCCAATTCAGGCTTGTTTTCCTTGCCGGCTACCGCAGTGACCAGAACAACGGTTCCGCCATACTGCATGACCACTGATCCGTCTGCCTGTTTGGCGATTTTTCCAGTTTCTACGGAAATGGTTTTTCCGCCGATTTCAACTTCAACTTTTTTATACATAGTTTCTCCAGCTGCCCTGTGCAGCATGGTTACCGATCCAAGGCCAATTGATTTGTCCAAAGTCAAAACAGGTGTATCGCTGCAGACTACGGCAACAATACACCTGAATAGTTAACTTGCATCCTGCGCCCTTGTGCGCTGATGCTTAGCCCTGAATTCTTAAAGCGTACAATAGAGGGTACTTTGAAAAAAATATTTTCAAAGTACCCGGGAAAGCATTACTTCCTGATATCAAGCGCCTTGATTAGCTCGCGGTACTTGTTGATATCTTTTTTCTTCAGATAGTCAAGCAGGCTTCTTCTCTGTCCAACGAGCTTCAACAGCCCCTGACGGGAGTGATGATCTTTCTTGTGGGTCTTAAAATGCTCTGTCAGATATTGAATCCTGTCGGTAATCAGAGCGATTTGTACTTCGGAAGATCCGGTATCATTAGGATGAAGCTTGAACTTCTCTATAATCTCATTTTTTTGAACTGCTGATTGTGCCAAGACACACCTCCATTTCTGTATATGGAAAACTTTTTATTATTTATGATGGTTACACATCTCGGTGGCGAGACGTTTTTAAAACACTATTTCAGTTATTACACTTAACACGTCTTACTATTATTGCAACAGATTACAAACATCAGACACGGATAAGAGTCGCTCCATCAGTCTTTCCCGTGCATCGTCCTCTTGCAGCTGTTCGCCCTTGACACTGTCCCGGACATGAAAACATCCGCTCCGTGTGCGACGCAGGGCCGTCAGGTAAGCGCCACAGCCCAGGGCCTTGCCAATATCTGCGCCCAGAGTTCGGATATAGGTTCCCTTACTGCAAACCACCCTGATATTGAGGAAAGGCGAAGCATCGCTCACTTCCTGCTCTTGGTCTATTCGTTCCAGGGTGTTGATCATGACTCTGCGCGGCGGCTTCACAATCTCGATACCCTTGCGGGCATAATGATAGAGCGGCTTCCCTTTATGTTTCAAGGCAGAATAGACAGGAGGGACCTGAGAGAGCTCGCCGCGAAAACCCTGGAGACACTTCTCAACTGTTTCCCTGGACAGCAGGCCAACAGGTCGTTTACTGGTCACCTCTCCTTCAGGGTCTTGGGTGGTGGTCTCGATTCCGAGGCGCAAGGTGGCCAGATACTCCTTTTCCCCCTCCATGATTTCGCTGATCATTCGGGTAGCAGGACGTCCTGCACAGATGACCAGCAAACCAGTGGCAAAAGGATCCAAGGTACCGGCATGCCCAACTTTTTTCATACCCAGGGCCCGCCTTACCTGACGAACCATATAGAAGGAACTCGCCCCTTCCGGCTTGTCGATCAAAAAAATACCGGCCTCGAAATCAGTGTTCATAACAGCGGATGGAGAATTTTACTTAGCCATCTGAAATTTGAATTTTAAGGAAATCATCAATGGACGGCTCCCCTGAAGACCGAAAAAGAGTGCCGGTTCAGGCTAAGGCTTTCTCCAAGACCTCAAGAACCTCTTTCTGCACATCTTCCATGCTCCTGTCAACAAAGCGAAATCCAGCAGCATTCCGATGACCGCCGCCGCCAAAATCTGCCGCTACTGCAGCCACATCACAGTCACCCTTTGCCCGCAGGCTCACTGAAATCACGCCCTCTTTGTTCTCTTTAAAAAAGACCGCCACCCTTACGGAGCGGATGGCTCGGGGATAGTTCACAAAGCCATCAATATCATCGCTAGTGGCCCCGCTGCGCGCAAACATCTCAGCACTCACATGAATCAGCCCGATCTGTCCTGCTGCAGAAACCTGCAGGGTGGCAAGGACCATTTCCATTAACCGCAGACGCTCTATGGTGTAATTGTCATACACCTTTTCAGCCACCTCATCCGGACGAACACCGGATTCCACAAGATCCGCGGCTATCCTCAGGGTCCTGGGACTGGTATTATCATAGCGAAAGGAGCCAGTATCCGTAGAAATGGCGACATAGAGAGAAAATGCGGCCTTTTGAGAGACCTCAGCACCCATTATCTGAGCCAGTTCATAAACCATTTCACCAGTGGATGAACGCTCGCTGTCGAGCCAGAGATAATCACCAAAGCTTCGATGACCATAATGGTGATCGATGACAACAAAGGGGGAAATGGTAAGCAAATCCCGCTTTGCCTGTCCCAGACGGTCACAATCGCCACAATCCAGTGAGATGGTTATGGCCTTTCCCTCATCGGCTTCCTCGGCAAATCTCTCCAGGGCTGCAAGGTCGGTCTCGGCAAGATCACAGTCCGGGAGGAAATCATAGAGATGGGAGACAGGTTCCTCAAGATAGCGGAAGACCTTTTTGCCATGCCCTTCCAGGATGTCGGCCAGGCCCAGCAAGGATCCCAACGCATCACCATCAGGGTGGACATGGGTAACCAGAACAACATGAGTGGCCCTGTCCACAATCTCGAGGATCTGCTCAGGAATCTCCTTCATTCTTGCTCCTCTCAGTGGCAATTTCTTGAAAAAGCCGCTCCATCTCTTCCACTTTCTCTGCTTTTTCATCATAGATGAATTTCAGAGATGGGGTGTAGCGCATATTCAACACCCGGGCCAGATGACTTCTCACAAAACCGGTTGCCCGGGCCAGCGCTTCAGCAACTTTTTTACGCTGTTTTTCGCTGCCGGGAACCGTATACATGATGCGGGCACTTTTCAGATCATCCGTTACTGTAACGCCTGAGATCGTCACATCACTCAACTTTTGATCCCGCACCTTCTGCAGAAAAAGGACGGACAGTTCTATCCGGATGGCATCAGCCACCCGTGTAGACCGTTTTCGGTCCTGTTTACCAAGGCCGACGGACTCAATAGTCTCTTTTGGATCCCACATACGGTCCTACTCGTTGCCCCCTGATTCCTTTTCCTGTCGGGTGGCACCAAGAGTTGCCGCCACCTCGTTCATGACAAAGGCTTCCAAGGTGTCGCCTACCTTTATATCATTGAAATTCTCAATGGTAATACCGCATTCATAGCCGGACAGGACCTCTTTGACATCATCTTTAAAACGCCTGAGAGAACCGATCTTGCCGGTATAGACCACAACACCCTCCCGAAGAACACGCGCTGAAGAATTGCGCAATATCTTGCCGTCGACAACAGAACAACCAGCAATGGTCCCGACCTTGGGTGCGCGGAAGGTATCCCGAACCTCGGCACTGCCAATCACTTCCTCTACAAAGGTGGGTTCAAGCATACCAACCATGGCCTTTCTGATATCATCAAGGGCATGGTAGATAACATCGTAGGAACGAACATCTACATTTTCCTTGGTTGCCAGTTCTTTGACCTTGGCCGTAGGACGAACATTAAAACCGATAATAATGGCATCAGATGCCGAAGCAAGAAGGATATCAGACTCGGTAATAGTCCCGGTCCCTTCATGGAGAACCCGTACCTTCACCTCATCGGTGGAGAGTTTTTCCGCTGCCTTGCCAAAGGCCTCCAGAGTACCCTGAACATCCGCTCTCAGTACGACCCGCAGCTCCTGCACCTCTCCCTCGCTCATCTTTTCAAAGAGTTTATCAAGAGAAACTTTGGTGTTTGCTGCAAGTTCACTCTCACGGGACTTCAATGCCCGAGCCTGGGACACGCTTTTGGCCATCTTCTCATCGGTAACCACGATGAACTCGTCACCAGCTGAAGGAACGCCGTTCAAGCCTTGTACCTCAACGGGAATAGAGGGTTTTGCACTTTTGACTGGCTTACTCTTGTCATTGAGCAGGGCCCTGACCTTTCCGCTGAACTGACCAACAACAAAGTAATCGCCTGTCTTCAGGGTTCCTTCCTGAACCAGGATAGTGGCCACTGGACCACGCCCCTTATCAAGCTTGGCCTCTACGACCCGTCCTCTGGCCTTTCGCTCTGGATCAGCCTTCAGTTCCATCATCTCGGCCATGAGCTCAATATTCTCCATGAGCTTATCGATACCGATATTTTGTTTAGCCGACATCTCGCAATAAATTGTCTCTCCACCCCATTCTTCAGGGGCCAGATCCAGCTCTGCCAGCTCTCTTTTCACCCGTTCCGGATCCGCATTATCCTTGTCGATCTTGTTCACTGCCACAAGAATTGGCACCTCTGCAGCCTGGGCATGATGAATAGCCTCACGGGTCTGGTCCATGACCCCATCATCGGCAGCCACTACCAGAATAATAAGATCGGTAATCTGGGCACCACGGGAGCGCATCTCGGTAAAGGCAGCATGACCAGGAGTATCGACAAAGGTCACGTCACCAGCGGCAGAACTGACATGGTAGGCACCGATATGCTGGGTAATCCCCCCGGCCTCTCCTTCTGCCACATCTGTTTTACGAATGGCATCCAGGATGGAGGTCTTTCCGTGGTCAACATGGCCCATAACCGTAACAACAGGCGATCTCGGTATGGCGACTCCACCTTCTTCCTGCTTGATGAGTTCCTGCACACCGATCTCTTCAGTAAAGCCCTGCTCCACCTCATACCCAAAATCGGCAGCTACCAGCGTGGCTGTATCCACATCCAGTGCCTGATTCAGGGTGGCCATGACGCCGAGCCCCATGAGTTTGGCTATAATTTCATTGGACTTCACCCTCATTCGATGGGCCAGTTCACCCACACTGATGGTCTCAGCAACCTTGATCCGTTTCTTGATGGCCTTCATCTCAGCCGCAGGCTGGACAACTTTCTTGGCCTTTCCTCTGCCCTTTTTTCCCCGCTTGGTATAACGATCGTAATCGTCTCCAAAACGGGTTACCCGCATATTCTTGCGGTCTTTTTTTCCACTCTTCCAACCGCCCTTGCCAGCCTTTTTCTGAGCCTCACCTTCACCCTGAACAGGACGTTTTCCTTTCTTTTTCCCTCGAGATGGCTGTTCCGCAGTGGGTGCTCCGTCTGCACTGGGAGCCCTGAACTGGCTTGCCGGCTTGCCGGCAGAAGGGCGACCACTCTTTTTGCGTACCGGTGTGCGTTTTGGCTCTTCCTTTGGAATCTCAATGGTTCCAATGACCTTAGCAATTCCCTTACGGGCAGGTTTTTCCTGAACAGGTGGTTTTTCTTTTTCTGTTTCTACAGCCGGTTCTTCCTTCTGCTCCGGCTCCCCTGCCTCTGCTTTGACCTCTTGCTGGACAGGTTGCTTTTCAACCGCCACCTCTTCGGCCACTTCCTCAGCAACCACAACCTTTTCTTCGAGCTTCTCCTCCAGCTTTGCAACCGGCTCCGCAGCAGCCTGCACCTCCTCTACACTCTCCTGGGCCAAGGCAGCACTGCTCTCAGGTTCCTCTTGAACTTCCTCTTCAGGAACCTGCTTCGGACGACGACGGATAATGGTGGTAGCTCGCCGACGGATCACCGTAGTCCCTCCGACTTCGGCATCAATTCTTTTTTCAACCAGTTCAGACTCGGAACTCTGCAATACTGTGGAACGGATCTTTTCAGCCGTTTCTTCATCAACCGTTGAACTATGACCCTTGATGTCATACCCCTGCTCAATCAGTTTATCGGCCAAAACCTTACTAGCCATACCGGCCTCTTTGGCCAGTTCATAAATCCTCACCCTGCTCATTCCCTACTCCTGTCTGTCCTGCTCTACAGTGTTGTATTCCCGTTTTCGTTTATAAAAAAACAAATTACGCAAATTCTATTTTTTCAGCCGAAAGGCCCTTTTCCATCCCCATTTTC
>CAYPEU010000017.1:23434-37628 GCA_964409855.1 uncultured Desulfocapsa sp.
CGAATGACAGTCAATTCCTCGACAGTGGCTGCCGCCAATTTTTCAATGGAGAAAAAACCACGGGCCAAAAATTGATCGGCCAGGGCCTCTTCCACTCCTTTGATGCTTAAAAGTGCCTGATAAGCGGGATCCTCCAGATTAGCATATCGCTGCTCACTCTTCACGTCAATACGCCAGCCAAGAAGCCTTGAGGCCAGGCGAACATTTTGTCCCTGACGACCAATGGCCAGTGAAAGCTGATCATTGGGCACAACAACAAAAAGAGAATGTTCTTCTTCATCGACCATAACCATAGATACATGGGCTGGTGCCAGGGCGTTATACACATATTTTGCAGGATCAGGACTCCAGGGAACAATATCAATGCGTTCCCCCTGGAGTTCCTGCACAACATTTTGTACCCGGGATCCTTTCATACCAACACAGGCTCCCACCGGATCGACATCGGTCTCGGTTGAGCTTACGGCTATCTTGGCCCTGAATCCAGGTTCGCGGCTGACTCCCATGATCTTGACGATCCCTTCAGCGATCTCCGGAACCTCCATGCTAAACAATTTGGCCAGGAAATCATCATTGGTCCGTGACAGGAGAATCTGCGAATCCCTGCTGTTCTGGCGGACATCAAGGAGGTAGGCCCTGATTCGATCCCCCTGTTTAAAAGAACGTTTGGGGATCTGCTGATCCTTAGGCAAAATGGCATCAGTGCGGCCAAGGTTGACTATCATATTCCCTCGTTCAAAACGCTGGACAATGCCGCCGACGATCTCGCCTTTGCGATCTTTGAACATCTCATAGATGACTTCGCGCTCAGCATCCTTCATCTTATGGATAATGACCTGCTTGGCGGACTGGGCAGCAATACGCCCAAGCTCCTCGATGTTTTCCATTTTCTCGCCAAGCTCATCTTCGAGTTGTACCTCGGGGTCGAGAAGTTTCGCTTCAACAACTGCAATCTCAGTCTGCTCATCTTCCACTTCCTCAACCACGGTGCGAAACTGAAAGACCTCGACCTCACCGAACTCTTCGTTATAGCGCACCTCGATATCCCGCCTGGAACCGAGCTTCTTTTTGGCTGCCGACTGTACTGCCTCTTCAATGGCCTCAATCAAAAGCTTTTTATCAAAACCACGATCCCTGCAGATCTGATCGATGATGCGTTTTAAATCCGATAGCATGCTCATTCCCCATAAAAACAGTCCTCACTCCTGAAAAAGAAGTTAAGACCACTTTTAGTTTATCTATAGAATATATTCTGTTCGCAACCAGGATTTCCTGTTACAGGCTCAGCCTGGCCTTCCGTATCTGCTCCATGAGAAAACGTCTCTTTGTTCCGTCTTCCAAAAGCAACTCGACTCCCTCGTCATCCGAGGCCCCTATCAATCCGACAAACACCTTCTGCTCTGCAACTACGTCCCGCAGCTTGATTCGAGCCTTTTTCCCGGCAAAACGTTGAAAATCAGCACTGCTGCGCAATGGACGCTCAAGACCTGGAGATGATACCTCCAGGGTATAGGCATGATTGATCAGATCCTCAACATCCAAAAAATCACTCATTTCCCGGCTCACCTTGCTGCAGTGGTCAATGGAAACTCCCTCTGGCCCGTCAATAAACAGGCGAAGCACCCAGCCATGGCCTTCCTGGCGATACTGTATCTCCACCAGCTCCAGCCCCATGGAAGGGAGAAGGCTTTCCACAAAATCACGAATCCTTTCTGTCACAAAATCACTCATGGACTCCCCATACTCATCATTCCTGTCTCCTGGGAACAGGCATAAAAAAAAGCGGGCATAGCCCACTTTCAAAGCCACCTCCCCCGCAGGGTTGTGGTATGGCATCGATGGGGGAACTCAATCCATCAACACTGGAGCGGGCGACGAGATTTGAACTCGCGACACCAAGCTTGGGAAGCTTGTACTCTACCACTGAGCTACACCCGCCTGAATCCCGTACCAATTTAACAATAAACCACAGATACAGTTGTCTGTCAAGAAAGGGATTACAAAAACCAACCTAATCCCGCCTCCCATATACACACTGGAACAACAGCTTACTCCCAGTAAGCCGCCACTTGGAGCAACCTGCTCCCACCAATTACCATAGTTCCCTCTTGTCTGGAAAGACCATGGCCAAGAAAGGGATTTTCCCAGCGCACCATCTCGAATGGTTACAAACATTTTTCCCGCAGCCCCATCCCGTAGTAATAGTTACAAAAATTCAGGCAGTTAAAAAGAGCACACAGCACCGCTTTTTCCCGTCAATGAAAAAAAAAGGGCACAATTAGCGATTGACAAACCGGAAAGGGACTAATAGAACATCTGGAACTTTGCCGGGAGTGGGGGAATTCCCCCCAAAAAACCAGTTTTCTTCTCCCTGCCATGAAAAATGTCGAATATCGAACCGGGAATGTCGAACTGCGGAGATAAAAAACCTTCAAAACTTGACATACCCTCCCGCAAACAGTCTTTGCCCATTGTGTAACTATGCAAACCATTCAAAAGAAAATTGTCGAGATAGAGGGTCACAGCATCAATACCCTGCAGGCTGGAGACACTTCCCGACCTTCCGTCCTGTTACTGCACGGAAAGGCCTTTCAGGCAGAGACCTGGGAGGAGCTGGGAACGCTCGAGGAACTTGCAGATGCCGGTTTTTTAGCGGTTGCCCTGGACCTGCCAGGCTTTGGCAAGAGCGCCGAGGCCCCGCTGACACCTGAAAAAGTCATCAATGGTGTGATGAGCGCAGCGAACATAACAAAGGCCATTGTGGTCGGTCCTTCCATGGGTGGAAAAATTGCACTGGAATATACACTTGACCATCCTGAGAGAGTGCATGGCCTAGTCCTCATCGGTTCTGTAGGAATCAACGAAAACAGGGCTCGACTGGGTGAGTTGCCCTCCTCCACCCTTATTCTATGGGGCGAAAATGATCAGATCTCTGATCCGGCCAACGGTGTCCTCCTCCACGAGTCCATTCCAGGCTCCAAACATGTGGTTTTTGCAGGAGCCAAGCACCCCTGTTACCTGGAACAGCCCGAACTCTGGCATGAGTCACTGTTGAATTTTGCCAAAACCATTGCAGGATAAGATGACAACTAAAACCCTCATTATTGCGGAAAAGCCCAGTGTGGCTGCTGACCTGACAAAGGTCCTGCCAGGAAAATTCAGTAAATCCAAAACGCATTACGAGAGTGACAGCTACATAGTGTCCTACGCCATAGGACATTTGGTGGCCATTCAATATCCTGAAGAGATTGATCCGAAATATAAAAGCTGGTCACTGGAAAACCTTCCCATCATCCCTGAAGAGTTCCCCTTAAAAGGGCTCTCCAACACCAAGGGACAGCTCAACGCCTTGCAGAAGCTCATCCGTCGCAAAGATGTCCAGGAAGTGGTCAATGCCTGTGATGCCGGGCGCGAAGGCGAACTGATCTTCAAATATATCCTGCGCTACGTGTGGAACAGGTCTGTTGCCAAAAAGAGTTTCAAAAGGCTGTGGCTGCAGTCCATGACCAAGGAGGCCATCAAAGAAGGTTTTGCCCACCTGCGCGAAAATGATGAAATGCAGCCCTTAGAAGATGCCGCGCTCTGTCGCTCGGAGTCCGACTGGCTCATTGGTCTCAATGCCACCCGTGCCCTTACCGGATTCAACTCCAGGAAGGGCGGGTTTTTCCTTACCTCCTGCGGCAGGGTACAGACCCCCACCCTCTCCCTTCTGGTCAAACGGGAGCAGCTGCGTCTTACCTTTAAGCCGCGTGATTTTTTCACCCTTCAGGCAACCTTTAGCTTTGACAACAGCAGTTACCTGGGCAAGTGGATCGATCCGGAATGGAAAAAAGATCCACAAGATGAGCATGGTCGCGCCGATAGAATATGGGATGAGAAGGATGCCGATGGCCTGGTCGGAAAGTGCACTGGCAAGCCGGCACTCGTCTCTGAAACCAGCAAAAAGTCGAGCCAGCGCTCACCCCAGCTCTATGACCTCACCTCTCTGCAGCGGGAGGCCAACAACCGTTTTGGCTTCTCTGCCAAGAACACCCTGGGGCTGGCCCAGTCCCTGTATGAACGTCACAAGGTCCTGACCTACCCAAGAACCGACAGCCGCCATCTGCCTGAAGACTATCTGAGCACAGTGGTGGCTACGGTGAAGCAGCAGCAGGAATGGGAGCTGGGCGCTCATGCACGCACAGCGATGGAGCAGGGATACATCAAAAAAGACAAACGCATCTTTGATAACAAAAAGATATCCGATCATCACGCCATTATCCCCACCGACAAACTGCCCGCCTCTCTCAGTGAAGCGGAACAGAGAATATACACCATGGTGGTGCAACGGTTTTTGGCCGTCTTCTTTCCTCCTGCCAGATATCTCAACACCAAACGACTCTCTCTGGTCAGTGACGAGACGTTTCTCACCGAAGGGAAAATCCTGACAGATCCAGGCTGGAAGGTCATTTACCAGGGGAGCAAGGGGCAGGAGACAGACAAATTACTCACTCCTATCCCCAAGGGGACTGATGTGCACTGCCGGGAAGTGGAAAAAGAAAAATCAGAGACCAAGCCTCCACCGCGTTTTAACGAGGCAACCCTGCTCTCTGCCATGGAACACTCCGGCAAATTCGTGGACGATGAAGAACTTGCCGAGGCCATGAAAGAGCGTGGCCTGGGAACACCTGCCACCCGGGCCGCCATCATTGAAAAACTGCTGAAGGAAAAATATATTGTCCGGGAGGGCAAAGAGCTGACTCCCACAGGAAAGGCCTTTGAGTTGCTTGCTCTGCTCGACGCCTTAAAGATTGATGTCCTGGCCTCGCCCCAGATGACAGGCGAGTGGGAGTTCAAACTCAACCAGATACTGCACGGGAAGCTTACCCGTGAACAGTTCATGGGCGAGATCCGAGAATTGACCAGACATATCATCAGCCAGATACGCAAGTTTGAACAGGCGCCCACCCAGAAGGAAGCTCCTTTCAGCCCTGTTGATAATATACGTTTTTATGAAACCCCCACTGCCTTTGTCTCGGAAGATGAGAAGATCAGCCTGCGTAAAATCCTGGGCGGCAGGATAATGAGTCAGGATGAAATCATCAGTCTCATTCAGGGAGAGACCCTGGGGCCGTTTAGTGACTTCAGGAGTAAACGGGGAAAACCCTTTACCGCCTCCGTCCGCCTGAAGAACAACAAGGTGGATTTTCTTTTTGCCGATTCCATCGACGACTTAGATATTGAGGCGATCAAAAAAACCGAACCTCTGGGGCTGTCTCCGGTGGACAACACTCCTGTTTTTGAAACGCCTGCCGCCTATATGTCTGGATCCATGCTTGACGGCGACAAGAAAAAAGGGTTACAAATCAGTAAGGTCATTCTCTCCCGGGCCATCACCTCCCAACATATCAATCAACTGCTGAGAGAAGGAAAGACAGAGCTGATCACCGGATTTATCTCCAAAAAAAAGAGACCGTTTGATGCCTTTCTCCTGCTGAACCAGGCAGGAAAAATCAGCTTTGAATTTCCCCCGCGAAAAAAACGGGAAAACAACGCAAAAGAAAAAAACAGTTAAGTGCCTCCGGCACCCTATCAACCATGAAACAGCTCAAAAAAGAGATACAGGACAAAAGCGGCATTGAACGGGTAGAGATCTGCGCTCAAGCAGCCATTGACACTAAGGCCGAAGACATAGTCATTCTTGACGTCAGGGGTATCGCCTCATTTGCCGACTATTTTATTATCATGAGCGGACGCTCCACCCGTCATGTGCAGGGACTTGCCGAGGCCCTGGAGGCAGCAATGCGCTCCAAACGGATAAGTGCTGCCAAGGCAGAGGGAATAAAGGAAGGCATGTGGGTTCTTCTTGACTTTGAGGATGTAGTAGTCCATATTTTCTATCATGAGCAGAGATCTTTCTACGATTTGGAAGGCCTCTGGCATGATGCACCCAGGATAGAAATAGAAGATCTAAGAAACATCACCTAACTATGCAATATATCAGCACACGAGGCGGGATCGATCCCATCCCCTTTACCGAAGCAGTGATGATGGGTCTGGCCGATGACGGCGGGCTCCTTCTCCCCAGGGCCATTCCCCGGATTGGCAGCCAGACCTTTGCCAGCTGGAAAGATCTCTCCTACCAGGAGCTGGCCTTTGAAATCATGTCCCGCTTCATCGACGACATTCCCGAATCCGATCTTCGGGACCTGATCGACCGTTCCTATGCCAGCTTTGACACGGAAAAGGTTATCCCTCTGTGCCACCAGGGCTCCCTCCATATCATGGAGCTTTTTCACGGTCCCACCCTGGCCTTCAAGGATATAGCCCTCCAGTTCCTGGGCAACCTCTTCGAATATCTGCTGGAAAAAAATGACTCGGTCATGAATATCCTCGGAGCCACCTCCGGGGACACAGGCAGTGCAGCCATCTATGGAGTGCGCGGCAAGGAACGGATCAAGATCTTCATTCTTCACCCTCACCAGCGGGTCAGCAAGGTCCAGGAAAAACAGATGACCACGGTGACGGATGATAATGTCTACAACATTGCCATCAAGGGAACCTTTGACGACGGCCAAGCCATTGTCAAAGCCATCTTCAACGACCTGGACTTCAAAGAAGAACAACACTTAGGTGCCATCAATTCCATCAACTGGGCCCGGGTACTTGCCCAGGTAGTCTACTACGCCTACAGCTGCCTCCATATCAACAGTCACGAAAACGACAAGACCACGGATTTCTCCGTACCCACCGGTAACTTCGGAGATATCTTTGCCGGCTATATTGCCAAACGGATGCTCCCGGAAGGAACAATTCGCAAGCTGCTGCTGGCCACCAACTTAAATGATATCCTCACCCGGATGGTCAACGAGGGCGACTATTCCCTGAGCCAGGTGGTGGCTACATCGAGCCCCTCCATGGACATCCAGTCGGCCTCCAACTTTGAACGCTATCTCTACTATCTCCTCGATGAAGAACCGGATCGGACACGGCAGGCCATGACCCAGTTTGCGGAAACCGGAAAACTCGACCTCACTGATTTTCAGGATCAGATCCAGAGAGATTTTACTGCCACAGCGGCCTCCGAAGAGGATGTGCTGGCAACCATCGGTGATTTTTACCGGAAGAACGGATACATCATGGATCCGCACACTGCAGTCGGTGTCTATTGCGCCCTTCAGCATCAGAAAAAGGGAATTCCCATCTGCTGTCTCGCAACCGCCCATCCGGCAAAATTCGGCGAGACAGTGGAAGAGGCCATCGGCAAACCCCTTGAGCTTCCCGCCTCCATAGTCCAGATTCTGGACAAAGAATCCCGCTGTGAAGTGATGGATGCAGACAGGAACCAGATCCAGGACTTTGTCAAAAAGCACGCACTGCACAAATAGAATCAATATGGAAAACCCAGGGGACCACCAAAGGCGGGTGGAAGAATGCGTGGCCTTTCTGGAAGGTCTCTTCCCCTTTTCCCCGGATCTGGTCATCCAGCTGGGAACCGGCCTGGGCGGTTTTGCTGACAGGATCGAGAGTGAGCTGACCCTGCCCTATTCAGAGATCCCCCATTTTCCCCACTCCACGGTGGACAGTCACAGCGGCAATTTGATCCTTGGCCGCCTCTCCGGAAAAAAAATCGCTGTCCTCCAGGGGCGATTTCACTATTACGAGGGGTATTCCACCAAGGAGGTCGCCTTTCCCATCAGGGTCCTCTCCCTGCTCGGTGCCAAGACACTTCTTGTGACCAATGCCGCCGGCGGACTCAACCCGCTTTTTCTTCCCGGCTCCATCATGGTCCTGCGGGACCATCTCAACTTCCTGGGGGAAAACCCCCTGCGCGGTCCCAATGTGGACAGCTGGGGCCCCCGTTTCCCTGATTTTTCCACCCCGTACCACCCGGAACTGATCAAAATCGCACTGGACAGTGCCAGCCATTGCAGGATCAGGAATGTGATCAGCGGGGTCTATGTCTGCATCCCTGGTCCAAGCCTGGAGACACCGGCAGAGACCAGGTGGCTGCGTGACTGCGGAGCCGATGGTGTGGGCATGTCCTCGGTTCCTGAAGTAATAGTGGCCAAGCACGCAGGCATGGATGTCCTTGGACTGTCAGTGGTCTCCAACGTCAATGACCCTGACAACTTTCAGCCCATTATCCTGGAAGATATTATTGCCACGGCAGAGGCTATGCAAGGGAAGCTGGAACAGCTGATTGTTGAGATTGCAGGACGGATTTGAGGTAAAGTGGACGTCGACCATCCAATGAAGGGCAACAACACTATGCTTCTAGCGTAGGTTTTTTTGTTCAAAATTAGATGTTCGACGTTCGATCTTCATCTTTTAATTTCTTTTCATTCACTTAAATCTATTTTCGTCATGACACAACAAAAGGCAGACCTGATCGTTTCAGGCTCTTATCTCCTTCCCGGCTCCAGCCAGGATGAGGTTATCACAAACGGTGCAGTAGCCGTCATCAATAACCGTATTGCCGCAATCGATACCAAAGAGCAGATCCTTGCTGATTTTTTCCCTGCCAGGCACATCCATACCGATTACGGTCTGATCATGCCGGGCCTCGTCAACACCCACACCCATGCGGCCATGTCCTGCTTTAGGGGCCTGGCCGATGACCTGCCGCTCATGACCTGGCTCGAAGAGCATATCTTTCCGGTGGAAACCAAGCTGACCCAGGAAATGGTCTATCAATCCACCCTGCTCTCCCTGGCGGAGATGATCAAATCCGGGACCACCAGCTTCTGTGACATGTACCTCTTTTCCAAGGAAGTGGCCAGGGCCACAGAAAAATCGGGTATGCGGGCCTGGATCGGAGAAGTGCTTTACGATTTCCCCTCTCCCTGTTACGGTGAACTGGAGAATGGACTCAACTATCTCAATGAGTTGTTTGCTCTTTACAAGGGGCATCCACTCATCTCCATCACCGTTGACCCACATGCAGTGTATACCTGTTCGCCGGATCTTCTTTCGCAGTTGGGTAGTGTTGCCCGGGACAACAACAGTCTCTATGTGATTCACCTCTCGGAGAATCAATTGGAGGTGGATACCTGCAGGGAACGATACGGCTGCAGCCCGGTGCAACACCTGGACCGCCTGGGACTGCTCACCGACAAGACGCTGGCGGCCCACTGCGTCATGCTCGACGAGGAAGAGATCCAACTTCTGGTCCAGCGCGGGGTCGGCGTTTCCCACTGTCAGGAGTCAAACATGAAACTTGCCTCTGGAACAGCCCCGGTGGTGAAGATGCTGCAGGCCGGAGTCAAGGTGGGCATTGGAACCGATGGATCTGCCTCTAACAATGACGTGGATATGTTTGGCGAGATGAATACAGTGGCCAAGATTCACAAGGTCGCACGCATGGATCCCACAGCCATGACTGCGGAGCAGACTCTGCATGCGGGCACCCTGGGCGGGGCTGAAACCCTAGGTGCAGGCAAGCAGATCGGCTCCCTTGAAGTTGGAAAACAAGCAGACCTGATCGTCCTGGACATGAACCAGCCCCACCTCACGCCCCTCTACAACATTCCATCACACCTGGTGTATGCAGCCCGCGGTGCGGATGTGGTGCATTCGGTGATAGGCGGCTCTGTAATCATGGAGAATCGCAGACTGCTCACCCTTGATGAAGATACGATTCTGACACAGATGCGGCAGATGGGGCAACGCATCTCCAAATATGGAAAGGATTGACATTCTGCCCTAACTGCTCTACATTTAGAACGTTTGAAGGAGTATTTTCCTGTTACGTTTTGCCGCCCAAGGTACATGACAGGAGTTGAGCAGCAGATTTCTTAAACCGCCACTCGAAATAGAGGAATTATTATGTTTGGACTTGGCATGCCGGAATTGATTGTTATTCTGGTCATTATCGTTATCATTTTTGGCGCCGGCAAACTTCCGGAAATTGGATCCGGGATCGGCAAGGGCATCAAGAACTTCAAAGACGCCACCAAAAAAGAAGAAGAATCCAAGAAAATAGACGACGACACCAAAGGCGATTCGCAGGCCTGAGCTGACAGCCCAGCCCCACTGACTGCCCCTAATAACTGGAGGAAACCATGTTTGGACTTGGAACCCCGGAACTGATTGTTATCCTGGGCATTGCCGTGCTTGTTTTTGGCGGGAAAAAGCTCCCTGAGCTGGGGTCCGGCCTGGGTAAGGCCATCTCCTCCTTTAAAAACGGGATAAGCGACATTGAAGAGGGTGGAAAAAATATCCTCGATGATGTCCCTGGAGTAAAAGAGGTTTCGGCCGTGAAAGATAAAGTCGATGCCGTAAAGAACATTGGTAAGATTCTTAAATAAGCAGCTCGGCAAAACACGATTCTCGAGTAACACCAGGAGGACCATACACGGTCCTCCTTTTTTTATTCCCACCAGGACAACCCTTGCCTGTCTTGACAATGGGGATAACGAGATGGTAACAGGAATCCACGGTAAGATCTGCTACCATGGCAGCCAGGGACTCGGCTGCAGCGGTACAAAAGTCAATGGTGTCTCCTCTCAATTCATGAGTGAATACCACAATTGATCCAGCCAACTTTAGATCTGACTATGAAATCGGCAACAGATGACACCAAGCAGCCACCTGGGCTTCACACGCTGGAGCCGCAACCCTGTGCCTGCAATCAACCTCTCCCTTCACCAAGAGATGACGCCCCCTGCTGAGGCCCGAAACCGGAACCCCGTGCCGGGGTTCATGAACGAGCCGGCTACACCATCCATCCCTTTGTCACCGATTTCCTTGAAACCCCGGCAGGGCCAATACCGCAGGTGGCCTCCAGGCCGTCAGCACGTGACAGGCTGGGAACGATTTTGACCAGAGTCGGGCCGACCCGCAATAATTACAAGCTCACTCCAGGCCTGTATGCAGTGGGCAGACCTGGCCCGGAATCACCGGTGCTGGTAACCGCTAACTACAAGCTCTCTTTTGATGCCCTGCGCTTTCAGCTGGATACCATTGATGCCTGGCTGCTGGTGGCCGATACCAGAGGGGTGAATGTCTGGTGCGCTGCCGGCAAGGGGACCTTTTCCACCGAAGAAATCATCCATAGCGTGCAGCAGAGCCAGCTGCAGGAACTGGTCAGCCATCGAGCCCTAATCCTGCCGCAGCTCGGCGCCACCGGTGTCGCGGCCCTGGAAGTGAAGAAAGGCTGCGGCTTCAAGGTCCAATTCGGGCCGGTACGCACCAGTGATCTGCTTCCCTTTCTCCGCAACAACAACCAGGCTGACGAGGCCATGCGTTCCGTGACCTTCACCCTCAAGGAGCGGGCAGAACTGATCCCGGTGGAACTCTACTTTCTCCTGCAGCCGCTCCTCATTTTATTCCTGGCCGGAGTTCTTCTCTCAGGAATCGGCCCCACAATTTTTTCGGCAAACGCTGCCTGGACGCGAGGTCTCCACCTCCTCAGTGCAACCCTGGTGGGTATCGGCTGCGGGACAATTTTGGTGCCGCTCATCCTGCCCTGGTTGCCCGGTCGTCAGTTCTGGGTCAAGGGCTTGTTGCCCGGCCTGGCTGGCGGCCTTGCCTGCTGGGCAATCTTTGGAGGACAGATCACCACTCCCGAGGGTCTGGCCCTGCTCCTCTGGATCTCGGCAGTCAGTTCCTACCTGGCCATGAACTTTACCGGTTCCACCCCCTTTACCTCGCCCACTGGAGTAGAACATGAGATGCGCCGCGGTATTCCAATTCAAACTGCAGCGACAGTCATTGGCCTGCTGCTGTGGGTAGCCGTCCCCTTCATCAGTCAGTCATAAAAGGGATCAAAATGCAGAACTTTCGCTATATAGACAAGGTCGCAACCCTCAGCCTGGATCAAGAGACCTGTATCGGTTGCGGCAACTGTGTCATTGTCTGTCCGCACCGTATCTTTGGTATTGCAGAACAAAAGGCAGAAATAGAGGATCAGGATGCATGCATGGAGTGCGGCGCCTGTGCAAAAAACTGCCCGGTACAGGCCATCAGCGTCAACCCGGGCGTGGGCTGCGCCGCAGAAATCATTGCCAACTGGATCAATGGCTTCTGCGGCCGCAAGATCATGTCCGGCTGCTGCTGATCGGGGTCATTAACAGAAGCAGCAACCGGAAACCGATCTCAGGGCAGGGGTTCCTCTGTATAGGCCACGTCGGCCTCCTCTGACAAGTAACAGGAAAGTTCCTTCCCGCTCCGTACCCCTTCCACCCAGTCGGGATTAAGCAGTATGGATTTCCCACTGAGCACAATATCCGCACCCTCCAGGGCAGCCTCTGCCGTGGCACGGTCATGGATCTGGCCGCAGATCAGAATGGGGAGCGTAGTCACTGCACGAGTCAGTTGGGCCATGGTCTGCCCGCTGTCAAAGGCAGAATCACTGAAGCAGTAGGTGGACACCGAGATGGCGTCAAGCTCCTCCTGATCCAACAGACCGATCATGGTCTGCCACTCCTGCTGAGAAGCAAAGAGCGACACCTCCATATCAGCCACTCCCCAGTTGGAGATGCGAAACAACAACAGTCGATCATCGGGCACCACCTGACGCACTGCCCTGACAATCTCTCTGGCAAAGCGAAAACGGTTTTCTTCCGAGCCGCCATACTCATCGTTGCGCTTGTTGGAGTAGGAAGAAAGAAACTGGCTGATCAGGTAGCCATGGGCCCCATGGATCTCGACACCATCAAAACCTGCCGCCACTGCTCCCCGGGCTGTCTCCACGAAGCCCTGGATGACGTGATCGATATCAAAGTGGCTTATCTGTTCAGGACATGGGTAGGGACTGTTGGTCAGGGGATTATCCTGGGTCGGGGCCACCCTGGAGGGAGCAATGACCCGGTGCGCCGGATTCACCTCGGGCCAAGCCATGCGGCCGCAGTGAAACATCTGCATGATTGCCTTGCTACCATGCTGGTGAATGGCCTGCACCACTTCATGCCAGGTATCGATCTGCGGCTGGGTGGTCATCCGCGCCTGGCCAGGATACCCTTGTGCACTCTCATAATCAGTGACAATGGCCTCGGTATAGACCAGACCGGCACCTCGCTCGGCACGACGCACCAGAAAATCGAGGACATCACGCCGGGGGATACTCTCAGCCCCGCCGGACATCCGGGTCATGGGAGCCACCCCCAACCGGTTGGAAAAGGTGTGCTTCTTGATGGTTAACGGGGAAAAAAGAATATCCGTTTCCATAACGACCTCCCTTGAAGTGCTCCGGATATGATACAACAGACTTCTTGTAACGATTGCCTATACAATATGACATCCCTAGAGGCTGGGCAACACGTGGATCGACGTGTTGACTAAATGGTCCGCTAAGATCGCTCTTTTTTTTGAGTGGAGAGACTGCAGGTTACAAAAGACTGGAAAAACAGGAGCTCTACTTTCCACACTCCTGCTTGATGGCAGGGTCGGGAGTTACCAGACAATCCAGAAGAAATTCCTGCTCCTCCCCACTAAGCGTTGCCCCTCGCCGCTTGACCATCCGCTTCAGGGTGGTAGCCCAGCGCCGTTTCGATTTTTCGCCCACTTTCTGACAGACACGACTGAGATAGTGACATTTCTGGCAGCGGGCCTGTAGAAGTTCAAGGCAGCCAGAAAGAGGCACAGACTCTGCAAAAACAGGAGGGGTGAAAAAAAACAGCAGGACAAAGAGAACAGACAGCCTCATATTCTTTTTCTTCTCTCGTTAAGTTGTTGGTGAGCTGATCACCCTTTCACAGGATCGTAGCAAAATTCTCACTGAGGAGGTCTTTGCCTGATTGCATAATAATGGTACCCGCCCAAAAAGGTATTTATCAAGAAAAAAGATTTCTTCGCCTTTTTACAAGGTGCCTGGAAACATCTGCCAAGGCCACTTTCCCGTACATTGGTATTATCTGGTGTTGCTGCAAGCCGTCAGGACTAACTGAAAAAAAACTGCTCACCCTTTTCTATCCTCAGTAAAAGAGGCCTTTCATAATCATATCAACAGGTCTGGCAAATTGTCACCCATTACCCTTGCCCCTTTCATCTTGACAAGGCCAGCGTTTCGTTGTAAGCATTTTTGGTTTGTCCAATTTCTTTTCATCCTTTTTCAAGAAAGCTGGATGAAAAAGTGTAAATACACAAAAAAACATACTGTTGTTTTTCACATCGACTGACAACATCCTCTGCCTCTAAGCAGGCAGTCCACTTTTAACCAATCAGGAGTAATGCATGTGTCGTTTAGCCCTGAAAACAGCCAGTGAGGCCTTCT
>CAYPEU010000018.1:0-36745 GCA_964409855.1 uncultured Desulfocapsa sp.
CAGACGAGCTCATGGCACAATCCCAGAAAGATGTGACCAAGGGCTGGAAGTTCCTCCAGTCCCGTGCAGCATCACTTGAGCCGGAGAAATAATAGCTCCCCATCTGTATCTGCTGCCATCCGGCAGCAGATACAATTTGCAGTACAATAAAAAAAGGGTTTTGGAAGTTACCTTCCAAAACCCTTTTTTTTATTCTGATGCGTAGCAAGGATAGTCCAGCTATCCACTCTCAACTATCCACTGCCCCAACCTACTTATCATTCAGCCCAAGGTTCGGGTCAATTTCCTCTCCACGATCAGCCTTGATTTTTTTATAATCCTCAACAGACTGAGTCACTGAATCGTCCTGCCGCTGTTTGATCTCTTTGACTTTTTCCTGAATCTTGTCTTCTCTGATAATCAACCCTTCAGCTCCAAAGAGTGCGTTAGCCAGGTACTTAAAAGAGAAGAGCATCAGTTCAACATCGTCGTTCTTGATCTTTTCCAATGTCTCATCATCCATGATATAGGTGTCAAGAAAAGAACTTTCAAAGATGAACCTGCGAAAGTGATCCAAGTCAGTAGAAGCCATGAAAAACATGCGCTTGGCCTGGTCAGAGAGGGAGGCCTGATGTCCGAATGATTTCCGGCGCATAACCAGACGCAGCCAGTCTTTATTCATCTCATCACGAACATCTACCCCCTGGTCTGCACGCCATTCAGCCACAGTCCACTCCTTATCCTCTTCAAAGCCTTTACAGTGATCTTCCTTCACGATGAAAAAGAATTTTTCTTCATCTTTATGGTCGGCCCCTGCTCCCATGGCACCTTGCCCTTCATGAAAGTCTGCCATTCCAACCGGATAATACCTACAGGCCGAAGGACGATCAGTGTAAACGGTACACCCCTCAGCAGTGACAAAGGGACAGCGGTTATCACCTTCCGTCAGTTTGAGAGCAACTCCCGGCATATCCGTCCCTTCCAGGTAGACAGGAACAGTATACTTATGGAGAAGCTCATGGGCAGGAATGTCCAAACGTTTTTTGAGCTGCAGAATATCATAGGGAGTCAAAATGATCTTGATCCCTCCGCAACAGGCAGTAAAACATTTCACCCCCGGATGGCAGCGAAACTTGATTTTACTCTCCAGGGTCAATTTTTGGGGAAGGATATTGGAAGGATTGGTACCCTTGCCAAACAGTACTTTTTCCTTACCCGATATCTTTTTTTCACTCATTCCAACACCTTTTATTTAAATTGATTAATTATTTTTTCATTCAAAAGAATTTCTCGTCACATGAACCGTATATAGTAAACACATAGGCAGTTGGTGTCAAACCTATTTCAGCAAAGGGTTTCCCTATTATGGAAGTTCTAGGGCTATGCTCTCTAATCCCTTGCGGTTTACCCAAAATTTACTTATATTCTCTTCATCGTATTCAGATATATTCCCGGATAGTTTCCGGTCTTTTTTTATAGGTACAGTGCATGAAACTTTTTGTTCGCCCCCTTGATTTCTCCAGAATTCAAACCCTGGTGTATCACCTCCCTGAAGGCCCGTCACTCTCTCTCCCCCTTGAAGGAGTTGAAGAGTTCCTCGAACTGGAGCTGGATATCGGTCATATCTGCGACACCTCTGATATTGACGGTGTGGTTCATTTTTTTCCAAAAGGAAATGCATAAGAGTACAGTAATCAGAAACCAGTATCCAGAATTCAAAAGAAAAGAATCAGCCGTCAATGGACGGCAGCAACTGGTTTCGCCTCCCTTCGCAGCAGGATGAGCATCCCCCCCTCCAAGCTACTCCTCAATTCAGATGGGCATGTCCACACCAGATACTGCCATCATGCATCCGGCGAGATGGAGGAGTATGTCCTGAGTGGAATTGCCGCCGGATTAAAAGAGATTGTTTTTCTCGAACATATGGAGGCAGGAGTTCACTATTTTGAAACCACCTGGCTCACAGAAACCGATTTTGACATCTATTTTCGTGAAGGGAAACGGCTGCAAAAGAAATACAAAGATGACATCCGAGTCTGCCTGGGGGTGGAAGTAGGATACAGCCAAACCCACCAGGAGGAGCTCCTGGAAAGATTGAACAAAAGGCATTGGGACAGAATCGGCGTATCCTACCACTTCATGCCTCATCCGCAAGGGGCCTACCACCTGAATCTGGTGAGCAGGAAGGAAAAAAACATTCACTCGATCGAGCGCATCGGCTGTCAGCAAGTTCTAGACGACTATTTCACCACCCTCACAGAGGCAGTAACTGTTCTTCCCGGGACAGTGCTCTGTCACCTGGACGCAGCCTTACGCTTTCAGCCCGGGATTTCTCTCGGGAAAGATCACCGGAATGCCGTCAGAAGACTCCTGGAAGCGGTCAAAGCCAAAGGAATGGCACTTGAGATCAACACCTCAGGATTTGCTATCCGAGGTACCCCCTTTCCTGCCCCCTTTATTCTCAAGGAGGCCATGGATCTCGACATCCCTCTTCAGCCAGGATCAGATGCCCATAAACCGGAGGATGTGGGAAGGTATTTTGACAGGCTGGAAGGCTATCTGCAACAGGAAGTCTCTGCAAGGTGAACACCCTGGCAGGCAGGTGCCGGCCCAGTTTCTTCTGTTCAGCATTGGACGTTGAACCTTTGCTGTTCTCGACATTTTCCAGTTCTGCAAACCTGTTATAAAACCCATGGTGGAGAGGAAGAACCCCTCTCCACCATGGAAATAGCTTGAGGCCGCCTTTATTCAGGATACCAGTCTACTCCAATCCGGCGAATCATGTTAAAGCCGCCGCTCAGTACCAGAGTGTTACTTCGATTCACACCGCTTAGAAAACTCTGAATCTCGAAAGAGCGTGTACCTGCGTCGCAGAGGATAACCAGCGTTTTATCTTTTGGCAGCTCCTCATAACGGGCTCGAACCTCATTGTAAGGAATGGCAACCCATTTATCACCACCGAATTTTTCCACAAACGGCCCTGCCTCATTTGGATGACGAATATCAAAGGCCACCCAGTCGGGCTGGGTGGCAAAATCTTCCATCCAGGCAAGAAAGGACTCCAGAGTGGTCTTACGTAGCCGTCCGTCACAGAGATTATCCGCCACATAGGCCGAAGCATTGATGGAATCAATGGCTGCGGAAAATGGTGGAGCATAGGCCATTTCCAGTGTCCCGAAATCATCGATGGTGGCCCCCATGGAGATATAGGCTGCAGCTGCATCGATCCGGGCCGAAATGCCGTCGCCCATGGGTCCGAATCCCTGATAACCGAGGACCTTGCGGGTACGACGATCAAAGATCATCTGAAAACAGACTATGGACTCAGTGGGGAAAAAATGTGCTCGATCAGAAGGGGCGGTGAGCGCCACATCTGCATCATAGCCCTCTGCCTTTGCCACTTCGAGACTGAGACCGGTGGCACCGATACAGACATCAAAGGCCTTCATGATGAAGCTGCCCACTGCCCCCTTAAAGGTGGAAGGAATACCGGCCATGTTATCTCCGGCCACCCGTCCTTCCTTGTTGGCAAGCGAGCCAAGGGGTGCATAAAATTTCTTCCCGGTAACCAGATGCATGACCTCAATGCAGTCACCTGCAGCGTATATGGAGGGGTCGGAGGTCTGCATCCGTTCATTGACCACAATGGCTCCCATGGGTGAGATCTGCAGACCAGCTTCTGCTGCAATTTCCGAGCGTGGTCTGACCCCTGCGGCCATGATCACGATATCAGCATCGATGGTGCGTTTTCCGGTGCGCAGCCCGGTAACCTTACCATCCTTGCCCAGGATCTCTTCGGCGCCCTCTCCGAGAAAGATATCCACCTCGTTATCCCGCATATGCTTGGTCACCATGGAGGCCATGGGGAAATCCACGATTCGGGGCAGGATCTGAGGCATGAACTCTACAACCGTGGTCTCCACTCCCCACAGATCCTTAAAGGCCTCGGCCATTTCCAGACCGATTGCCCCGCCACCGATGACCACGGCCTTTTCCACCTTGCCCTTGGCAATGCGGTCTTTGATTTCAATGGCCTTATGCAGATCGGAGATGGTAAATACTCCATCAAGATCGTTACCGGGAATGGGCAGGACAAAGGGACGGGAACCGGTGGCTATCATCAGTTCGTCGTAAGGAACTTCCTGTTTTTCCCCACTGGCCACGATTTCAACCTGAACCGTTTTTGCCTTGCGATCAATGGCCACAGCCCTGGTCCCGCTCTTGACTATCACTCCCTTGGCATTTTCAAAAAAGGCTTCATTACGAACCATATGAAAACTGGTGGAACGCAGCTCGGCCTCATCGGATACGTCACCGGAGACATAATAGGGAATACCGCAACCACCGTAGGAAAACAGCGTATCCTGCTCGATGATGGTTACCTCAGCATCCTGCATCAGACGCTTCACACGGCACGCCGCCTTGGGGCCTGCGGCCACGCCACCCACAATTACTATTTTTTTGCTCATATCATGCCTCCGGAAAAAGAATGGGGAAAAAGATGCACTGCAGTGGCACAGCCGTAGACTCCTTCAGCAAGGAGCAGGCCCTTCTCCATACTACAGTCATTTTCCCGTATTTAATTTTTCAATTATACTGGCAAATGAACAATATATGAGGACAAATTACAAGCAGAAAAGAGGAGATCAGGAGGGTTTACCGGACAAACAACAACCAACGGGATGGATTCTTTCATCCTGTTTTCATTCTTTTTTTCTTAGCAAGAAAAAGATGCCCAGAGGTCACTCTTCCGCCTAGAGAATCAAGAAAGATACCTTGGACGCATTACAACAGAGGAGACAGACGACCTGTACAATTTCATTTCAACAGACCAGGGGCATGGTATCCCGATCCCTGACTCCCCCAAACGGAACTGCAGCACAACAATGCTGCCATCATTCCACTGTGGTCAGTTCGTCAAGAACCAGTCGCTGACGCTCATCAAAAAGATGACGGCTGATCAACCAGATGGCGGACAGAACCCCAAATCCGGTGCCTGCCGCGATGAGAAACATGATCAGAATCTGGTACTTCACCGCATCCAGAGGTGACGAACCGCCGAGGATCTGTCCAGTCATCATCCCGGGCAGGCTGACAACTCCGGCTGCAGCCATGGAATTGATGATGGGAATCATCCCGGTACGCATACAATCCCGTCGGATATCACCGCTTGCCTCCTGCCAGCTCTGCCCCAAGAGAAGACGCTGTTCCACCATGGAGCGATGGGTATAGATTTCCGTAGTCAAGCGATCAGAGGCCAGCGCCACCCCGTTCATGGTATTGCCGAGGAGCATGCCGAGAAGGGGGATGGCATACTGCGGGGTGTACCAGGGATCAACACCCACCATGACCGTCAGGGCAAGGAGGGTGACGGTAAAGGAAGAAATCAGCATGGAACCGGTACTGATGAGATACCCGGTAGCTCCGGTGAGTTTACGCTTCTGCCGGGCCCATACCTCGTAACCTGCAACAAGGAGCATGATGGTTGCCATACCGAGCACCATCCAGAGACTGGCACGGGCAAACAGAACTTTCAGAACCAGGCCGATGAGCAGTAACTGGACGGTCATGCGCACCCCGGAAATGAGCATTCTCTTTTCCAGGCCAAGGCCGATACGGAGGCTGGTTGCGGCCAGCAGAACAAGAAGCAGCGCGGCAATCCCAAGGTCAAAAGCACTCAGAGAGATCACATGCATCCGTCCGTCTCCTCAACAAGTGCCCGCTCTTCAACCCGGTAGATCCTGCCCGCCACACGAGCAAGCTGTTCCCGGTCATGACTGACCCAGAGACAGACGGTCTGCCTGCTGCGACAGATATCTTCAATAATCTCCTCCACCACCCTGACCATCTTTCGGTCCAGGGCCGAGGTAGGTTCATCAAGGAGAAGCACCCGAGGTCCACTGCTCAGGCTGCGGACAAGGGCCAATCGCTGCCGCTCGCCTGAAGAAAGTCGACTGACCTGCCATCCACCCACATCTGCAGGAAACCCCAGTTTTTCCAGCCATTCCCGGACCTCACCCTGCTCCACGTCTCGTTCAAAATGGGGGGAAACCAGGTCATACCACCAGTAGGATTCAGCGGGCACCATAGCCACTGTCTTTCTCCAGGCAGGAGGATCAAAAGAAGAGCAGGCGATTCCATCAAGGAAACAGTCTCCCTCGTGGGCAATCACATCGGCCACTGCCCGCAGCAGCTGGGTTTTGCCCACCCCTGAGAGCCCAGTGAGCCCAACGCACTCACCCGGGGAGATATCCAGGCTGTAGGGACCGTTGCCAAGAAATGACAGGGAGGAGAGGCGCAATCCCTCACTGTACTCCGCATCAGGGCAGGGTGATGGTAAAAGTGCTTCCTTCATTTTCCTTGCTGGACACGGAAATCAGCCCGTGATGCTGTTCCACGATATTTTTAGTAATGGCCAGTCCCAGCCCAGTCCCTCGATTTTTATCGGTGAAAAAGGGAGTAAAGATCTCTGTAAGCTTCTCTTCACTCATCCCCACCCCACTATCCTGAATGGAGATGAAAACAGATCCGTCAGAATCCACAATCCCGGTACGCACCTGCAACAGACCGCCATCTGGCATGGCCTGGATACTGTTCACCAGGATATTCAGCAGGGCCCGGTAAAAGAGGTCTGGGTCAATGGTGATTTTCCCGAGATCCTGATCAAATTTCGTCTCCAGAGTGATGTTTTGTTCCTCCAGCTTTGCCTCTATAAACTGCAGGGCCTGAGAGATACAGTTGTTGATATCCACGGGAGTGAGCTTGACCTTCTGGGGTCTTGCAAAGTCAAGAAATTCCATTACGATGTTATTGAGACGGGTGGTTTCAGCAACAATGATCTCGGCAAGATTTTCATTTCCCGGAGCCAATTTTTTGATCCTTTTATGGAGGATCTCGGCCGTGGAGCGGACAATCCCCAAGGGACTCTTAATCTCGTGAGAAACTGTGGCCACCATGGTTCCGAGGTGAGCCAGCCGCTCGGCATGATTCAGTTTTTCCTCAAGAGCCAGTCGCTCGCGAACCCTCCTCTCCATTATCTTATCTGCCCGACTGACAATGGTGCGCAGGACCAGAAAGAGTATGGTCATAACCAGGGAAGAAACCAGGATAATTCGCCCCTGCAGCTGCATAATAGCCGTGTACTCACGGGAAAGATCCTGGGTAATTTCAATAACCCCCATGATTAAATCATTGGCACTGCTGTCACCCCGCACCTGACGAAAGGGGATAAAGGTCTTGAGTCTGCAGTGAACAGGTGCGGTGCCAGGGAAAAGACTCAGGACCGACCCACTGGAGACGATCTGGGAGTTTGGTATCCCTGCCAGGGCCTTGGTATATTCCAAGCCCCCCATATTCTTTTTCCCAATCTGCTCCTCGTTGGTGGAATAAGAGATAATATTAATGGTGGAATCATAAATGGTCACGGTTTGCATCTTCATACCTTCCGTGGCATTACGAACAACGCGATCCAGGCTCTGAAATTGTTCCGGGTTGGAAAGGGCAATTTTACCGTAACTCACCACAGTGGGGACCACAAAACGTCTGAATACCTGCTGATTTAAATTTTCAGCAAGAAGAAGGGAGTATGCTTCGCTCTGATCGAGCATCACTTCACGGGCATTGTTGGAAATGATCCAGGAAAGGACAATGGTGAAAACCAGGATCACACCAAGGCTGATAAAAGAGACATATTTTACCCGCTGAAAGGGAACAAGCCCGACCCGCAACTGTTCCTGCCGTTCCGGATCATTGATTGCCGGGAGTGTATTTTTTTTAGTCACCGCAGACTCCGCATCGCCTGCAGACAGTGGTGTCGCAGGGGATGGTGGTTCCGGCCTGAAAAGCCTTTTGATATTCCTGCCAGAGATACTCCTGTTTGATGGAGTGGTCTACAATATTCCATGGTAAATAATCGTCTTTCCAGTACTGATGGAGGGCAAAGGTCTCGGGGCGCAGACCGTTCTTACGCATGGCCTGTTTCCAGGCCATGCCTGTTTGAGCCATGGTGGCCAGGACTTGGGCCAGTCGTCGATCACCCCTTGCAAGAACGGCCTGAAAAAGGACATTCTCGGGTTTGTCATGGTTTAGCCGCACATTGGGTTCATGGCGCAGCCCTTTGCGCAAAAAAGTGATCTTTTCCTTGAGAGACTTGATCGCAGCATCCGCATTACCCTCCTCTCCCCTTTGGAGAGCAACTCCGCCAAAGGGGTGGAACTGAAACGGCGTCCAGGGCTTGGGGGCAAAACAGTTGACAGACAGGGTAATCTCACAGAGGTGTCCCCTGGCCCTGCCAGTGGGCAGCATCCTTTCCCTGATCTTTTTCACCAGCTCCAGCATCTCCTGAAGATCATCCATGGTCTCTGTGGGAAGTCCTATCATAAGATAGAGCTTTAATTTATACAAGCCTGCATCAACCAGACGTTCAGCAGCAAGAAGCAGATCCTCCTCGGTCAGGTTTTTATTGATCACCCGACGGAGACGCTCAGACGCTCCATCCGGGGCTATGGCCACACTCTTCAAACCACTGGAGCCAAGGAGTTTCAACAGCGGCCCGGAAATCCTGTCCGCGCGCAGGGAGGAAAAAGAGAGCGAACAACCGCTCTCCAGCAGGTAGGAGGAAAGGGATTCCAGTTCTTCCCTGTCGGCCATCTCCATCCCCAGGAGGCCCACACGTTTAACAGAAGAGGAACGTTCTTCAACCCCTCTTATTACGGCATCTGCGTCCCAGAGACGGGGCGGTCTGTAGATAAACCCGGCAGCACAAAATCTGCATCCTCTCGAACAGCCCCGGCCCAGCTCTGTGAGATAGAGGCTGGAAAATTCAGCAGCCGGGCTCAGGAGCTGCGAGTGTGCAGCCTTGGTCATGATCAGAGCCGTCCCTTTTTTTATCCGCTTCGGAAGTCCGTCTGACGGTTGCGAATCGACCTGCCGCCCTTCATCGTTATAGATCGGAGTATGCAGAGAGGGGGCATAGGTTCCCTCAAGTTTTTTACTGAGAAGAAAAAGCAGATCGGGTCGAGGGGTCTTTTCCAGGTGTTCCGAGAGGAAAGGAAGCAGGGGGGGAAGGAGCGGTTCTGCCTCACCCAGCAGAAACAGATCAGTAAAAGGAGCCAGGGGTTCGGGATTCATAAAGGTGGCAACACCACCGCCTATCACCAGCGGTCCGGCAGCTCCGATGGGTTCATCACTCCTCTCTTTTGCAAAAAGAGGAACTCCTCCATCCAGAAGTAATCTGGCCAGATTCAGGTAGTCGTGCTCAAAACTGATGGAGTAGAAGAGGAAAGGAAAATCAGCAAGAGGCCTTCCGGATTCGAAGGAACGGAGAGGGGCACCAGCCTCAGCGGGCAAAAAGAATCGCTCACAAACCAGTTCATCATGATCGTTGAGCAGGGAGTAGACAAGCTGAAAACCGAGACTGGAAACACCAACCTCGTAACGGTTGGGATAGAGCAGGGCAACAGGCAGACGACCAGTCCATTTTTTAAGATAGGTGCCGCTTTCCAGGTCAAGCAGGTGAGAACGATCCGCCCCCCTTTTTTTCTGTCTGCTCCTGCTCACGTTTTAATGTAACGATAGAGGTGGTGATCCAACAGGTTGAAGAGTAGAAGGAAAGAGAACGGGTTCCAGATGGAAGATCTCACCTTCGGCCCATTGACATAACCAGTACAATCAGTTGGCCTTTTTCCTCAGATAGGTGGGCGTTTCCATATATTCTTCGTTCCAACTCGGGCTATCCTTTTTCCCTTTGGAATTCTCTCCTGACGAGATTCCGTGGTTCTCAAAGCCATTGAAGTTGGAAGATGAAAATACGGATGATCCTGCACGTGGATTAGGGGTGGCCTGGGATGTATGCGAAGGACGCTCTTCCTCATCCTCAGTGGGTAAGGTTGCCTTTTTCATCGGTATCTCCACCTGCACAAGATTCTCTTTCTGGGATACCATTTCTCCCACACCTGTGGCAATAACGGTAACGTGGAGTTCGTCTCCCAACCCGTCGTCGTAGAGTGCTCCAATAACCACCTTGGCTTCGTCATCGACTTTGGCATGGATAAGGGCTGATAAAAGAGACATATTTTACCCGCTGAAAGGGAACAAGCCCGACCCGCAACTGTTCCTGCCGTTCCGGATCATTGATTGCCGGGAGTGTATTTTTTTTAGTCACCGCAGACTCCGCATCGCCTGCAGACAGTGGTGTCGCAGGGGATGGTGGTTCCGGCCTGAAAAGCCTTTTGATATTCCTGCCAGAGATACTCCTGTTTGATGGAGTGGTCTACAATATTCCATGGTAAATAATCGTCTTTCCAGTACTGATGGAGGGCAAAGGTCTCGGGGCGCAGACCGTTCTTACGCATGGCCTGTTTCCAGGCCATGCCTGTTTGAGCCATGGTGGCCAGGACTTGGGCCAGTCGTCGATCACCCCTTGCAAGAACGGCCTGAAAAAGGACATTCTCGGGTTTGTCATGGTTTAGCCGCACATTGGGTTCATGGCGCAGCCCTTTGCGCAAAAAAGTGATCTTTTCCTTGAGAGACTTGATCGCAGCATCCGCATTACCCTCCTCTCCCCTTTGGAGAGCAACTCCGCCAAAGGGGTGGAACTGAAACGGCGTCCAGGGCTTGGGGGCAAAACAGTTGACAGACAGGGTAATCTCACAGAGGTGTCCCCTGGCCCTGCCAGTGGGCAGCATCCTTTCCCTGATCTTTTTCACCAGCTCCAGCATCTCCTGAAGATCATCCATGGTCTCTGTGGGAAGTCCTATCATAAGATAGAGCTTTAATTTATACAAGCCTGCATCAACCAGACGTTCAGCAGCAAGAAGCAGATCCTCCTCGGTCAGGTTTTTATTGATCACCCGACGGAGACGCTCAGACGCTCCATCCGGGGCTATGGCCACACTCTTCAAACCACTGGAGCCAAGGAGTTTCAACAGCGGCCCGGAAATCCTGTCCGCGCGCAGGGAGGAAAAAGAGAGCGAACAACCGCTCTCCAGCAGGTAGGAGGAAAGGGATTCCAGTTCTTCCCTGTCGGCCATCTCCATCCCCAGGAGGCCCACACGTTTAACAGAAGAGGAACGTTCTTCAACCCCTCTTATTACGGCATCTGCGTCCCAGAGACGGGGCGGTCTGTAGATAAACCCGGCAGCACAAAATCTGCATCCTCTCGAACAGCCCCGGCCCAGCTCTGTGAGATAGAGGCTGGAAAATTCAGCAGCCGGGCTCAGGAGCTGCGAGTGTGCAGCCTTGGTCATGATCAGAGCCGTCCCTTTTTTTATCCGCTTCGGAAGTCCGTCTGACGGTTGCGAATCGACCTGCCGCCCTTCATCGTTATAGATCGGAGTATGCAGAGAGGGGGCATAGGTTCCCTCAAGTTTTTTACTGAGAAGAAAAAGCAGATCGGGTCGAGGGGTCTTTTCCAGGTGTTCCGAGAGGAAAGGAAGCAGGGGGGGAAGGAGCGGTTCTGCCTCACCCAGCAGAAACAGATCAGTAAAAGGAGCCAGGGGTTCGGGATTCATAAAGGTGGCAACACCACCGCCTATCACCAGCGGTCCGGCAGCTCCGATGGGTTCATCACTCCTCTCTTTTGCAAAAAGAGGAACTCCTCCATCCAGAAGTAATCTGGCCAGATTCAGGTAGTCGTGCTCAAAACTGATGGAGTAGAAGAGGAAAGGAAAATCAGCAAGAGGCCTTCCGGATTCGAAGGAACGGAGAGGGGCACCAGCCTCAGCGGGCAAAAAGAATCGCTCACAAACCAGTTCATCATGATCGTTGAGCAGGGAGTAGACAAGCTGAAAACCGAGACTGGAAACACCAACCTCGTAACGGTTGGGATAGAGCAGGGCAACAGGCAGACGACCAGTCCATTTTTTAAGATAGGTGCCGCTTTCCAGGTCAAGCAGGTGAGAACGATCCGCCCCCCTTTTTTTCTGTCTGCTCCTGCTCACGTTTTAATGTAACGATAGAGGTGGTGATCCAACAGGTTGAAGAGTAGAAGGAAAGAGAACGGGTTCCAGATGGAAGATCTCACCTTCGGCCCATTGACATAACCAGTACAATCAGTTGGCCTTTTTCCTCAGATAGGTGGGCGTTTCCATATATTCTTCGTTCCAACTCGGGCTATCCTTTTTCCCTTTGGAATTCTCTCCTGACGAGATTCCGTGGTTCTCAAAGCCATTGAAGTTGGAAGATGAAAATACGGATGATCCTGCACGTGGATTAGGGGTGGCCTGGGATGTATGCGAAGGACGCTCTTCCTCATCCTCAGTGGGTAAGGTTGCCTTTTTCATCGGTATCTCCACCTGCACAAGATTCTCTTTCTGGGATACCATTTCTCCCACACCTGTGGCAATAACGGTAACGTGGAGTTCGTCTCCCAACCCGTCGTCGTAGAGTGCTCCAATAACCACCTTGGCTTCGTCATCGACTTTGGCATGGATAAGGGCTGAGACTTCCATAAACTCGGCCATGGTAAAGGTCTCTTCCGAGGCGGAGATATTAATGAGCAGACCACGCGCCCCATCAATACCCACATCTTCGAGAAGCTGATTGTCAATGGCCCGCTTGGCCGCCTCTGTGGCCCGGTTCTCACCTGCAGCCGATCCAGAACCCATGATTGCCGGTCCAACCTCGCGCATCACCGTACGCAGGTCGGCAAAATCGGCATTAATCATTCCAGGGATATTAATCAGGTCGGTAATTCCCTTCACTGCCTGGAGCAGAACCTTGTCGGCCATGGTCAACATGTCGGCAAGCTTGGAGTTCTTTTGCATCAGGGAAAGGAGGCGGTCATTGGGAACAGTGATGATGGTATCGGCATACTTACGCAGTTGCTCCCAGCCGTTTTCCGCATTTTTCATGCGAAACTTGCCTTCAAAATGAAAGGGTTTGGTCACCACGGCCACGGTCAGGGCGCCTAATTCCTTGCTGATTTTTGCTACAATCGGGGCTGCCCCGGTACCGGTACCGCCGCCAAGACCGGCGGCGACAAAGACCATGTCAGCACCCTTGAGACTCTCTTTTAACTCGTCGATGGACTCGTTTGCAGCCAGTCCCCCTGTTTCAGGATCAGCTCCTGCCCCGAGTCCTTTGGTGATATTGGGGCCAATCTGCAGACAGATATCGGCTCGGGACTGATTCAAGGCCTGTTTGTCAGTGTTGGCGGTGATGAATTCAACCCCCTGCAGTCGATCGTCGACCATGGTATTGATGGCATTGCCACCTCCGCCACCGACGCCAATAACCTTGACAACTGCAACCCCTTCTGTTTCCGCCATTCTAAACGGCATATTCTCACCCCTGTTCAAGAAAGCCACACTGACTGGTTCGGCATATCTATAAAATTTCAGTAGATAAATTATAGCATCTACTGGTTGTCACTGAAACATTTTTTTCCAATTCTGAAAAAAAAATCACATGATTTTCCGCAGCCACTCCTTCATCCTGCCAACCATGGAACTGTCACTGTAACGATTGTCCACCTGGTGCTGTCGTCCATACATCACCAGCCCTACACCGGTGGTGCATCGCGGCGTATGAACCTGTTCCACCTTGCCGCCGATCTGGGCCGGAAAACCGACACGTACAGGAAGATCAAAAATCTGTTCAGCCAGGTCTACGAGATTCTCGAGCAAGGCAGTCCCACCAGTGATGACAATGCCGCCATTAATCTTGTTCTTTAATCCGCAACTGATCAGATCCTGATTGATCATCTCCAGGATTTCCACCATCCTGGCCTGAATGATATCAACCAGCACCTTCTGGGTGACCTTGCGCGGCTGTCGATCTCCCACTGTGGGGACATCCACCACATGATTTGGTTTCACCATCGAAGAAATGGCGTTGCCGTAATCCTCCTTTAAGCGCTCAGCATCCTGGAGGGGTGTGCGCAACCCCACAGAGAGGTCATTGGTGAGGTTGTGTCCCCCCAAACCGATCTCACAGGTATGACGAATGGTCCCGTCACAAAACACGGCAAGGTCCGATGTTCCGCCACCGATATCGAGAAGGGCCACTCCCAACTCCATCTCATCGGGACTCAGTGTTGCATGGGCTGACGCTATGGACTCAAGCACCATGTCAGCCACTTCAAGACCCGCCTTGTTGCAGCAGGTATAGAGATTATGTACGGCTCCCATGTCTGCGGTGACAATATGGACATTGGTCACCAGCCGAACCCCGGTCATGCCTAAGGGATTTTGAATACCGGTATGATCGTCAACCATATACTCCTGGGGTAGGACATGGATAATCTGTTGATTTTCCGATATTTTTACGGTCCTGGCAGCACTGACGACCTCGACCACATCACTTTCCTTGATCTCCCGGCCATTGATGGCAAGAATCCCGGGGCTGTTGAAGCCCTTGATATGATTCCCGGCAATGCCCACATATACAGTACGCAGATCACATCCGGCAGATTCCTCTGCCTGACTCACCGCCTGACGGATGGATTTGACAGTGGATTCGATATTCACCACCACCCCTTTTTTCAAGCCCACGGAAGGAGCGGTTCCGATCCCGATAATATCCACTGCATCGTCAAAGACCTCACCAACCACGCAACAGATCTTCGTGGTTCCGATATCGAGTCCGACCACGAGTTCACCGGGTTCCCTCTGGTTCTCCCTCTGTTCCAGCCCACCTGCCTGCTTCACTTCAATCTCATCCATACCTTCTTTTACCCTGTGCTGTTTCGTGCAACTAATACCTTATCTTCCTGATAATCCATACGGATATAGGCCACTTTTTCAATGAGCGGGCCACCTTTTCTCTTCTGATACAGGACTTCCAATACCATACGCAGCTGATAATATTTTCTTTTTACATTCCCTTTGCCAAAATAAATGGGAAAGGGATGTTTCACCAGGTAGAGAATCAGTTCCCCATCGCCTGTGAGGTGTATCTCCGAGACATTCTGCGCCGGTAGATTAGGGTTGTTTCTCTGGGCCAGGCTTAAAAAAGAAAGGACTTCGGCAAGCATCTGCCCCTTCTCCTCACTGTTCTCCACACCATCAAGGCCGGTAACAACCGGATAATCGAGTTCCTGCCCCAGACCCACAGGAGCAAATATTTCCCCATCTTTATCCAGGTAATAAAAACTTTTCCCTTCTCCCTGGACAATTATGGCCTCGGGACGATACTCCTGGATGGAAACAGCCAACCCATCCGGCCAGATCCGTCTGATCTTTGCCTGAGCAACCCAGGGGTGCCCCTGCAACCGCTGCTGAATCACTTCCGGATCCAGGGTCAGCATGTTCAACTGATAATTAATGCCGGCAAATTTTTTGAGCACGGCAGGGGTGGTGACCCGGCAGCCGGATATCGTTATCTCCTGTATCTGAAAATAGCGATATTCTTCGAGAAGCCCATGCAAGGGGCCTACCAGAAGCAGATACCCGGCAGAAAGTGAGACAGTCAACAGCAGAGACAGTAGCAACGGTCTTTTCCACGCCCTCCCCTCTCCTCTCCGGACAGAGAGGATGCTTTTTTGCTGCCTCCGTTTACTGATGCGCCGCTTCAACTTCTCCAGAAAAGTCTTTTTTTCTGATTCAGCCCCGAGCTGGCTGGCCCTGTAGGAGGGCTGCTGTTTCAGCTTCTCCGCAAAGGCGGTACCCCTGCTTTCCTTTGTTTTCCTGCCCCCCAGCAATGAGCCGATTTTCTTCAGCAGCTTCATACACACTTCTTATAAAAGATGTACTTCTCTTTCCAGTATAATACCACTATCTTTTGCCACCTTTTGCTGAACGATCTCCATTAACTGCAGGACATCTTCTGCCGTGGCCTGACCACTATTGACCAGGAAATTGGCATGAACCGTCGAGACCATGGCCCCTCCACACTTTTTGCCCTTGAGACCTGAGGCCTCGATAAGCCTGCCTGCTGAATCACCCGGCGGGTTTTTAAAAAACGAGCCGGCATTCTTCAAGCCCTTTGGCTGTTTCTCTTTGCGTTGTTGCAGATAGTCGCGACAGCGGGTTGCGATTTCCTCTGTTATCCCTTTTTGCACGATGAGATCCATTGCCAGTACCACTCTTTTCCCGCCATTACTCTCCTGGTTATCCCACGATCTGTAACTGAATTCCAGCTCCTCGCGCCCGAGGAACTCTTCGCCTGCCGAGGGTGTCATGGTGTGCAGCGAATGAACCACATCCGCCATCTCCCCACCCCAGGCACCGGCGTTCATCACCACCGCCCCTCCCAGACTTCCGGGGATGCCAGAGGCAAATTCCAGACCGGTAAAGCTGTGTTTGGTGCACCAGGCCAGGAGCCTGGTCAAACTGCAGCCAGCTCCAACCCGGATAATACCTTGCCCGGATCCTGTCTCCTCCTTAAGCGTGATTCCAGAAAGCCCCTTGCCAAAGACAAGAATAACGCCTGCAAAGCCCCTGTCTGCAACAAGGAGGTTGGTGCCTCTGCCGATGAGGCGCCAGTCCAGCTCATTTTCAGCAAAACAAGTTAGCAGTCGTCCAAGCTCTGGTGCGCTCTCCAGCGTAATCAGGGCAGAGGCCCTGCCTCCGATGCCAAAGGAGGTATAGGGAGCCAGAGGACAATCCCACTGGATCGGATTTACAACAAGACTGCTCAACCTCTCCTTAAGCTTTTCTTTCATCTCTCAAGGCGTTCTTCTTCCAACAAACGCACCAATTCTTCTCCAGCCAGGACAATATTACCAGCCCCCAGGGTCAACACCAGATCATCTTCCTGGAGATCCGGCAGGAGTGTCTTTGCCAGGTCTTCCACCCGGGCTATAAACCTGGTCTGCCGCTGCCCATGTCTTCTCACCTCTTCCAACAGAATCTCCCCGGAAATCTCAGACAGGGGCTGCTCGCTGGCTGCATAGATTTCACTCATCACCAGCAGATCCGCCTGATAAAAGGATGTCTGAAATTCCCTGAGCAGGGCCAGGGTCCGACTGTAGCGATGGGGTTGAAAGAGCACCACCAGTCGTCTCTCAGGCCACGCCTCTTTGATCGCGGCCAGGGTGGCCCTGATTTCCGTAGGATGATGCCCATAATCATCCAGGACGGTAATTCCCCTGCCCTCCCCTTTGAACTGCATCCGCCGCTGCACTCCCTGAAAGGTAGCCAGTGCCTCGCGGATGATGTCAAAGGGGATCTCCAGCTCCAGGCCGACGCAGATCACGGCCAGCGCATTATAGACATTGTGCCTTCCAGGAAGCGCCAGGTCTATCTTTCCCAGGAGTTCCCCCTTGTGCCGTACCGTAAAGCGGACCCTGCCCTCACAGGCTTCGATCAGTTCAGCGTACAGGTCTGCCTGTGAATTGAAGCCATAGGTAATCTTTCTTTTTCGTATCTCGGGCAGGATATCAGCGACATTGGCATCATCAAGACAGAGGATGACTGCCCCGTAAAAGGGAATCCTGTCAATAAATTCCAGAAAAGTGGCCTTAATATGGTCAATATCCTCATAATGATCCATGTGTTCCAGATCGATATTGGTGATCACCTCGAGCACTGGAGAGAGTTTCAAAAAGGAACCGTCACTCTCGTCTGCCTCGGCCACCAGAAACTCTCCCTGGCCCAGCTTGGCATTTCCCCCCAGACTGTCTACCTTGCCGCCCACAACAATGGTGGGATCCAGACCGGCGCAGGCCATCATCCAGCTGACCATGGAGGTGGTGGATGTCTTGCCGTGGCTGCCGGCAATGGCAATACCATATTTTTTCAGACGCATGAGCTCGGCAAGCATCTCGGCCCGCTGGATCACGGGAATTCCTGCCGCAAGCGCCGCCACTACCTCGGGATTATCGTCGGCAATGGCCGACGAAGTCACCACCACATCCGCCCCCTGCACCCAGTCGCCTTTATGCCCTCTGTATACACTGCCGCCCAGAGATTGCAGATTGCGGGTGATGGCAGTGTCGTTCAGATCAGAACCGGAAACAGCGTAGCCCAGGTTGAGCAGGAGTTCGGCAATACCGCTCATCCCAATGCCGCCGATACCAACGAAGTGAATCTTTTGAGTTTTGTTATACATAATCAGTAATCAGAATTGAGTATGTTGAAGTCAGGCCAGCAACTCCAGACACTCATCAACAATATGTTCAGCAGCGTCGGGAAAGCCGCTTTGTTCCATGGCCGTCCCCATTTCCTGTAATCCCTGCCTATCAGCAAACAAACGGACAAGGGTTTCAGCCAGGATTTCTGCAGTCAGCTCTTTCTCCACAAACATCATAGCCCCACCCCCCTGCACATAAAACTCCGCATTTTTTTCCTGGTGATTATCCGCTGCATAAGGATAAGGGATCAGAATCGCAGGTTTTCCCAGGACCGCCAGTTCGGCAAGGGTGGTGGCGCCTGCACGTGAAACCAGAAGATCCACCTCCTCATACACCTCAGCCATCTCTTGAAAAAAAGGAGAAACCGTGGCCTCTATGTTGTGTCCACGATAGGCGGCCCTCACCATCTGCGCATCGTTTGGGCCAGTCTGATGGATGACCTTCACTCCCTGCAGACCAGACGGTCCCAGGCCAAAGGCCTCGGTCACCAGCTCATTGAGCCGATGGGCCCCAAGACTTCCTCCCAGGACCAGCAGAGTCAGCGGGCCCTCTTTCTTTTTTGTTTCCTTTGCAGCCAGGGCCAGGATGGCTTTACGCACTGGATTACCGGTGAGTCTGGTCTTCTCTTGCGGAAACCACTTTTCGCTGCCCGGCAGAGAAAGGCAGATTTTCGACACCAGCGCTCCCAGCTTTCTGTTGGCCAGTCCAGGAACAGAATTCTGTTCATGGATGAGAGTCGGCTTGCCAAGGAGCTTTGCTGCGGCCACCACCGGGCCGGTGACGTAACCGCCGACCCCGACTACCAGGTGTGGTCGAAAACGCAGGATATGATACATGGCCTCCAGGCACGAAAGGGGAAGGAGGGCCATCCCCTGGATAAGGGGGATGAGCTTCTTCCCTTTCAAGCCCTTGGAATGGATTGCGCGTGTAGCATACCCATACTGTTCAAGGCTGGCTCGATCCATCTTTCTCCTGGTCCCCACAAAGAGGACCTCACTCCCCGGCAGGCGATGACAGAGGGCCTCGGCCGTGGCAATGGCTGGAAACAGGTGGCCTCCGGTGCCGCCCCCGGTGAGCATGAGTCGTACAGGAGGAGACATCAGGCTGCCTTCTCCTGTATCTTCTCTTTGAGCGCGAGCACCGCGTCACAGAAAACCTCTCCGCGATGTCCATAACTCTCAAACATATCAAAGCTGGCACAGGCAGGTGAGAGCAGAACAACATCTCCAGGTTCTGCAATCTCTGCTGCCAGGAGCACGGCTGCCTCCATGGAATCAGACCGGGTGCAGGGAACAACGGTGCCAAGATCATTTTCAATGGCCTCCGCCGCCTCACCAATGAGGATGAGTTCTTTGACCTTTTCCCTGACCGCTTCCCCAAGGACCCTGTAATCTTCCCCCTTGTCTCTTCCGCCGGCAATGAGAATGACATCTCCGGAAAAAGAGGCCAGGGCACTGAGCACTGCCCCGGTATTAGTGGCCTTGGAATCGTCGTAATAGTCAACCCCTGCCTTGGTGGCAATCAGCTGTAAGCGATGAGCAGCCGGGGTGAAACGGCTCAGTGTTCCCTGTATCTCATTCTGCCTGCAGCCAAGCAGCACGGCTGCAAGGATGGCCGCTCCACTGTTTAATAGACCAGTATGGGAAGCAAGCTCTGTTCCGGCAAGACTGTATATCTCCTTCCTGTCGGGCAAATTGATGCTGACCCTCTCGCCCTGGCCTCTGCCCTCGCAACCTTCCCGGGTACCGAAAGAGAAGATTTCCTGCTCGGTGAGCAAGGGCATGATCTGGTTGCACATGGGGTCATCACTGCAGAGGATTGCCTTGTCCTTTTCTCCCTGGTGGGCAAAGAGTTTCATCTTGGCCATGGCATACTCAACCATACTGCCATGGCGATCCAGATGGTCCGGGGTAATATTTAGCAGAATCCCCAAATCCGGGCGGAAATTCCCGGCCAATTCCAGCTGAAAACTGGAGAGTTCCAGGACCAGGACATCAGCCCGTTCGCCCGCACAAAGATACTCAAGGAGAGGGGTTCCAATGTTGCCGCCGACAAAAACCTTTTTTCCCGATGCCTCCAACAACTCACCGATCAGGGCAGTGACCGTTGTTTTGCCATTGGTGCCGGTAATTGCCACCACCTGCTCTGTGAGCTCTGGTGCAGCAAGGGCCAGTTCTCCAAGGAGTGGGACATTCCGTTCCCCCATCTCCATGAGCAGGGGCAGATCCTTAGGGATACCGGGACTGAGCACTATAAAATCACCCTGGAGAAGAAATTCCCTGCTGTGACCACCCCCCTCAAAGCCCACCCCATTTTCATGCAGATAGTCTTGATCACCCTGGGGAAGATCTTCAAAGCGACAACTGTCAGAGACAAAAACCTGGACCCCTTTGGTCAGCAGATAGCGCACTGCGGCACGGCCGGAGACACCCAGTCCCATGACCACTGCCCGCTGGCCGGGCTCTATCCTGTGTGCAGAATTCATCAGCGCAGTTTCAGGGTGGCAAGGGCAAAGAGGCCAAGGATGACGGAGACTATCCAGAAACGAACCACCACCTTGGGTTCATGCCATCCTTTTTTCTCAAAATGATGATGGAAAGGGGCCATAAGAAAGATCCGCTTTCCATTGCTCAGCTTATAGTATCCCACCTGGAGGATGACGGAGAGGGCCTCCATGACAAAGATCCCACCTACTATGGCCAGCAGGATCTCCTGTTTAATAATGATGGCAACTCCGCCCAAGGCACCGCCCAGGGCCAGTGACCCTACATCTCCCATGAAGATCTGGGCCGGATAGGCGTTGAACCAGAGAAAGCCGAGACAGGCCCCGACCATGGCCCCGCAAAAGACAGCAAGCTCTCCTGCACCCTGGACATAGGGGATCTGGAGATAGTCGGCAAGCACCACATGTCCGGCAAGATAGGAGAAAATGAGGTAGACCGAGGCGGAAATGACGGTGGGACCAGCAGCCAGACCGTCCAGACCGTCGGTGAGGTTGACCGCATTGGAAGAACCCACGATGACCAGGATGGCAAAGACCACATAAAACCAGGAGAGATCCGGCTGAATGTTTTTCAAAAAGGGAACACTGAGCTGCCCGTCATATTCAGGATGGAGGAGGATAAAAAGCCCAACCACCGAGGCCCCGAAGATCTGCATCAGGAGCTTACCCCTGGCACTGAGGCCGTCACTGGATTTCTTCTTGATCTTCCGGTAGTCGTCAATACTGCCGATGAATCCAAAAAAAAGGATCACAAAAAGGAGGAGCCAGATCAGGGGATTATCGAGCCTGGCCCAGAGCAGAGTGGAGGCGGTAATACCAAAGAGGATCAGAACACCACCCATGGTGGGTACCCCTTGTTTGGCCAAATGGGTCTCTGGCCCGTCCTCGCGGACCACCTGCCCCACCTGATAGCGTCTCAACTTCCCGATAAACCAGGGCCCGAGGAACAGCATAATGAGAAAGGCGGTCACTGCTCCACCGATGGAACGAACAGTGATATAGCGGAAGACGTTAAAGGCGCTGATATCAGTGTGCAGTGGATAGAGAAGGTGGTAGAGCATAAATTATTCAGATGGTAAGTTGTTCAACAAGAGTTTCCAGCCGCATGCCGCGCGACCCTTTGATCAGAATATAACTTCCAGAATGGACACTTCCTGGAGCGAGCAGTTCCTGTATCCAGGCGAGGCACTCTTTTTTATCTGCAAACACCCTGATACGTTCAGGGTCCATGCCCTCTGCCTCTGCACCGGCAGCGACCAGGGAAGCAAACTCTCCAACCAGAGCAAGAAGATCGACTCCTGACCTGGCCGCATAGGCTCCAATCTCTCTGTGCAGGAGGTCACTCTCATCGCCCAGCTCCAGCATGTCGCCAAGGACGGCAATATGTTTTCCAGACCCAAGTTGACAGAGCGTATTAATTCCGGCCTGCATGGAAGCGGGGTTGGCATTGTAGGTGTCGTTTATGATACGACTTCCAGCCGGGCCGTCCAGGATCTGCATACGGCGATCCGCTGGAACAAAAGCAGAAAGCCCTTTGGCAATCAGGGGAAGTCCGATTCCTGCCGCATGGGCGATGGCTGCAGCTGCAATCCCATTGGCGATATTATGGATGCCCGGCACCTGGAGAACGACCCGCGCCTCATCCTCCCGAATATGGAGGGTAAAAACGATCTCTTCCCTGTCGGTGGTTTCCTCTGCAGAAGACCAGACATCCAGAAAAAAAGGATGCTGTCCCGGGTCCATCCCATAAAAAATTTTCTTCTGCTCACACTCCTGAGCAATAGCCGCCACTCGAGAGTCATCACTATTTACTACCAGGAGTGTGTCCTTCCCGCAACCTCGAAAAAGCTCACCTTTGGCCCTGGCCACACCCTCAATATCTCCCAGTCCCTGAAGATGTGCTCCGTGAATGTTGATAATACAGACGATATCAGGATCGGCAATCTCTGTTAGCCGTGCAATCTCCCCTGGAACATTCATTCCCATTTCCAAAATTGCGGCCTGATGTCTTACGGCGATGGGAAGAAGGGAGAGGGGCAGGCCGATCAAATTATTGAAATTCCCTTCTGTCTTGAGCACCCTTCCCCGGGCAACATCTGCAGCATCCGGCCACTGCTCTGCAAAGATAGCAGCACACATCTCCTTGACCGTGGTCTTGCCGCAGCTTCCGGTAATGGCAGCCACCACCGGGTGACTGATCTCCTGCATGCAGCGGCGTCTGTATGCAGCCAGATCACCCAGTGCCCGTTCCGTATCTTTTACCAGGATCACCGGTACAGGAAGGGCCTCCCTGGGCTCCTGGTCAAGAACAAGACAACCCGCCCCTGCTGCCACCACCTGATCCACAAAATCATGTCCGTCGAATCGTTCACCTTTTAAGGCGAGAAAGATGTCTCCCTTCCCTATCTTCCGCGAATCAGTATTGGGTGTGGTAAGCACTTCTCCTGTTGCAAGCGTTCCAGACAGGTTTCCACCTGTGGCCCGGACAAGGGACTCCAGTCTCCACCTGCTCAAGGCCTCTGCAGCAACAAGCGTATCATCAAAGAATATTTTCCCCTCAGATGTGAGCTGGTACTGCTCGTGGCCCTTGCCTGCGATGAGGACGACATCTCCTGGCCCTGCTGCTGCGATGGCGGCCTCAATGGCCAAAGCACGATCAGGAATCAAAACAAATCCCTGCTCCCCTTTCCTTCTTGCCTGTAACCAGGAACGCCCCTGCTCGCTGAGCTTTGATTGCCTCATCCCTTGCGCAATTGCTGCAAGAATAACAGAAGATGTTTCACTGCGTGGGTTGTCATCGCTGATGATGGCCACATCACTGTACCTTCCTGCAATTTCACCCATCAGAGGGCGCTTTCCCGCATCCCTGTCTCCACCGCAGCCAAAAACAGAAAAAAGAGTCTGGTGGGGAAGCGCATTCAAAGTTGTCAGGACCTGCTCCAGAGCATCCGGCGTATGGGCGTAATCCACAAAGACTGACGGCAAAAAGCTTTGCTCCTGCGAACAGACCTCCATCCTCTGCAGCCGTCCGGGAGCTCCAACGGCCCTGCTGAGAGCAGTACAAATTGATGAGGGATCCAGGCCCAGCGCCAAAGCCACGCCAAAGGTCGTCTGAATATTGGTCACGTTAAACTCTCCGACCAGAGGAGAAGAAACGTCCCACTCACCAGCCGGCGTCTGCAGACGGATTTTGCTCCCTGTCAGGTCTCCTGTCACCTGTAGAGGAAAAATATCTCCGCTATCAACCCCACAGCAGAGAACAGCAAAATTATGTTCAGTGCAGATCTGTTGCAGCTTGTCACTCCAGGTGGATTCCTCTGCCGCTGACTCTCCCATGGTGATCACCGCCCTGCCTCCTCCATGCAGATGCTTGGTAAAAAGGAGGGTTTTGGCAGCAAAATAGGACTCCATGTCTTCATGGTAGTCCAGGTGATCGCGTGAGAGATTGGTAAAGGCGGCCACATCGAAGAGGAGGGTTCCGATACGCTGCTGCTCTAAACCATGGGAAGAAATCTCCATGATCACACTATCCACTCCCGCATCTGCCATGGCCCGTAATGTTTCCTGGAGGAGCAGAGGTTCTGGGGTAGTAAACGATGAAGGGATCTGCATCACCTCACCCTGCCCTGTTCGATAGCGGTAATTGATGGTCCCAACTACTCCCGGCTGTCTCCCTGCCTGGTGCAGGACCGACTCCAGGAGATAACTGACAGTGGTCTTGCCATTGGTTCCTGTAACTCCCACCATGGTCATCTGGCGTGCTGGATGGTCAAAGAGCGTCTCCGCAATACGGGTATAAGCACTTCTCGTGTTCTCTACTTCAATAACACAGACTCCAGCCTCAGGAGAGAAATCTCCACCCACTCTTCCCTTTTCCACAAGGAGTGCTGAACAGTGTTGCGCCACTGCCTGATCAATAAAGCTGTGTCCGTCACAGCGACTTCCGCCAAGGGCGATAAAAAGAGATCCGGCTGTTGCCTTGCGGGAATCTGAAGTTACCTGAGTGATAATACAGTCAGAAGGATTGCCTATGAGAAGATGATAATTGTCAAGGGAAACAAGAAGCGTTGAAAAAGCTATCCCCCCAGAGGAGGACAGAGCAGTGCCAGGGGCTGTACAGCTCCACTTTCCGCTGATCGCATCGCGCTTTTTAGCCTCGAAATGTTCAGACATTCCAGATTCCTTGCCAGGATGGGTGCAGCAAAAAGCGTTTTCTCTTCTTCTTATTTTTGACAAATTCGTAAAAACTAAAAATTTCAGATGGTTGAGCAAAAAGTTTCACATGCCTTGCAGATCAAGCGTTTTCCAAGTCTTCGCCCATCTACGACGGCATCACTTTTCTTCACTCTCTTTTTTCCAGAGGGTGAACCTGCACTATCTCTTTGGGGGTAGGGTCCTTTTTCAGGGTCAGCAGACATTGCTCACCCTTTTTCAACACCTGGCCTTCCTTTGGGCTCTGGTTCACTATGCGGCCGGAACCTTCGATATGGAACCCTAATTCAGCTCCCTGCAATATCCGTAACCCTTTTCTCAGGCTGAGTCCAGTCAAATCCGGCATGAGCCGCTTCTCTTCATCCAGCATCCCAGCCAGACCTTTATCGGTTTCTTCTGTGATTGCCCCGGCATTTTGGAAGTTCTCATCTTTCCTCTCTGCCGCCTCCACCAGACCCGCCAGATTCTGACTCACCTGCTGCAGCGCCACCATGGAAGGAAGGATGGTATCAATGGACTTGCTCAAATATGCCGGATCCGAGTCGTCCACCAGCAACGGCCCCGGCTCCTTTTGCCGAGATACCAGGAGCAGGATCAATTCCGGTTTTTCTGCCGGAATAACAACCAGAGACATCCGGTCACGCACATAGTGTGAGCCAGAAGGAGCCGATATCTTCGAAACCGTCTCTCCGGAAAGAGCAACTGAGCCCAGAATACCTGGGCTTCCCTGGGCACGGAGCAACCTCCTTAATTCACCAGACACCAGTGCAGGCAACACATTTCTGCCTCGCAATTGGTCTTGAAAGGCATCAAAAAAATGTTCCTTCTGCCCCGGCCTCTCCAATACCCGATCAAGAAAGTGAGGCTGGATCTTCTTCCCACCGTTCAGGAGATGAGTCATTCCGAGCAGCACCTTCAAAGGTGCTGCTGTCCTGGGAACCGTCCCCAGGTCAAGGACAGGACGGCTGTCGATAAACTCCGGAATGGAGCTGCTCTGCTTTTTCCCGCTGGAGAGGTCTACATTCAACTCTGTGCTCAGCTGCAATCGTTCCCAGAGCCGAAGCTGCCGGGCAAAATCAGTTTTCCCAGAAACCAGACTCCATGGGTAGACCTGGGTCCCCTGCTCCCAGCCTCCCTGGAGCAGTGAGGCATCTCGAAAAAACCTCCTGATCTCTTCCGGAATGACCAGAGGTGTTAGAAGGATGTTCTCCAGCACCTCGTTTTCATACTGCCAGATAGTGTTTGGATTATAGGAAGGAAAGTTGGCCCCGGCAATCACCTCTCCTTCAACTGTTTCAAGAAGAATGGATCCTATCTGCACCTGCCCCAGATTCTCTCCCAGATCAGCCACATATTTGTCAAGAATGGCCTGGATCTTCATATCCACGGTCAAAACCAGATCATGACTGTAACCGCTGGTCTGCTCCTCTCCTTTGAGATCTATGTTCGGTATATCTTCCTGACGAACATGATCACGACTGAGCAGACGGTTATAATAATGCTCAATCCCGGCAAGGCCCAGATCATTTTCTGCATAGCCGATCAGATGGGCACCTTTTTCCTGCCCCGGATATTTTCTCGCGAACTCCCGGTGCAGGTATATTCCGGGGAGATCCAGCTTATGAATCTCCTCCTCCTCTCCCTGGCCGATATCACGGCGAAGCCAGACAAGATGGGAATCTCTGCCCAGACGCTGCAGGAGTTCCGTTTCAGGAACCCCCAAGACTCCAGAGAGTTGTTTGGCAGCCTCCTGCAGGTTTTCCAGTTCCCGTGGCCTGGCATAGAGTGAAACCCGTTCAAGGGTCTGGGCGAGCTCTTTGAAATTTCTGTCGTAAATCGTCCCCCCGAACACTCTCTACGGGCTGCTCACCTCTAGGAAACGTCTCCTGCCAGACCTCGGAAAGAATGAACAGCTGCTCCCGGTAGAGCAACCCAAGCCCTGCCACCCCACCCAATACCATCAGGACGATCAGCAGCACCCACCGCAACCGTCTTCTGTTATATTCCGTTCTGAGGCGGGATCTCCTGACCATCATTTTCCTGTGAGTAAAGAGCCCCCCCTATTCCCTCTTTCCCGGCCACCTTGAGCAATCTGCAGATGAAACTCAGCAGAACCCCTTTAGAATTTACGATATTGTCCAGATTCCGGCAGGTAGAGAGCCAGCCCCTGGCCTACCACTTTTCCCACCTCTTCCGGAGAAAACAACCTGGCCTTTTGGGCACGAAGCAGGATATTGCTGTTCATCAGTTCATTGTGAATGGCCGTTGTTTGCTCAATCTCCGCATTGACCTGTTCAAGCGCCCCTGTAAGCCAAAAGGAAGAGACAAAAAGCAGCAGAGAGGCACAAAACAGGGCCTTGGTTATCCCATACCAGAGCATTTTCCCACCCGGCAGACTCAAGGCTTGCCGACGGCGTGCTGAGTAACGATTTCGAAGAGTATTCCCTCGGGGGATCATGGTATGGGCAGAAGGATTGATAATCATAGTGTCACCTCTTGATCTCATTTTTTTTCAGCAACCCGTAAGCGGGCACTTCGTGATCTTGAATTGCTCTCCCGTTCTTCTGGGGAGGGACCAACCGGCTTCTTTGTCAACACCTTCAAGGCCGGATTATCGCGAAATTTTCTTTTCACCATCCTGTCTTCCAGGGAATGAAACGATATGACACAAAATCTTGCTCCAAGTGCCAGGAGCGGTACAGCTTTTGTGAGAATTTCCGCCAAATTTTCAAGCTCGGTATTTACGGCAATACGCAGGGCCTGAAAGACCAGTGTTGCCACATGAATCTTTTTGGGATGGAATCGCCTGGGCACTGCTCTGGCAACAAGAGCGGCCAGCTGCTTTGACGAAGAGAGAGGCTCCTGAACCCGCTCCCGGACAATGAAAGAAGCGATTCGACGCGCCTGCTTCTCCTCTCCGTAATAATAAAAGATGTCGGCCAGCTCGCTTTCCGAGCAACTGGCCAGGATGGATGCTGCGGTGACCTCCCGCCTGGTATCCATCCTCATATCCAGGGGTTCGTCCCGCTGGAAACTGAATCCGCGTTCCCCGATGTCAAGCTGCAGGGAGGAGAGGCCGATGTCGATGAGAACCCCGTTAACCTGGTCAATGTTGAGCTCGGCCAAGCCTTCGGCAATCTCAGAAAAATTTCTTCTGACAATGGTCAGCCGATTGCCAAAGGGTTGAAGTCGCTCCCTGCTCTTTGCAATGGCCGCTTCGTCCCAGTCAAAGGCTATCACCCGTCCTTCCGGTGCACTTTCCCGGAGGATGGCCTCGGTGTGTCCTCCCAGTCCCAGGGTCCCATCCACATAGATGCCGCCACTCTTGGGAGCCAGGAACTCCAGGGCTTCATCCAGCAGCACAGGGCGATGAATCTTTGCGGCCTCGCCGTGCCCACTCATCAGATGATTCCCAGCTTAGCCAGCCCCTCATCAAAGCTGTCAAAATTCTCACGGGTGGCCTGGGTCTCGACCAGCCAGGCCTCTTTATCCCAGATCTCTACCCAATCCCGCATACCGGTAAGGATGACATCCTTGCCGGTACGGGTTTCGGAACGGAGTGCGGCGGAGAGGAGGATACGGCCCTGCTTGTCAAGATTACATTCCGTCACTCCGGAAAGAACCAGACGGATAGCACTCGTCATACCCGGCTGTTCCTTACTCTGATCCAGGAGCTTGTCTTCAATAATCTCCCACTCGGAAACAGGATAGGCACGCAGATATTTCCCCCAGGTCGTGACCATCAGGGTCTCGGAGCCATACTGAGCCAGGACCTCACGAAAACGACTGGGAAAATTCAGCCGTCCCTTGGAGTCCAGGCTGTGCTCGGACTTACTGCGAAATCTGCTTTTTATGGCCTCACCTTCGCCCATCAATCGCCACCCCTTTCCACTTTACACCACTTTACACCACTATTATCACTTTTATCTCAACAGGGATTCTCTTGTCAAGACATTTCCCTTGAGATTATAGAAGGTTAAAGACAAAGTAGAATTCAGGGCAACAACACACCATATAGGGGTTCTAATCTAGGAAAACCACAACAAGAAGTGTTCACCACCCCACAAGCAGTTGAAACCCATGGTGGGTACAGCCAGCCACAAATAGACCGAACATACTGATAACATGGGAAGGTTAAAAAAATATGGAAAAATTCATTTTGGGAAAATTTCTGACGGTGGTGCAAAGTGGGGAAGGGAGGCAAAACCCATAACACAGCAATCAATACCAGGGGGGGAGTTTTCCATGACAGACGTGGCCTTTGTCATAAGCTGTCAAAATCTTTGTCGCACAGGGCCAAGCACTCTTTTTTGCGAAACAGCATCGTTCCAGCCGAAACCAGTGATGACAAAAAATTTTGCGAATTTAGGAAGTTACATCCGTTGACAACAAGTCAGCCATCCCAATAAAAGACAAGCTGACACGTTATCACTGAGCCTTGTCAGTGAAGTGCTGGAAAAGATAGTGGCTGAAGAGAACGAAGATGTTCCTGTCGAGGTCGGATCACAGGATTTTTTTTATGGCCCTGGAGCAAGTATCGATAGAAGTCAGTTACTCAAAACTGCCATGGGCTGTGAGAAGATTGTTGTAAAAGAAGACAAAATTGTAATCATCTTGTCCGGAACAGTGGAAAATAGAGAGGGACAAAAGGACACATGCACCCTGTACTTCGCTCTATGGAGGAACAATACGAGCAGTTCCGCATTGAATAATGGATAGAAAAAGGCTCTCTGACTCTCTTTTCGAACTGGGGCTGTACCGGGAAAATCTCTCGGGCCAGTGACAGACCTGGACCAGGCAAGAGGGGCAACTGAACGACAGAGTACTCCCTTAATCGGAAAGAGAGGGGTCGCTGCAGCAAGGATCATGCCTCGAGCTCACTCTACACAACTCAGGAAAGGCCCAAAAGCTCCCGCAGATTGGTGTCGCCGGAAAAACTGTGCTCCTTGTCAGGAAAGGAACTGCTTCGTACCTCGCGGCTGTAATCAGCCACTGCCCCCTTAATGGTCGGGGCCAGCCTGCAGTAGGACTTGACGAACCCTGGAACAAATTTCTCAAACATACCCAGCAGATCGTGGGTAACCAGGACCTGGCCGTCGCAGTGAACTCCGGCCCCTATGCCAATGGTGGGGACTCCAATTTCTTCAGAGATGATCCGTCCCAGCTCATCAGGGATGCATTCCAGGACAATGGCAAACACCCCGGCCTTTTCCAATGCCCGGGTCTCATTCACCATCCTCTTTGCCGATTCAAGATCTCGCCCCTGCACCTTGTAGCCCCCAAGCTGGGTGGCAGTCTGCGGTGTCAGGCCGATATGACCTATGACCGAGATTCCAGCACGCACCAGGGCCGTGACCGTATCACAGACCTCCAGGCCTCCTTCCAGTTTCACTGCATCACATCCAGCCTCTTTGAGGAAACGGCCACCATTCATTATGGCATCACGCTCCCCGGTCTGATAGGAACCAAAGGGCATGTCACCCACGACAAAGGCCCCGGGTGCGCCACGGCGCACTGCCGAGGCATGGTGGATCATCTCATCCATGGTCACTGGCACAGTGGAATCATAGCCGAGCACCACCATCCCCAGAGAATCACCCACCAGGAGCATATCCACATCAGCTGATGCCAGGAGAGCTGCCATGGCCGCGTCATAGGCCGTGAGCATGGTGATCTTCTCACCCTTCTTTTTCATGGTCAGAAAATCAGGTACTGTTTTACGTTGCTGCATGCCTCACTCTCCTCTATCAAACAAGGTGGCTTGTCGTGTTCCGCCTTTGGGCAGGGAACGGCCGAAATGCTCATAGGCATTCATGGTGGCCATGCGCCCGCGCGGGGTCCTGGTCAGAAAGCCGGACTGGATCAAAAAGGGCTCGTACACGTCTTCCAGGGTATTTTTTTCTTCACAGACCACTGTGGCCAGGGTCTCCAGGCCAATGGGGCCTCCCTGGAATTTATCGATAATGGCCAGCATGATCCGCCGATCCATATCATCAAGACCAAAGCGGTCCACATTAAGCAGATTGAGGGCCTCATCCGCCACCTCTGCGGTCACCGACTGATGCTTGCCCACCTCGGCAAAATCCCGCACCCGGCGAAGGAGACGGTTGGCGATACGCGGTGTTCCCCGCGACCTGCGTCCGAGTTCCAGGGCACCCTCCGCGTCCACAACCATCCCGAGAATAGCTGCTGAACGCTGGACAATGCGCACCAGATCTCCGGGTTCATAGAGTTCGAGGCGCAGAATGATGCCAAAACGATCACGCAGGGGCGGGGTCAACAGTCCGGTACGGGTGGTGGCTCCCACCAGGGTAAAGCGAGGCAGATCCATCTTCACTGACCTGGCACCTGGTCCCTGACCGATGATCAGGTCAAGCTGAAAGTCCTCCATGGCCGGATAGAGAATCTCCTCAACCGCATGGTTGAGGCGATGAATCTCATCGATAAAGAGGACATCTCCTTCCTGGAGACTGGTGAGGATGGCAGCAAGGTCTCCCTGCCGCTCGATCACCGGTCCGGAGGTCACTTTGATTCCAGCCTGCATCTCGTTGGCAATGATATAGGAGAGCGTGGTCTTGCCAAGGCCAGGATAGCCGTGAAAGAGGACATGATCCAGGGCCTCGCCCCTTGCCTTGGCAGCCCGGATAAAGACATCAAGGCTTTTGCGCAGATGCTCCTGGCCCACGTATTCTTCAAGACGTTTGGGACGCAGATCATTGCCCGACGAATCCATATCCCGGCTAGTGGGTTCAGGGGCAACCAGACGCTCGTCTGCGCGAATTTCCTCTTCAAAGTTCATACCAGTGAACGGAGCCCCTCTTTGATAAGTTCTTCAAGCTGCATCTCGTTAAATAGTTCCTCCCCCACCTGTTTTTTTACCCTGGCCAGGGCCTGACGAACCACCTGATCCGGGTAACCAAGATTCACCAGGGCGGAAAGGGCATCAGCTAGCGGGGAGTCTCCGCCCATCACTTTTCCAGGACTTGCCACAGCAGGAGAAACAGCTGCCTGAAAACTACCCACCTTGTCCTTCAACTCCACACAGATGCGCTCTGCCGTCTTTTTGCCCACCCCCTGGATACAGGTCAATCCCTTGACGTCCTCGTTGACTATGGCCTGGCAGAGATCCCCTAACGGCATGCCGGAGAGAATGGCCAGCGACAGTTTGGGACCAATACCGGAGACCGTTTTCAGGGTGAGAAACATCTCTTTTTCGCCCTGCTCCTGAAAGCCGAACAGGACAATGGCATCTTCCCGGACATTGGTATGGATATGGAGAAAGATATCCTCCCCCTTTTCCGGCAGCCGGGAAAGTCCATCACTGGAGAGAAAGGCCTCATAACCCACCCCTCCCACATCGATGATAACTCTGTCGCCGCCAATATACTGTACTGTTCCGGTGAGTGAAGCGATCATGACAAAAGGGGCTGGGGGGTGAAGGGTGAGAGGTAACGGGCCATCGTCATTAAATTTATTCCCTGTATTGTATTGGCCTTTGTTCTGTTTTGGCCCTTTTGGTATACCATATCTACACTACTAAGCAAAAGAGCAGATCAGAGAATCGTGTGATTGGCATGACAGATGGCAACGGCCAGGGCATCTGCAGCATCCTCACTGGGCGATGCAGAGAGGCCAAGGAGGATACGGACCATGTGCTGAACCTGGCCTTTCTCCGCCTGCCCATAGCCGACCACGGCCCGCTTCACCTTCTTGGCACTGTAGTCGCAGACGCCGAGCCCATTCTGCATGGCCGCCACCACTGCCGCGCCTCTGGCCTGTCCCAGTTTAAGGGCGGAGTTGGCATTGGCGGACATGAAGATCTCTTCCACAGCCGCCACTTCAGGATCGTGAAGCTGGATCACTTCATTGATCCCCTCAAAAATCTCGTTCAGCCTACTGGCCAAGGGAAAGCGAGTGGTCGTCTTGATAACCCCGCAGGACACAAAGGTGACCTTGCCGTGTCCGGCTTCAACGATCCCGTATCCGGTAATCCTTGATCCCGGATCAATGCCTATAATACGCTGCATGGCGTGGAAGAAAAAGGGCGTCCCGTTACGATAACTGCTCCATCAGGTCATCATCAATATCAAAATTGGCATGCACATTCTGCACATCCTCATGCTCCTCAAGGCTCCCCAGGAGCTTGAGCAAGGCCTTGGCCGGTTTTTCCTCGGTGACCTCTATGGTATTCTGGGGGATCATGGTGACAGAGGCCTCAACAAAGGCAACACCGGCCTTTTCCAGGGACTCACGTACCTCATCAAAGTCCTCGGGAGCAGTGAGGACCTGAAAGTGTTCCTCTTCCTCCACCACGTCTTCGGCTCCGGCCTCAATGGCCAGATCCATCAGTTCTTCTTCACTGGTGGTTGTTTTGTCCACCAGCAGCATCCCCTTTTTGTCAAACATCCAGGCCACACAACCGGATTCACCCAGGTTGCCGTTACTCTTGGCAAAGTAGTGTCGGACATCGGCCACGGTCCTGTTCCGGTTATCGGTCATGCACTCCACCAGAACCGCCACACCACCAGGTCCATAACCCTCGTAGAGGATTTCATCGTAAACTTCACCCTCCAGCTCTCCGGTTCCCTTTTTGATGGCCCGGGTAATATTGTCCTTGGGCATATTTTCCGATCGGGCCGAAGCAATGGCACTGCGAAGGCGGGGATTACCATCCGGGTCGCCGCCACCCATTCGGGCTGCCACGGTAATCTCCTTGATCAGACGCGTGAAAATCTTCCCTCGTTTGGCATCCACTGCCCCTTTACGATGTTTGATATTAGCCCACTTGGAATGTCCTGCCATAACCTGTTCCTTTTCGTTCTCTATGAAAAACGGACCCCGGACTGATGCCGAAACCATTTCTTATTTTTTTCTTCGAAACCCCATCCCCAGGACAAAGACCTCTCGACTCTCCACCCTGGAACTCTTGGGTTTGACCACTTTTACCTGTTCAAACTGCTCTCTTGTTTCCTCAATAAACTCGGGAAAATCTTCTCCCTGAAAGGCCTTGCAGTAATAATTCCCCTTGGGATGGAGGAAGAGAGAGGCCAGTTCAAGGGTTTTGCGCACCAACCGCATGGACTGCTGATGATCTGCCCAGCGATTACCGGTGGTGCGGGGAGCAAGGTCAGAAATCAGCACCTTGAAGGCTGGACGAATTTTACGCACAGCCACAATCAGCTCCGGCTTCATAATGTCCTGTTGCAGCCAGATGATCTCAGACCCTCCGGCCCTGGGAGCCTTATCTGCAGCCTGCAGGTCCACTCCGACCACGATGCCTTTCTCGCCGACCACTTCCGAGGCGTACAGAGACCAACTTCCCGGATAACAGCCAAGATCAAGAACAGAATCGCCGCGTCGAATAAACTTGTATTTATCCAGGGCCTCTTCCAGCTTGTAGACGGAGCGGGCCGGATACTTGTCCTTCTTGGCCTTCTTGTAGTAGTAATCTTTTACAGTACGCACTTTTTATCCAGAAAAAAGTTGGGGGTTACACGCTGTTGTGCCCGCGACTACTCCCCAAACTCTTCTTCAGGGTACCTAAAAAATTAGATATTTTAATTTCACCGTGACGCAGTAATCGGGAAAAATAGCAATTTTTCAAGGTGGACTTTTATCTTTCCTGCATTAAACACCAGACAGCATACGTTAGCCATGGGTGTCTCCTGCCACGAACTTCCACAACATCAGCACTTTTTAGCCCATTTACTCCTCTTTGACAAGACTGAATTCAGCTATTGCACAGGCTTCTGAACAGTGTGCAGATACTCCTCTACCCAGACCAGGGCCTCTTCCCTGCTTCCAACCTCACCTTCCACCTGGGCCTCCTGCAACCCCTCCAGGATCTTGGAGAACAATGGACCTGGCTGCAGGGAAAACTGTTCGATCAGATCCTTACCGGTGACCAAACGAGGACCGAAAAGGGATGGGGCAATATCCCTGCTGTAAATTTCCAGGACCTCACAGAGCAAGCTGCCCAACTCTTCTTCCATGGCCTCCGGCTTCATCTCCCCCTTTCCTGCCAGGCTGTCTGCCATAGCCAGGAAAAAAAGGCCGATCAGGTCATCTCCGGCCCGTTTAGAGAGTTTCAGACACGCCTTTTTGCTCAAGCCCTGTCTGCGCCGGACATTACAGAGATGAAAGGGGTGCATGTGCATGCCCACAAGCCCGGCTGTCCGTTCCCGTTTTTCATTGGACCAGCGCAGCTCACGGCCAAGATGCTGTACCAGTTTCCGGCCCACCTCGTCATGATTATAAAAGGTAATACGTCCCTCTTTATCCTCGCGAATTTTACGGGTTGAGGGCTTCCCCAGGTCATGGAGAAGGGCTGCCCACTTCAAGACCTCCCGCATAGCTGGTTGCTCCAGGTAGTCCTGCAGCAAGTCTTGACACCCTGGGTAAAATATCTCCGGACTGGCCAGGATTTTTTCCATATTGGCAAGAGCAGCCAGACTATGATGAAAGACATCAAGATGATGGGATTCCGGCTGTTCCAGGCCCACGCCTTGCTGCAGTTCCGGGATCACCAGGAAAAGCAGACCTGACTCAGCCATGGCCCCAATCACATCACTGGCCCGGTCTGAACCCATAATCAGACCCATCTCATAGCTGATCCTCTCCACTGAAACTCTGGAGAGGAGCGAGGCATGCTCGTGGATGGCTACCAGAGTATCCTCTTCCAGAACAAAACCGAAGCGCGCCCAGAGCCGATAACCACGCAGCATGCGCAAGGGATCACTGACAAAGGCATGGGGGCAGGCACGAAGACGCCCCTGGCCAAGATCCTTGATACCGTCCAGGGGGTCGATGAGATGAAGCGCCGCTGTTGCATCGATAAAAGGGGAAAACGGCAGTCCCATTGCATTGATGGTGAAATCCCGCAAACAGAGGTCTTCTTCAATGGTGTGCACCCCTTTGCGGAAACTGGAAAAATCAATGATCAGCCCCTTCCACACCACGCGCCCTGCATCTTCTTCCGCAGTTCCCAGGGGAACAAAGGTCCCGCCCTCCAGGGCTCGAACCAGGGTGCGGCAGCAGTGCACGGCATCACAGTCCACGGTAAAGTCGAGATCATTGGGAATCCTCTCCAGCAGCCAGTCACGTACTGTTCCCCCCACCAGGTACATCTCCCGCCCCAGCTCCTCAGAGACCCGGGCAAGGGCCGCAAACAGCTGCGCAGGATAGTCATCCCGGTGTAAGCGAAGCGCATCCATGTCTCGGCTGACTTCAATCTGCATCTTTTCCCACGTCCCCCCTCTTTCCTTTTCTCTAGTCCTGTACTATAATTGATTCCGGCGTAGAGAAGCAAAGACTTCGAACACTCTCCACCTGCTTCGTTTTTACGACGAGGCTATAACCAGAAGTTCCATACACCACATGCTGTTTCTAAAAATCTTAACACTTAACAGTTAAAACTGAAAACTGAAATTTCATGGACACCCCTACCCAGCGTATGCTCAAAGTCGGCAAGGCCACCATCGGCCTAGTGGGTCTGGACATCGCCCTGAACAAGGCCCTTGCCGAGAACATCCCCCCGGAAGATGCTGCCGAATTCCTCTATCGGGCTATCCAGGGACAGAACTATATCCCTGATGGCCTGGCAGACGACTACCGGAGGGCACTGGAGCGGGAGTACAGGCGCCTGCTGGGAGAAGAGCAGGAATCTGACCAGGACCTTATCATTCGTATCTTCGGAACCGGCTGCATCAGCTGCAATGGGCTGCGGGACGCAGTAATTGATGCCATGATGCAAGCCGGAGTCGCTGCAGATATCCACATGATTCATGATCCTGACGAGATCGGCAGACACGGTATCACGGCCACCCCGGCGCTGATGATCAACGGCCAGGTGAGGATAGCCGGAATCCATCCCACTCCGGTTCAACTGAAAGAGTGGCTGCTTGAGGCAGCAGGAGAGAATCCCTGATGGACCAACTGCTGCAGCAACAGTTCCATGACATGGGACTTTCTCCGACCATTGCCGACCTGCTGACCAACAGTGTCATTCTGGCAACCGTCTTTCTCCTGGCTTTAGTGGC
>CAYPEU010000019.1:0-35902 GCA_964409855.1 uncultured Desulfocapsa sp.
GATCAACTCCATAGGCTGCTGCCATCTTCTGGTTTTGCGCTAATTTCGGATCAAGCCCCATTTCAATAATCTGGATAGACTGGAGGATTCCTGAGAGGGGTGTGTTGATCTCGTGAGCAACGCCTGCTGCAAGGCTGGCTATGGTTATATATTTTTCATTGAGTAAGAGTTGTTCCTCCATTCTTTTTTGATCTGAAATATCTATTATAACCGCCAAAGATCCAGATACCTCTTCTGGTAAGGAATAAAGAGGGTAAATTGTGATCATGGCAGGAAACTGTTCACCGTTTTTTCGCAGCAGAATCATTTCACCTTTGAACCCAATTTTCCCCTGCCTTAATTTCTCCTTGATTTCAGCAAAATGGACAGTATCACTTTTTCTATGGTAGATGCTCACCTTGCTGCCAATGGCCTCGTCTTTTGGGAAACCAAGAATTACTTCCGCTCCTGGGCTAAAGGAGAGTATGGTCGATACGTCAGTGGCCAAATCTGTAGTAATGAACCCTATGTTGCTGGCCGCTTGGTAAATTGCCCGTATGTTCTCGTCTTTTTTGCTAATAATTTCCTGTGCGGCCTTTTTCTTCTCCTGCTGATGAGCTGTTTGAATGATTTGTGCGGTTGAGTTGGCTAAATTCTGCATGATTGCATGGAGCTCTTCGGATATTGCATAATCGGCAAAGAATCCCATTACTCCGTTGACCCTGCCCTTGAAGTCACGCAACTGGTATCCTGCAAATGAAACGAGTCCAAGCTCTTTGACCCATGCGTGGTTGTGAACGCGCTCGTCGTGCGCAGCATCATTTGTAAGAAAAGTATTTTCTTTGCCTGAAGCAATGCGACCTATTTTGTAGCAGTCATAAGGCACTCTGCCATGTTTTCCATCACAATGGGTATATCTTCCAGAACTGGCCACCAGATGGAGGCAACGATCCCTATGATGACAGTAATGCCGGCTGGATGTGGTGCTGGCATGTGGGCATCCTGATTCACAAAGATCGCCAGGTAGAATGAGCCAGATACGGCAGAAATCAACCTTAAAGGTTGAAACAACACCGTCACAGATGAGTTTTAACTTCTCGAAAACAGATTCCGTAGAGAATAAGGAATCATAAATTACATTTATCCCTTTATGCCATTGTAAGAGAAGGGCAGTGTCTTGTTGTTGGTGTGACATCTCTTTGACCTTGTTGTCTCATTACATGACACTGGATAATGTATTGTTTTCTGCAACCCTCGCAGGCACACTTTTCAAGTTTTGGGTTCTGGCAACCCCGGGATTGCTGGCCTGCCCACCTGATTACTCTATGTTATGTTTTGTAGCAGGGTCTTTCAAGCAAAAGATTATGATTATTACTGGCAACAGCAGTCTGTTTCCAATTGGGACACGTTTGAGTGTGTCCTAACTATATGAAGCGTATGGTAAGTGGAGAAATATTTTTACGCTTGGTAGAGGGCAGTACGGGATTAGCAGGGACAAGGTCAATCCACAGGCAGGCAAATGGCAACTCAACCTTCCGCCTGAACACCACCATAAGTGAATCATAAGTTATCTAATCATAGTTTAGGAATGATTCATATAGGTAGAATTACCCATTTTCAAAGGTATTCATGGAGAACTATCTCAAAAGAGATGGAAAAATTGGGAGACAGGAGAGGGCAATACAATAAGTGAAGAATACCATACAGGGGTTAACAACTTGACATCGGCCAATTGATAAAAATAATCTTTGGCATGCTGTGGGTTGATATGAGGTTGTCGGCAGAACAGGAAATTTAACTTTTACTCGGAACGGAAGACTATCATGAAAAAAAATATTCATGGCATCAATTGTTCTTCTCATGCTGATGTCAATTGTATTGGTTTCTGGTTGCTCGCAGAAGTCTCAGGAGATTGGATATGACTATTATGCGGATGATTTATTTAAAATGGTCCCAGCGGCTGAGCATGAAAAACGTTTTCCGAAAGGACACCTAAAGAAACATGGGGATGATGCAGATAAATAATGTTTTCATGCGGAAGGAACAGCTGCCTATTTTTGCCAATTTTGGGGCGAATAGTCTGCCCTATATTGGCCATAATTATGGCCAGAATTAACTGGGCAGCGGTCTCAAAAGATCGCTGCCTTTTTTATTGAGAAGTCGGAAAGATCTTCTATTCCCTGAGTCCCCATGGTTTTCTGGCACACAGAATTTCTTCATCCAGGTCACCTTGAAGACACCTCCCACCCATGCTGAAGATCGCTGCCGTTCATGCCGGATTTGATATATTTCAGCAAAGAGAGCGAATCTGACAATCAGCGCATTACTTATAATCAGGAAGAAGATTTTGTTTCTGTTTTCTTGCCAAGGTTGGCCTTGAGGTGGCATGAAAATATGTACCACTAACTGTAACGTATTCCCCGCTGCAAATTTTTTAGATGGAGTGAAACCCCGAGGCGAAACTCTTTCATAACACGTGGTTACAATTGGCAAGCCCTGTTCTTTACAACAAGGGAGATTTCTCATGGATTATGAAGTTCAGCATGTCCAGATTGAAGATGAATTTAAAGTCTGCCCTTCATGTGGGTATAAAGATGGCTTTCACTCAATGTTGAAAAAAGAGCAAGACAAGTTCAGGTGGCTCTTCATCTGCCCGTCATGCCATGATGTCTTTGATGTCGGATATATGCTTGAAATTAGATAAACGGTCATGACTAGAACAGGAACGATTAGTTTCAAAATTATTGTATGATATCAAGCCAATAAGATATCTTTCTTTGTTCCATAATTTTGGAACAAAATTTAAACCTATGCCTCCTGAAGTATAATTTCACTAACCAGTTAATATTACATTGGTTAATGAAATTATACTTCAGGAGGCATAGGAAGATATTCACTTCTCATCTAGTCATAACCCTAAAAAAAATATGGATGAAATTCGATGTGGTTTTTTTCAGTATTTCATATTGTTGGTTGGTGCAGTCATCCCAGGGGTCCTGGACCTGGAGATCAATTTCTGACAGCTTCCATTGTCCCAAGGGGGGGGGCTTACTTCTTTCAAATCGCTTGGCCTGTTCTTCTTTGGTTGCAGGAAAGTAGTGTTTAACCATCGAGTTACTCATTCCCTGCTCATTCCTTTCAATTCAAATATCTGTTCTTGATACGTCGAGGCAGTTTACTGTTATAGTGTTCTGCAAGGAATTGCTTAAATTCCGTAAGAATTTCGAAGCGCCCCTGTAGCCCCCTCGCTCCTTCTCCTTGCCCAGTCCCGTGACTGGATTCCTCAGCTATTTTCTGCAGCCGTTGTTCAATCAGTTCATAAAGGTCAATCAAATAGGTATGTGACATGGTTAGCGCTCAATAATACTTTTGGGTTTTTAAATCGATATTCTCAGTGAGATACTGGCGTAAGATTTTCAATTCCAACAGTTTCCCCTCATAATATTGAAAGGATCCCTCATCATTCTCCAAGAGTGCTCTCTTTTTTCCTTCCTTGGTCTGCAGAATTTTTCTGCTGAGAAAATCGTGTATTTCCACTGAAAACTCGTGTGCCACAGCCAGCTCCTCTTCTCATTGACAAATGATTTTGTCCACACCCTAAACAAAACAACGCACAGCAACAAAAGCGCTTGACCCGAATACCACAATGTGGTTATGTAGCGAAAATGACTCTCAATAGCAGGTAAGGGTACAGGCAATAGGTTTAAACAGCAACAGATAACATTCCATTTGTCCTAGGCGGATTATCGCCATATATCACAGGTTTTTTCAAAAGGAAAAACTTAAACAAGATTTCTCAAGCAAGAGGTGTGGTGTGAAAAAGCTGGTTATTCTTGGTGCAGGTTGTGCAGGAACTATGGTTGCAAACAAGCTGCGTAAAAAGCTCGATAATGATGAGTGGTCTATAACAATCATTGATCAGGATGATAAACATGTGTACCAACCTGGATTACTCTTTATCCCTTTTGGAATCTACAAGCCTGAAGACGTTGTCCGCAGTCGCAGTGAATTTATTTCCAAAGGAATACACTTTGTCATTGATGAAATCGTTGCAGTTGACACCGGCAAACAGGTAGTAGAGACCACGGCCGGCAGTTATGAGTATGACAAAATCATTGTCTGCACTGGTGTTTCCCTTGCTCCTGAAGAAATTCCAGGCCTGATGGACGGCTGGCAAAAGGTTGCTTTTGATTTTTACACTCTGGAGGGTGCTACTAACCTGAGCCGTGCCCTGCGTGATTTCAAGTCCGGCAAACTGGTGCTTAACATTGCCGAGTTTCCGTTTAAATGTCCTGTTGCTCCCCTTGAATTTGTCTACCTTGCCGATGCCTACTTCACTGAGCGCGGCCTGCGTGATAATATAGACATACGACTGGTCACTCCTCTGCCCGGTGCCTTTACCAAGCCCAAGGCCAGCGCATTTTTCTCCCAGCTCATTGAGCAAAAAAATATTAATATCACATCAAGTTACGACCTGGCTGAAGTGGACTGTGAGGGCAAAAAAATTATTTCTGCCGGCGGTGAGGAGATTGAATTTGACCTGCTGGTATCCATTCCGCCCAATGTCGGCGCCCGCTTCCTGGTCAAATCAGACGTGGCCATGGATGAGGTCGGTTACGTCAAAACCAACAACCATACCCTCAAGGCTGAAAACCATGACAACATGTTTGTCTTGGGCGATACCACAACCCTGCCGACTTCCAAGGCCGGTTCTGTGGCCCATTTTTCCGCTGAGGTCATGGTGGAAAATTTCATGCGTGAGATCAACGGTGAGCCGCTTCGCGAGGACTTTGACGGACATGCAAACTGTTTTATTGAAACAGGCTTTGATAAGGCAGCTCTCATTGATTTTAACTACGACTACGAACCTCTGCCCGGTAAGTTTCCCTTACCCGGTTTAGGACCATTTTCTCTGCTTGGCGAATCCAAGGCCAACCACTGGGGTAAGATGATGTTTAAATGGGTATACTGGAACAAACTGGTTAGTGGAGAAGAGATGCCCCTTGAGGCACAAATGTCACTGGCAGGTAAAGTCCAAGACTAAGGGAGGGGATTATGACCAATGAAGAAAAAATCCTCGCCAGACTTGATGAACTCACAGCAGAGGTGCGGGAGGCCAAACAGGCAATCAGACCCTACGTGGAGTTCAAACAGGATATGGAACCACTGATCAACGACATGGTGATCAGCGGTATCGGGAAACTGAGCGGGCTAGACCGCAGGTTTGAAATGGAAGATGTTGGGGATATGATCGGACAACTGCTGATTTCAAGCAAGAGTCTGGCAGAAGCCCTTAAATCCCTTAATAAATTAATGGAGTTTAAGAAAGACTTTGAACCTTACTCAAAAGAGATGTTCAAAGGCTTGGTTGATCAGCTGCAGAGTACTCTGCACGGGTTTGAACCTGAGAATCTACAGGAGTTACTCAGGCAGTTCATCGTCAACATGGGCAATATGGCAGACGGGCTACAGATGCTCGGGTCGATCATGGAAATGAAAAAGGATGCCAATGGGCTGTCCAAGCTGGCGTTCAACGATGCTGTAGAACGCTTGGAGTGTCTCAAGCAGCGCGGTGTATTTGAGGCATTTGAACAGGTGCTTGGCATGACTGAACGGGTCGGAACCAAGATGCAGCAGGTTGATTTTCAGCAGGTCGAACCCATACGCGGTATCTTTGGCATGATGGCTGCCATGAAACGGCCTGAAGTCCAGGAAGGCTTGGGGGTACTGATTGAGTTGTCAACTGTAATGACCGCTCTCAAGCAGGATCCTGCCGTAGGATCTTGTAGCTCCAGACACGCTGCCTGACATTCAGCTGACTCTCACTTTTTCACGATTTGTCGTAAAGCTGCTCTTTAAGATACTTCCTGATGATAGGTAACAAATCCTGTTTTTTACTATAAAAGAGAAAGCAGGATTTGCTACGTATACGCCATGATATGTGTAATGCGCTGCTTGTCAGATTTTCTTTTATCTCTTTACTGAAGTATATCAGCTCGGGTTTGAACAACTGCACATCAGATATTGCGCATACCGTGAGAGATTGCACAAGCAACTCACCTTGCCTCACGAGATCCTGATCCAACAACGGTTGCTGGCCACCTTTTGTCGTGGTTTTGCTTTCTCTTGCAACTGCTTATCCGACAAAACTGCCGAGTTTGATACGTTGGGCATCCATGGTTTCTTTTTCACGAGATCCTGAGATGACCACTTTGGGATCTGGGACAAAATCAAGATCTTTATTACCCCTTTCGTAAGGGACGGCATTGAGGATGATCTTCATGGCGTTGAGGCGGGCCTGGTGTTTGTCGTTGGAACGGATAATGGTCCAGGGGGCAATGTTGGTGTGGGTTTTTTTCAGCATCTCATATTTCTGATTGGTGAAGTCATCCCAGCGGTCTTGGGCCTGGACATCAATTTCCGACAGCTTCCATTGGCGCAGGGGGTCTGTCTTACGTCTTTCAAAGCGCTTGGCCTGTTCTTCTTTGGTTACAGAAAAGTAGAGTTTCACCAGTACGGTACCCTGTCGGACCAGGTCTTTTTCAAAACCGATCACTCCCCGCATGAAATTTTTGTACTCTTCTGGGGTGCAGAATCCAAAGACTGGCTCAACAACAGCCCGGTTATACCAGCTTCGATCAAAGAGGACGACCTCGCCGCCCCGAGGGAGTTGGGCGATGTATTTCTGGAAAAACCACTGTGTTTTTTCAATTTCGGTCGGTTTGGCAAGGGCAACGACCCGGTAGTGCTTCTCGTTCATATAACGGGTGACCCGGCGAATGGTGCCGCCTTTTCCTGCAGCATCCCTGCCTTCAAATAAAATAATCATCCGTCGGCCATTGTTTTCCAGACATTTCTGCATCCTGATCAGCTCTGCCTGGTACGGTTTGAGCGCCTCCTCCCGGTGGTAGCGGCGGATCGCCTTCTTCTGATATTTATTCAGGCAGGGCATACCCTTCAGCAGCTTTTCATATTCTTTTAAGAGGCAATCAAGTTTGACCTCTTTTTTGCGGAAAATGATAGTCTCAGGGTTCTTTCCCTTTGCTTGCTGCAGCTTTTTTTTCGCTTTTTTGCTCTTTGGATTTTTTGCTCCCCCCCTGACATGGGTTGTCTTTTCAGCTTGCGGGCTGGAGGACTTAACAGGCGCTGCCTGCTGTTTTTCTTTGCCTTGGACTGAAGGAGATTTGCTGCTGGAACCACTATTGTTTTCTTTTGTCATGACTCATTCTCTCTTTGTTGGGTGTTCATCGAGGTCATAAACTTCAGGGGGATACTGTATAGGTAACTGTCCTCTAAAACGATGGCAAAGTCAATGCCGGAAAAACACAGAGGAAGTACGTAGCGAAATACTGTATTTTCCCCAGGGGAAGGAGGAAAGAGAAATGCGTTATTGGGTAAAATGGGTCATCAGGTAGGTTCTCAGGCTGATTTTTCTTTTGTTGATTCCGAGTTTTTTTCGTAGATTATTGCGGTAGGTTTCCACAGTGCGCAAGGAAATATTGAGTATTTCAGCGATATCCTTACTTGTTTTGCCCTGTCGGACCAGATCGCCAATCATGGTTTCCCGAGGCGAGAGGCCAAGCATGATTTCTCTGGCCTTGGGCGAGAATGGATGGGTGATGGAATCAATATGGGCGGTAATGATGCGTATGATTTCAGAGCGCTCTTCACTGACTGTTGACTGGCGGAGGAGATCAAGATAGGGGTTGACTAGTTCTTTCAGCTTGATGGATATCTGCTCCTCGATACTTTCCCTGGTTTTGGTGTGCTGGTCCAGCATAACCTTGAGAGCTATGTTTGCATCCTCAGCTTCCTTTTTTTTCTGTTCAAGTTCCTGCACCGCTTTTTTTTGTCCGGTTACATCGTTCCCGAGAATAAGTGTTTCGAAAAAGGCACCTTTTCCACTGAATCGTTTAACCGAACTCCAGGAAATATCGCGCAGTTCCCCATCTTTGGTTTTGAGTCTTACCTCATATCCTCGCACATCATCTTCCTGAAATTTTTTGAGCATCTCCCGGGTTGATCGACCTGTTTTTCCAGCATAAAAATAGTCCTGCCAGTTCTTTCCCAACAGCTCTGCAGCACTGTAACCGGTCAACTGCTCCCCGGCAGGATTGATGAACTGTATGGTTCCATCCGGGCTTATGCTGCAGATAATGGATGGCGCTGTGTCAATGATCTTTTTGGAAAAATCGCGTTCAGCCTGCAAAGAGGCCTCATACTGTTTCTGATGAGTGGTATCCAGAGAAATCAAGCCAAAACCGGTTCTGTTCTTCTCCTGATCAAGGATGCAAAAAATTGTTGTCGTCAGATAACGGGTACTCCCATTTTGTTGCTGTTGCAGAACAAACTCATAGCGTCCGTTCTTTTTTGCCGCGCCTACGGCCTGTTCAAATTGCTCCAGGTTACCGGCTTTCCTGTGCAGCGTTGCAGCATTCTGGCCGACTATGGTCTCAGTTGCGCAATTATATAATTTTCCTGCTGCCTGGTTATGAAGAAGAATATGCAGGTCGGGATCCATGATGGAGATGGCGATGTCACCGGCAGATTGCAGCATACTGTCAAGAATACACGCCTCCTCCACCTGCTGTTTGACTTCCTTTATCTGTCTTGCCTGCTGCTGGATGACTTCCTTCAGATGATTGGTATAGCTGGTACGGAGCCCCTTGATCATGTCTGTTTCAGTGATGATGCCTATACAGCGGCCGCTGCTGTTGGTCACGACCAGGCGGCGCAACCCTTTCTTGAGGAGAATTCTTGCCGCCTTCAGGCTGGAAACATCGGAAAAAACAGTCTCCACCGGCTGGCTCATCACTGCATGCAGTTGGATATTCTTCAATTCTATTTTTGATCGGATGAGACGCAGCAGGTCACGTTCTGTGACGATACCAATTGGATAGCCGTTCTCTTCAATGACCAGTGAACTGATTCTACGGTCATTCATCAGTTTCATCGCTGTAAAGGCGGGTGCTGATGATTGCAAGGTAACAACATCGCGGATCATGACCTGGTCCACATTTTTGACCTCCATATAATATTCCAGGCCAAGATGGTAGAGAAAATCAGTGGCAGTGACAATACCGACCAGGTTCCCATCATGATCAGTGACCACCAGGTGACGGATACGATGATGCAGCAGTAGTTGATACGCCTCCCGGTAATCCATATCAGCGAGAGCGGTAAAGGGAGGACTGCTCATGACCTGTTGAATGGGCAGGGAATAATCTATTTCCCCATCAACCCGGATTTGAATAAGCGACCTTTCGGTAAAGATCCCCAATGGCTTTTTCTTCTCGGCCACCACCAGTGCACTGATTTTCCGTTGTTCCATGATGCCAAGAGCACGGCTCACAGGTTGGTCCGGTGCAATGGTAATAACTGGTGTGGTCATCACATGTTGGAGGGTATCCATTGGGTCACCTGCTATGATCGGTGTTCCACTATTGGAAGCGGCTGTTGGAATGAAGTTCCTGTCTTGTCTGCGGGTCGAGTTTGGGCCGGGGAGCAAAACCGACCCTCCAACAGGATATCCGTCCTTGAATGGTTTGACAATATGATATGGTAGTACCCCAACATTTCGATGGTATTATTTGTGATGTCAACAGAGAGCTGCTTTTCATGAACCCTCTGGATGGCGTGTTGCGGCAGAGAACCCCTCCAGGTGCTGAAAGAACAGTGAGGAAGAATTCAGTACTGGAGTGGGCGATATTCGATGACTTCTTTGAGAGTCTTTTCCATTGGTTCACGGTGGGTACCGGACCAGTATATCTGCCTGCATGATTGGCAACAATGGAAGCTGTGGTAATATTTTCGTGTCAGTGGTTCAAGTCGGGCAAGGATCTCCTGTTTGGAAACCGGAGTCAGGGTGCCATTGCAGCGCATGCAACGGCTGAAGGAACGGATTTCCTGAGACAGGCCATAGAAGTGGATAACCTCAGCAAGTTGTTTTGTCGGGAGGTTTTCCCGCACGAAATGTCCGAACACGATCTTTTTTCGTTTGAGGAGCTGGATATCCCTGCTTAACAGGATGCACTGCTTATCTTCCGCTATGTCAGCCAGTTCCGCATCGTGCCACTGCGGGTCGTAGAGCGTGTCGAAACCGGCCATCCGTAACTTTGCAGCAAGTTTTGCCACGTTGGCGTCTACCAGAAAGCGGATTACGGCAAGGGGTTCTGGCCTGAGCAGGCAGGGGGCAAGGACATTGACTGCTGGGCGAAGGGGAAAAACTTCCACAGAACTCTCCTCCGCAATGATATGATCAAAGGACACAGACTGCCTGTTGACCTGGATGGAACTGATTTCAGTGTGCGGCACGCCAAAGGATTCAATGAGATCTTTTATGGAGGTGCGGCGATGCAGGGGAGGCGTGAGCAGGCCATTGCTGCGTCTGACTCTCTTTATGAGTGCTGTGAGCCAGCCGTGAAAGTGGAGAGTGACCGGAAAGAGATCCACAGGTGGCCCAGGTTCTTGTCCGTAACAGGGGTCCATACTCTACTGTAGCAGAGCCGGAAAGAGCTTGGCAAACAAAAGAAGGATGAATCAGGCCTTTTGCCCGGTAAGGAGAAAGACCGGATAGCTCTGCTCGGCCTTGTTGATGGTGTGGATGGTCTGGCTTTTGATGTCTTTCAGACCGGCAGCTGCAAGGAGTGCAATGAGTTTTTTGGTGTCAAAACCATGGTGCATGATTCCTTTGGCTTCAGGTTCATGGAAGGACCCGTCTTCTTCGACCAGGTCGGCAACGGCAAGGTATCCCCCTCTGTTGAGAAGCTTGGCAAAGCGATGCAGTAAGCCTTCTGCATCGCTGATATGGTGGAGGGTCATGGAGCAGAAGATAAGGTCGTGTTTCTGGCTATAGTCGACGGCTAGGAGGTCACAGCAGAGGGGACGAACGTTGTTGATTGCCTGGTCTGTGATCTTTTCCTGCAGGGTATCGAGCATGCCCTGGGAGGTGTCAATTGCGGTCAGGCACTTCAGGGCAGGGGCCAGGGAAAGGCCAACCAGGCCGGTGCCGCAGCCATATTCCATTGCATCCATCTCTGTTGACAGAGGCAGTCTGGCAATGGCCCCACTGACCTTTTCAGCCAGCTGAACCCGGCGCGGTTTCTTGTCCCAATCAGATGCTGCTTTATCAAAATGTTCTGTGGTCATCGTCCTCTTCTGCCTGCCACTTTTTGGCCCCCCCAAGACCCTTCCCTAAAGGGTGCTTTTGCTCCAATCACCTTCTTTCCTATAATTCTCCCACCACATCAAAGAGGTCGCGATCAGCCTCAATCTTGGTCCGGTTACCGATGATCACCCGGTGGCTGTCCGGCATCATCTGCTCAAATGCGGGGGCATAAGAGCGGAGGTCTTCCACACTGGTGCTGATGATTTCCCGGATGCGCTGCTGTTTGTGCTTCGCTGTCACCCCGCTGAGGTAATCGTTGCGGGCCGTGAGTCCCTTGGCAGCAGGGCCATGGTGGGGCGTGAAATTGCCGTAGGTGCCGATGATCAACTGCTGCAGGACTTCTCTTGGCAGGTCCAGTCCGGTGATAACCCCAGGCATGGCCTGGTAGCTCTCATAGGTCTTGCGTACCTGGGGATCGCGGTAGCTGACCACTGCAAAGTTGCCGCTGATATGGCTGAACTGGATAAAACAGCCATAGGCTCCACCCATCTGCCGCACTGTGTTCCAGAGATAGTCGCGTGAGAGATAGGTCTTGAGCACTTCAAAATGACCATTATATCCCTTTCCCTCAGGGAGCAGCTTGCCGCTTTGCACGGCGTACACCACTTCCGCCGAGGTGATCAGGGCTTCGTGCCGGGGAAAGTCGGGGATAAGCAACTCCTCTTTCTCCAACAGCGTGTCCGGCAGGGTTGCAATCAGGCCTCCACAGAATTCCTTGAAGGTCTGCAGTTCGTGTTCATCGGCCGTGATGGAGAGGAGCAGGTTATTGCGATTGAAAATGAGTTGCGCCATTTCCTGCAATCCTTGAAGAAAAGCTTCTTCATGCTCCTGATAGTTGCGGGCCAGTTCTTTAGTGCTGCGATAGGCGGAAACACCGGAGACAAGCTCGTTCATGGCGCCCGCCCCGCTTAACTCGGCAAAGGCCAGCGAGGCTGCCAGGCCGTAGCCCTCGCTCTGGGCCGCATGTTCTGCCCAGGCAAACTCACGTGCTACAATCTCCTGGATGTGGATACAGTCTTTCAGGGAAAGAGTGGAAAAGACTTCACTCAGCAACTGCAGGGCCTGTTCCTGGTATTCGGGCAGACATTTCATCTGGAACCAGAGGATGGGCCGGAAGCTGCCCTGGCCGTCTTTTTTGATATGACACTGGAAGGTATGGGAAAAACCTCCGGTACAGGTACTTACTTCTCTGGCAAAGTGCATGTAATCCATTTTCTCGGTGCCGATCTCAGTAACAATGGTACCGAAGAGGTCAAGCCAGGGAAGAAACTTGGAAGGCAGGCAGGAGATGTCAAAGCCGATATCGATAAAGGAGATATGATCGGTTGCCAGTTCATTCATCAGCAGTTCGCAGCCATTAATCTCAGAGGGTTGCACCTGATGCACCTCAATATCTGGATCAAGATCGTCAAGATTGAGCTGGGGCAGGAGAGAGAGGGTCTCTACACTGTTGGGCTTTTGCTGGTCAGCCATCAGTTCCAGGGTTCGCGCTATCATCTGCTCCTGCCCGGATTGGTCAAGGCTTTTCCCATATTCCTGGAGCCGGGCTGTCTCACGGGCCTGACCCTCGGCCTGTTTTTTCGGATCCGGTGTCAGGGTGACAACCACGGTTGCCGGGTTGTTCAGGAGAAATTTGTCTATCAGCTTTTCAAAATAGCCTTCGTCCAGGGCCTTGTGGCGTATCGTGGCCAACAGTTCATCGATCTGCAGGGCATCATATGGGTCAGTACCGTACTTAAAGGCGGGCATGGCCTTGCCGATGAGGTCGAGTCCACGCTGGGCTTTGCAGCTTTCTTCCCGGACCCCGAATTCGTACTTGTTCAGTTCCGAGAGGATCAGGTCATGGCCCAAGCCCTTGGAGGCCATCTCAGCAAGGGTCTTGTTGTAGAGGGAGAGGAACTGTTCACGCTTTTCAGGATCACTGCCCACCAGGTAGGTTATCATCAGGGTCTTGAAACTTGAGGAGGAGAGATACAATCCACCGAAATCCTTACACAGTCCGCTGGAGATGATGGTGCTTTTCAGCGGAGAGGCATCAGAGTTGTAGAGGATATTGGCAATGATCTGGAAGGCGGCGTTTTCTTCCCGATTTTCCACTGTGGAGACACTGGTGCCCACGGCAAGGAATGTCTTGCCCCGGGTGTCAGAGGATTCCACACCGTAGCTGTCCTCGATAAAGGTGATCTTCCTGGTGTCAGTGCCGGGTGCAACTTCCATACGCTCCCCTTGTTCAGGAAAACGGGAGAGGAATTTGTCCTGCAGGTAGCGCAGTTCTTCGTCAAGGGAGGCATTGCCATAGACAAAGAACGTAGCGTTGGAAGGGTGGTAGTGGGTTTTGTGAAAGTCACAGAATTCTTCGTAACTCAGATCCGGAATATTCTGCGGGTCTCCTCCTGATTCATGGGCATAGGTGGAACCGGGCATGAGTCCGCCAAAGATATGGTGAAAGATCAACCGGATGGGGTCTGAGAAGGCGCCTTTCATCTCGTTATAGACCACGCCCTGATACTGGAGGGGGGCCTCCGGGCCTTCCTGGTGATAGTGCCAGCCTTCCTGCTCAAAGGTGGAGCGGGCCAGGAGCGGATTGAGCACCACATCCATATACACCCCCATGATGTTAAAGTACTCGTTCAGGTTTCTGGTGGCAAAGGGGTAATAGGTGATATCTGAGCCGGTCATGGCATTGAGGAAGGTCATGAGCCCGCCTTTGTTGATCTCACCAAAGACGTCTTTTACCGGGTATTTCTGCGAGCCCATGAGTACCGAGTGTTCAAGGATGTGGGCAACCCCTGTGGAATCTGTGGGGATGGTGTTAAAGGCCGCGGAAAAGGTCTTGTTGCTGTCCTTGTTTTTGATCGCCAGCAGCGGACAGCCCAGGATGTCATGCTCAAAGAGATAGACGTCGGCCTTGATTTCTGCAAGAGAGTGGTGCTCTTTCAGGGTAAAGCCGGAGTAGGAGGTGTTGAGAGTAAAAGTCATGATAAGAGTCTGCTCAGTTAAAAGAGTTTGCTGGAGTCGAGGAGAAGGGTCACTGGTCCGTCATTGATCAGTTCTACATCCATATGGGCCTGAAACCTGCCGCTGGCAGCAGTGACGTTCCTGCTCTTCACCTCATTGATGAATTTCTGGTACAGGGCCTCGGCCTTCTCCGGAGGAGCGGCCGTTGAATAGCCTGGCCTTCTCCCTTTACGGCAATCGCCATACAGGGTGAATTGAGAGACAATAAGCATGGCTCCGCCGGTGTCGAGCAGGGAACGGTTCATTTTTCCCATCTCATCTTCAAAGATCCGCAGGTTGATGATCTTGTCCACCAGCCACTTGACTTCCTTTTCTCCGTCATCCTGGTGGACACCAAGCAGGACGAGAATTCCCGGGCCGATTTTTCCTGTGATTTTCCTATCTACGGTAACCGAGGCCCTGCTGACCCGTTGAACAACTGCACGCATATGATTTTCCTGATACAGGGTTAAGGGGATTGTGTCTTCCTGAAAAGGTTTCCTGCCAGGATCTTCCAGGGAGTTGGCTTGATGATACTCTGCATCAGACCAAATCTCAAACAGTATGGGACAGGGATGTGAAAGGAGAAGGATGGCCGGAGGATTGTATCTGTCCAGGTGATGGCTGTGCAGGAGAGAAAGAGCTTGCCGTCCTTTTTATTCTCGTACAAGAGAAGAACATTTGTGTGCAGACTTCTTACCCTGGGGGGAGCAAGGCCCCTTAAAAAGAAAAAATATCATTGAACTGGTCTTGATAGGATAGGTATCCGAAATCCGCCTCAAGTTTGAAAATGATGCCGGGGTTGAAGTCGCGATCATACTCCTTGGGAAATGCAACCTGGGGAGCCACTTCAAACACAAGCCAGTCCCGGTAAAAACGTTGACGATAGCGCAGGCGGAAAACCATATCCGTCATCTGGTAACTGGGCCTGGTATGAAAGTAATTGCCAACGTCATAGAGGATGGCCCGGTCCAGCTGGACGACCTGGAAGAGCGAGAAAATCAGAGCGTGGGGCACTCCGTTGAATTCTTCTTCCCAGTTGGCCTCAATTGTGGTCCTGAAAAGTAAGTTATCGGAGACCTGTCTTTCGATGTCATATTGATTTCTTGATTCCCATCCATCGTCAGTGTAATAACGCAGACGACTGGTAAACCTGCCCTGCCAGGTGTTGTAATCATAGAGTCCACGGTAGCGGACACCGGCGTAGGCATAGCTTGTAGAGAGGCCCGCAGTGGTTGAGATATTCATCTTTTCTGTCTCACGGGCAAAAAACTGGAGCGCTGCCGTCAGGTCGGACTCATCATCCCGACTATTGAGAGGAGAGGAGCTTCTCTCTATGTCAAAATCTTCGTCATCATTGGCCGAAATCAAAAGGTTTAGCCGGTCATTTATACGGGGAAGGTGCAGTTTTAAGCTTACCCTCGCCTTAAATTCAAAACTGTCGTGTTTCTCAATCCCTGCATTGAGCTTTAGTCTCGCCCTGGTCCTGTTCTCTTCAATGACATATCGGCTGTCGTCAAAGAAAGAATCGAGCCAGGTCGCTGCACTGATCAGCCGTTCCGAAAGATGCTCCTGCGTCTTGTCAACCTGGTCTGTCCTTTCCTGGGACAAGAGGGGGATGGGATCTTTTTTTCCCTGGATCACCTCTTCCGCCTTGCTTCTGTCAACGATGTCAATTTCTGCAGCTTGAGCTGTCAACTGGGTAAAAAAGAGCAGGGCTGTGACCATCGCCAAAAGGGATGAGATTTGTTGATACCCTTTGCCGGTTTTTTTCATTTCCAAAGCCTCCTGTCACCTGTTGCTGGAGAGGGAATCCCTATCGTCCCGTGGCCATAGCTCTATTCAGCAGTCTGCTGATACATGTGCACATCCTGCTGGGGAAAGGGAAAGGAAATACCACGCTCATCAAATGTCAGTTTGATTTGCTCCGTCAGGAGCAGGCGTACATTCCAGTAGTCACCGGTTTTCACCCAGGGGCGGACAATGAGATTGACACTGGAATCAGCAAGCTCCGAGACCGCAATAGTGGGGGCAGGGTCTGTAAGGATCCGCTCATCAGCCTTGACCAGTTCATCAAGGGTTGCCTTGGCCTGTCGGATATCATCATCATAACCGATACCCACGATCAGATCAATTCTACGGGTCTCTTCGGCATTAATGTTGGTAATGGTTCCTGCGGCGATACCGCTGTTAGGGATAATGACCTTCTGGTTGTCGGGGGTTAAGAGAACAGTACTGAAGATGTCGATCTGTTGAACACTACCGGTTTCTCCTCCTGCAGAAATCAGGTCACCCACCTTGAAGGGGCGAAAGAGGATAATCATCACACCAGCGGCAAAGTTGCCGAGAGAGTCTTTGAGAGCCAGGCCTATTGCCAAACTTGCGGCACCAAGTATAGCCAGAAAGGAGGTGGTTTTGATCCCCACTTGATCCGCAGCAGCCATGATCACGGCTATCAACAGGATGTAGTAGATGACAGTATTTAAAAAGCGAATAAGGGTTTCATCCACTCCCCCTTTGGCCATTGCTTTGCGGGTGAGTGCAGCAATCCATTTTGCCAGCATGCGTCCAATGATCAAAATGAGGATGGCAGAGAGGAGGCTGGGACCCTTGTCAATGAGCCAGGATAAGGCTATCTGGAAGTACTGGATGGATTGGTCGGTATTCATTGGTTTTCTCCTTGCTGTTGTGGGTAAGAGCAATGGTTGATAGCGCTGGAGGCGGTGACCCGCCCGAAGAACGACGTTCTTCAATATATTGCAGAGTTTTTCTGTCAGTTCATTGCTGAACGTGGTTATGGCTGCCCATCATCTGGGGAGATAATCGCGTTTATTCAATGGGGTGTTGTAAGGGACAGGGAAGGGACAAGCAGTGAAAAAGAGTTCTTCCGGTTGTCCGCATGCTTGCAAGGGAGATTATTTGGCGGTGTCTTTTGCTGCGTCTGCTACCTCTGATGCAGCGTCCTTGACCATATCGCCAGTGCTCTTCTTTACAACTTTCTGGGCAGCGGCACACCCTAACAGCAGGATAATGATTATTCTTATTTTTATGTCTTTTCCCCATGGAAAGCAAACTCTTTTTATGAAAGCGGTAATGCACCTGGGGCAGCTTGAGGGTGATGTCTATGAAACACTTATTGGGGAGACAGTTCCAATGATGTTGACTGCATGCGGCAAGAGACAATCCATTGGTGGCAAAGAGGGCTGGCCGGCCGCAGAGCAGCCCAATTTTGGAGTGGTTCGTCGGGAGGAATGGATGGGGCGGAGAGAGGTGATTCTACTTGTGATGAGATGGAGGCCAGGTTTGACTGATCTCTCCCTGCTCGTCAAGTTTGCAGGCCTTGATCGCGGGATCGTGATAAAAGGTAAACCAGCTGTCCAGGTTGCGATAGTGGCTGAAGTACTCTTCTTTGCGTTCTATCACTTCCAGGGGAAAGTTATCATAGGCCATGATCCAGAGGGGATTGGTGTAGACATGGGTGGGGAAGAGATCGCCTAAGTGTACCGCTGTTTCACCGCAGGATGTGAGCTCTACCAACTGGTGTCCGCGGGTATGGCCAGCTGTATGGCGCAGCCTGATTCCCGGGCTGACTTCCAGGTCACCATCAATGATTTTCAGGTTGCCTTCTTTTTTCAGCAGGTCGAAATTCTCAGGCCAATACGTGTGCTGGGCGCGATGGCAGGGCTGTTCCACATCTTCCCATTCTGTTTTCTGGACATAATGAAGAGCACGAGGAAAGCTCAGCTCGTCCTCTTCAGCAGGGCTACGCATGACTATTCCACTTGCATGGTCAAAGTCGCAATGGGTCAGGAGAACCAGGTCAATGTCATCCCGTGACAGACCAAGGGTCTCAAGGTCAGCAGGGATTGTCCAGGGGGAGGTCACCTGAAAGATGGCGCATTGTTTTTCGGTCAATCGGTTGCCGAGGCCGGTATCTATAATAATATTCTGTTCAGGAGTTCTGACCAGGAGGACATTATTGACCAGGGGAATGGAATTTGTTTCATCGGCACTGCATTTTTTCTGCCACAGTACCTTGGGCACCGCACCAAACATGGTCCCTCCATCCAGGCGAAACTCACCGCCGTTCAGCCAGTATATCTGAAAATCACCGAGAGTAAGTGGAGGAGTGGTCATGAGAGTGCCCCTTTGCTGAAGATTTTAAGATTATAATTCAACTTTCTGAGTTGATGTAATATGCTGAAATAAAAGCAAAATACACTTATCCTTAAAATGTCATTCCGGCCGTAGCGAAGTGGAGAGCCGGAATCCAGTCGATTTTGCACCATTCTGGATACCGGGTCAAGCCCGGCATGACAATTTATACCAATAGAATATCAAGTAACTACTTGCCATGATAAGATAAGTATCAACTCCGAAACTTGAGTTATAACTATTCAGATGAGTATCCAACACGTCATAACGCCTCAGAATGTAACTGCCTGGCAGCCACCTAAAATTTTCCCAGGGCCGACCAGAGGACACCTGCGGCAATGGCGGAGCCGATGACTCCGGCAACGTTCGGGGCCATGGCGTGCATGAGCAGGAAGTTGGTCGAGTCTTCCTTGAGTCCCACAGCATGCACGACGCGGGCCGAATCTGGGACGGCGGAAACCCCTGCTGCACCAAGGAGGGGATTAATTTTTTCTTTAAGAAAGATGTTCATGATCTTGGCAAAGAGCACCCCGCCCATGGTCGCTATAACAAAGGAGGCCGCACCGAGGACAAAGATGAGGATGGACTGGGTGGTGAGAAAGGTCTGGGCCTGGGTGGAGGCCCCCACGGAAAAGCCAAGGAGGATGGTGACCGTATCAATGAGTGCATTGCGGGCCGTGTTGGCAAGCCGTTCAGTCACCATGGATTCTTTCAGCAGATTGCCGAAAAAGAGCATGCCGAGCAGGGTCATGGAACCGGGGGCGATCAGGGCACAGATGAGAAAGGCGACAATGGGAAAGATGACCTTCTCTTTCTTGGAAACCTGACGGGGTGGTTTCATGTGAATCTGTCGCTCTTTTTTGGTGGTAAAGAGGTACATGATGGGGGGCTGGATCACCGGCACCAGGGCCATGTAGGAATAAGCGGCAATGGCAATGGGGCCGAGCAGTTCAGGGGCCAGCATGGAGGAAAGAAAGATGGCTGTGGGGCCGTCTGCTCCGCCAATGATGCCGATGGCTCCGGCCTGCTCCGGGCTGAATCCAAGGTAGAGAGAACCGAGAAAGGTGAGAAAGACACCGATCTGTGCTGCTGCACCAAGGAGGATAAGTTTCGGGTTGGAGAGCATGGTGGAAAAGTCGGTCATGGCCCCAATCCCGAGAAAGATCAGCGGGGGGTAGATACCTTTCATCACCCCCAGGTAGAGATAAGAAAAGACAGAACCTTCTGCATACACGGAGAGCGGCATGCCTTCAATGGGAGGGATATTACCGACGATCACCCCAAAACCAATGGGAACCAGGAGCAGGGGTTCATAATCCTTGGTGATGGCCAGGTAGATAAAGATGATACCCACTGCAATCATCACCAGATTGCCCCATTCCAGATAGGCAAAGCCGGAGTTGTTGAAAAAACTGAGCAGATTCACGGTCTCTCCTTATGTGAGAACAATCAGGGGCTGGCTCTGATTGACCACGTCACCTTCGGCCACAAAGATCTCGCTGACTGTCCCATCCATGGTGGCAGTGATACTGTTCTCCAGTTTCATGGCCTCCAGGACCAGCAGTTTCTGGCCGCAGCGGACCTGCTCTCCTTGGCTGACGTTGATGCTGATGATTTGACCTGGGATAGGAGTGACGATGGTTCCGGAATCTGCGCTTATCGGTGCAGAGGAGGGTTTTGGGGATGGGGGCGTGGGTGAGGAAGCAGCGGTCATGAGGGTTGTTTGCTGATTTTCCACGGGCGGGCTTAAGTGGGCGATGGTATCGATATGGACAACATGCTTTCTCCCATTCACCTCGGCCAGCACGGCATCGTCGGTGACATCCTTGATGACGACAGTATAGCTGTTATCGTTGATCTTGAGTTTATATTCTTTCATTGTAACGAGCTCAGTTGTATGTAAAAAAATATTAAGTGATGGTGTGTAACTCTTCAATACCACTCTTTATTATCTTTTCCAGGTGTTGGGCAGTTTACGACTGGTAAGAGAATCCATGCGGCCGGAGACCAGCCAGGGTGAGGGCGCCTCCACGTCACCGTGACTCTTCCAGGTGATGCGCTCGCTGCCCTCGGGAAAATTACTGTGCAGGTGGAAGGCCGTGGCAATGGCCAGGAGGATCTCTTCTTCCTGCTCACTATCTGCAGTCGTCTCAGTTGTTGCAGGAGAGGACTGTTTGCGCTGAGTAAACTCCAGCAGCCTGGGGAGCAGGGTGATATAGAGGGCAATGATCAGAAGTCCACCAAAGACCAGTCCAATGCCCATGAGGGAAAATTGCAGCGCATTGAGGCCGGGCTGGGTGAGGTTATGGAAACCGATATTTGCAAAAGACATAGGAGCTATTTAATGTATGTATTCAGGAGTCAGACGTCGGAATGGATGTTGCTGCAGCCTTGAAAGTCCTTTGACTGCTGCTGTTCTATTCTGGATACCTGAAGTATTATAAGGGGATATTGCCATGTTTTTTCATGGGGTTGGTATCCCTCTTGTTCTGCAGCATGCCCAGGGCCTTGGTGATTCGGAAACGGGTGCGGGCAGGTTCGATGATATCGTCCACATAGCCCCGTTGGGCGGCCACATAAGGGTTGGCCACGGCCTCCTGGTACTCGGCCTCTTTGCCAGCCAGAAAGGCGGCAGGATCAGCGCTTTCTTTGGCTGCCCGACCATAGAGCACTTCGACGGCCCCTTTGGAGCCCATCACTGCAATCTCTGCACAGGGCCAGGCGTAGTTGATGTCACCGCGCAGATGCTTGGAGGACATGACGCAATAGGCACCGCCATAGGCCTTGCGGGTGATGACCGTGATCTTGGGAATAGTGGCCTCGGCATAGGCGTAGAGGATTTTTGCCCCGTTCCGGATAGCACCTCCATATTCCTGCACAGTTCCCGGGAGAAAGCCGGGGACATCGACAAAGGTGACCACCGGAATATTGAAACAGTCGCAGAAGCGGACAAAGCGGGCTCCCTTGACTGAGGAATCAATATCAAGCACACCGGAAAGGTGGGCAGGCTGGTTGGCAACAATGCCCACCACCATCCCGCTGTAGCGGGCAAAACCGACAATGAGGTTAGGAGCAAAATCTCTTTTGATCTCAAAAAAATCCCGGTTGTCAATGGTCTCCAGGATCACCTCTTTCATGTCATAGGCCTCGCTGGCACTGGCCGGAATAATGCTGTTCAGCCCCTCTGCCCGTCTTTCTGCAGGATCCTGGGTGGGCACCATTGGCGGGGTTTCCACATTGTTCTGGGGCAGGAAGGAGAGCAGTTTTTTGACATACTCCACGCAATCCATTCCTGATTCGGCAGCGTAATCCGACACCCCGCTGCGCGATGAGTGCATGGTCGCTCCGCCCAGTTCCTCAACAGTGACATCTTCATGGGTCACGGATTTGACCACTTTGGGGCCGGTGAGAAACATGTAGGAATTATTTTTGACCATGGCCACAAAGTCGGTGAGGGCCGGAGAATAAACCGCGCCCCCGGCGCAGGGGCCGAAGATGGCTGAGATCTGGGGAACAACGCCGGAGGCCATGACATTGCGAAGAAAGATGTCCGAGTATCCGGCCAGGCTTTCGATGCCCTCCTGGATGCGGGCGCCGCCCGAGTCATTGAGGCCGATGATGGGCGCCCCGTTTTTCACGGCCAGGTCCATAATCTTGCAGATTTTTTCAGCAATGGTCTCGGAAAGGGAGCCGCCAAGGACTGTGGGGTCCTGGGCATAGACATAGACCAGTCTGCCGTCCACTGTCCCATAGCCGGTGACTACGCCGTCTCCGGGAAAGACCTTACTTTCCATGCCGAAATCACGGCAGCGGTGGGTTTTGAACATGTCGAATTCTTCAAAAGAACCCGGGTCCAGAAGGAGGTCGATGCGTTCCCGGGCTGTCATCCTGCCCTTGGCATGAAGCTTGTCAATGCGTTCCTGACCGCCACCGAGTTGGGCTTCAGCCCTCAGTTTCATCAGATGATCTAGATGTTCACTCATAGCTCTTCTCCGCTGCAGAATTCGGTGAGCACTCCATGACTGGATTTGGGATGGAGAAAGGCAACCTGTTTGTTGCCGGCCCCGATGATCGGGGTTTCGTGGATCAGGCGACAGCCGTTTTCTCTGGCCTGGCTCAACTGTTCTTCCACATCCGTGCTGCGGTAGGCCACATGGTGAAGTCCTTCACCACGGCTCTGGAGAAATTTGGCAATGGGGCTGTCATCAGATGTAGGTTCCAGAAGCTCAATATGGGTCTCTCCCAGGGAAAAGAATGCGGTTCGCACCTTCTGCGAGGCGACTTCTTCTTCCTTTTCGCAAGTCAGGCCCAGTACGGCTTCATAGAAGTGCCGTGCCTCGGCAATGGAGTGGACCGCAATTCCCAGATGGTCTATTTTTTTCAGCATACCTGATTTCATATCCGATGTTGAAAGTTGGACGTTCAATGTTCGATGTTCATCTTTGTTAATCTCTATACTCTCCAAAGACCTCGCGCAGAACCGAGCAGATTTCTCCCAGGCTACCATAGGCACGCACTGCGTCAAGGATCGGATCCATTAGATTCGCATCTGACTCAGCAGCCAGTTTAAGGGCTGCCAGCCTGGCCTGCACTTCCTTTTCGTCTCTTTGCGCGCGTACGTCCTGCAGCCTTGCTACCTGGGCATCTTCAACTTTTGGGTCAACACGGAGCAACTCCGGTTTTTCCTCTTCGTCGATCTGAAAGTGGTTGACCCCGACAATGACCCGCTCTCCAGATTCGACTTCTTTCTGGTAGTCATAGGCGGCCTGTTCGATCTGCCGCTGGATAAAGCCGTCTTCAATGCAGGCCACCACACCGCCTGCCTGGTCAATTTTACCGATCAGTTCCTCGGCAGCCAGCTCAATGGAGTCGGTAAGCTGCTCGATATAATACGATCCGGCAAAAGGATCAACCGTATCTGCAACGCCGGACTCATGGGCAATGATCTGCTGGGTCCTGAGCGCAGTACGTACCGACTCCTCAGTAGGCAGGGATAAGGCCTCGTCCCGGGAGTTGGTATGCAGGGACTGGGTGCCGCCAAGGACTGCGGCCAGAGCCTGGAGGGTGACACGAACGATATTGTTGTCGATCTGCTGGGCGGCCAGGGTATTGCCAGCGGTCTGGGTATGGAAGCGCATCATCATCGACGAGGGCTGCCGGGCATCGAAGCGATTTCTCATGATGCGGGCCCAGAGCCTGCGGGCAGCACGGAATTTGGCCACCTCTTCCAGGAGGTTGGAGGAGGCATTGAAGAAAAAGGCCAGCCTTTTGGCAAACTGGTCAAGTTCCAGGCCGGCATCGAGTGCGGTCTGGACATAGGTGATACCGTTGGCCAGGGTAAAGGCCACCTCCTGGCTGGCAGTGGAACCCGCCTCCCGGATATGGTAGCCGGAGATGGAAATGGTGTTAAAGAGCGGCATGTTGGGGCTGCACCACTGGAAGATATCGGTGATTAGCCGAAGCGATGGACGGGGCGGAAAGATGTAGGTACCCCGGGCCACATATTCTTTCAGGACGTCGTTTTGGATGGTGCCCCGAAGTTTCTCTGCCGGGATCCCCTGCTTCTCAGCCACCACAATGTACATGGCCAGGAGGACTATGGCCGGGGAGTTGATGGTCATGGAGGTGGAGATCTTGGCCAGGGGGATATCGGCAAACAGGGTCTCCATGTCGGCCAGGGTGTCAATGGCCACACCCACTTTCCCCACTTCACCGAGGACCATGGGGTCGTCGGAGTCGTAGCCGATCTGGGTGGGCAGGTCAAAGGCCACGGACAGGCCGGTGGTTCCCTGATCGAGAAGATAGCGGTAGCGTTTATTGGACTCGGCTGCCGTGGAAAATCCGGCATACTGGCGCATGGTCCAGAATCTGCCCCGGTACATGGTGGGCTGTACGCCGCGGGTAAAGGGGTAACATCCCGGAAAACCCTGGTGCTCCAGGTAATCGTCATCAAGAGTATAGGGCAGGGCCAGACGCGGGACCACGGCCCCGCCATGCTGGGTGAACTCTTCCCGTCTCTCTGGAAAACGATTCAGGCTGGCAGCCAGTTCATTTTCCTGCCAATCATTTAATTTGTTATCTGTCGTCACGATAGCTTCTTTTGATGGGAGGTTGTTTATTTTAACGTTAAAACCCTTGTCTTCACGGCCAGGCCGGTGGTAGTCGTCTCAGCCGTTTCTGTGATGTAGCTCTTTATTTTCTTTGCTGGCCTTTATACCCCTCAAAGGGGTACTAAAAAGAGTACGCGCCAGGGTGAAAGAAAACGAAGCAAAAGAAAGGAGACCCAGGTCCCTGGTCCTTCGGATTTCCTTGCGCTCCTCGAAGTTGCCGGGAGTTTCTGTGGCGCTCAGCCAGGGCCAGTGGGAGGAAGTGAAGGAGCTGCCAAGGTCAAGCTCTCTATCCTGGCTGTTACTTTTCCTGTCTGCTGAGCAGCTCATTGATCAGCTCTTTGGCCCGTATGCGTGGTTCTGTGGATACTGTTTTGTTGCCCATGGCCTGGAGGAAGCGGGGACGAAGCATCTCTATTACCCAGTCCATGGTCTCTGCGTCCAGGGCACTGCGGCGTCGTTCTTCTTTGAGTCCGCTTGTCTCCATATGGATCCTGTACTCCTCCATTCGTGTAAGGAGCTGTTCGATACCCTGGTTCTCTGAGGCTATGGTTTGCAGGACCCTGGCAATTCCATCTTCTTCCTCTTTGTCGTGAAACACCTGTTCCATGTCCATGCACAGGGCATCGGCCCCTGCCAGGTCAGACTTGTTGACCACCAGGAAGTCGGCAACTTCCAGGAGTCCAGCCTTCATGGCCTGGATATCATCACCAAAACCCGGGGCCAAAACCATAAGAGTGATGTCGGCCAGACGGATGATATCCATCTCAGACTGGCCCACCCCCACGGTCTCGATGATGACCATTTCGCACCCGGCAGCAGCCATGATCCTCACCGCGGCGCCAGCCGAGGCACAGAGGCCGCCCAGTCGTCCCCGGGTGGCCATGGAGCGAACAACGACATCCGGGTCCAGGGCGTGATCCATCATCCGGATTCGGTCGCCCAGGATGGCTCCACCGCTTATGGGAGATGACGGGTCCACGGCAATAATCCCCACCCGTTTACCTTTGTTACGTAAACCACGGATCATGGCCGAGGTGAGGGTCGACTTGCCTGCACCTGGAGGGCCGGTAATTCCCAGGACCAGAACGGAGTCTATGACATCCTGATCAAGGGCTGAGAGGATATCAGCGGCTGCTGCACTGTTATTTTCCACAGCAGAGATGGCCCTCCCGATTGCCCGGGGATCCTGACCTGCCAGCCCTGCGAGCAGTGCTTTACTCTTTGCTGCCATCAGTGTGCTGCCGGCAGGCATCGGTAAAGGAACGGATAATGGCTTCGGCAGGCGTGCCGGGGGTAAAGATCGCAGTCAGGCCGGCTGCAAGCAACTGATCAATATCTTCATCCGGAATCACCCCGCCACCGAGTACCGGGATGTCGCTTCCCCCACGTGCCTTGAGCTCGGCTACGACCTCGGGAAAGAGGCGGAGATGCGCCCCGGAGAGAGAGGAAAGGCCCACGACATCAACATCTTCCTGGATAGCCGTGGCCGCAATTTCTGCTGCTGTTCTGCGGATACCGGTATAGATCACTTCAAATCCCTCATCCCTGAGGGCCCGGGCAATGAATTTTGCTCCCCGGTCATGGCCGTCCAGACCGGGTTTGCCGATCAATACGCGAAGGGGTGTTTTTTGTTCTTGTTCTGCCATTATCCAGTCCTTACGCCAGTTTCAGGCCGTTTGCTGTTGGTTTGTCGGGAACTGCCAGGACCACTGATCCATTATCCTGGACAAGGCCTGTGACCAGGCATTCGGAAATAAAAGGGCCGATCTGTTTGGCAGGAAAGTTGACCACTCCGATGATCTGTTTGCCCAGCAGCTCATCTCTGCTGTAGAGGTCGGTGATCTGGGCACTGGACTGCTTTGTCCCTATTTCCCGGCCAAAATCAATGACCAGTTTCCAGGCGGGCTTCCTGGCTTCGGGAAAATCATGTACCTCAACAATGGTGCCTGTGCACAGCTCAACCTGTTCAAACTCCTGCCAGCTGATCTCTTTCATTATGCGACCTCTGCGAAGACGTCTTTGCAGAGCTGGCCGAGCTGGCCGAGATTTTCGCAGACGTGAATGTCGTTTGCACGCATGGCAGCAAGTTTTGCTGCTGCCGTACCCTGGCCGTTACTGACAATGGCCCCGGCATGGCCCATGCGCCTGCCTGGAGGGGCGGTAAGTCCTGCAACAAACCCGACAACGGGTTTGTCCATGTTGGCAGAAATCCAGGCGGCTGCCTTTTCTTCTGCGCTGCCGCCGATTTCTCCCACCATGACCACGGCCCTGGTCTCAGGATCGTTCTGAAAGGCCTGCAAACAGTCGATGAAGTTGGTACCGTTGATGGGATCACCCCCGATGCCGAGACAGGTGGTCTGGCCTAAACCTTGAGCCGTGAGCTGATGCACCACTTCATAGGTCAGGGTGCCGGAGCGGGAGACCACGCCCACAGGACCGCCGGGCAGATGGATGGGACCGGGCATGATCCCGATCTTGCAGGCTCCAGGAGTGATGATGCCTGGACAGTTGGGGCCGATGAGTCGGGTACGTTTGCCACCCATTGCATTTTTTACCCGCAGCATGTCGAGGACCGGGATGCCCTCGGTGATGCAGACTACCAGATCCATCTCTGCGTCAACCGTCTCCAGAATGGCCTCTGCTGCAAAGGGGGGAGGGACAACGATCATGGAGGCGTTGGCACCGGTTGTTTTGCAGGCCTCGGAAACACTGTTAAAGATCGGTATTCCATCCATCTCCTGGCCACCCTTGCCGGGAGTGACTCCGGCAACGATTTGGGTACCGTAGTCCCGGCATTGCCTGGTCTGGAACTGCCCTTCCTGGCCGGTAATTCCCTGGACCAGAACCCTGGTCTCCTTGTTGATAAAAATGGCCATAAGCTATTCCTTGTTTTTCATGTCGAGCTGCTGAGGAAACTGAAAAGGATGGGTCAGCTGCAGTGGATCAACGATTGTCTGGGATGGTGGGAGCGTGATCTCCTTTTCAGGGATCTGGGTGGAAAGAGTTTGAGCCCTGTTTTTGAGAAAACGGATAGCATCTCCACAAAAATCGGTCATAATGCCATCCACCCCCACGGTAAAATAGAAAAACTCAAGTTCTTCGTCAAAGCTGTTGACAAAGGGGGGGATGGATTGTGCTTCTTTCTCTACGGGGAAGGTATACACCACCATACCAAGTTGGTGGGTGTTTTCGATAAAGTCGGGGAGGAGCAGGGTGCCCCTGTTGTCTGCCAGCATGGATTTGTGCAGGCCTACTCCGGCAACATATCGTTTCAGGGAGCGGAGTCCTGACTTGGAGAACATCCAGTCGTAATTATAGCTGACCAATTCTCCCCATTCTTCGACCATGGTCTCACTGCCCTCATTGGAGTCGATGAGCTGGATCAGTTTGATGCTCATCCGCATCCGGGGCAGCAGTTCCCTGGCAATTCGCTGGAGTTCTTCGGCGTCAAAGGTGAGGAGGATGATGTCGTCTTCATGTCCGGTATACCCATATTCCTGGAGAATGGTCAGGACCTGCTCACTGATATCGCGGCCTACCTTGCGGTGGAGCCATGGTTGTTTGATCTCTGCAGCAATACGGATCGTTCTCTGCAGGCTCTTTTCCAGGCCGCGAATCATGGCCAGTTCTTCACTCAGGGTGGGGATGGTCAAACGGGGATGAAGGTTTGCGGGAAAACGGCCTGCCGGGTCGTGGAGGACGAGCTGGCGGATTTCGTCTACAGTAAAGTCGAGGACATGGTAGCGGCCATCCTCCCGGGCCCTGCCGGGAAAGAGCTCAGCAACATTTGTTGCCCCTTCCAGGGTCGGATTACCAAAAACAATGACCTGATTGTCTTTGGTCAGGACCAGGTCCTGTTTAATCAAATCAGCCTCCATGGCTACGGCCAAGGCCACTGATGGCAGAGTATGTTCCATCAGATAGCCGGAGGCCCCACCATTGGCTATAACTACCTGCGATTCTGCAGAGAGGGGGGAGAGGTTGAATAACAGGAGCAAGAGGCCAAGTCCGGCTGATCCGAGAAGTGAGAGCAGTTTCTGCATTTATTGCACCATTGCTGAAAGAAGGGATGCTGCGTGGTTGAGGTCGGCAGCACTGGTCAGGTCCAGTCCTGACCGGGCAAGGATTTCCCGTCCCTCCTCCACATTGGTCCCCTCCATGCGCACCAACACGGGCAGGGAAAGACCCACCTTGCGGGCAGCAGTGACCACACCCTGGGCCAGGATGTCGCAGCGGAGCATGCCCCCAAAGATATTAATGAATATCACCCGAACATTGGGGTCGCTGAGGATGATGCGGAAACCGTTTTCCACCATCTCAGCATTGGCGCCACCGCCCACGTCCAAGAAATTTGCAGGCTCTACTCCGGCCTGCTTGATAAGATCCATAGTAGCCATGGCTAGGCCTGCACCATTGACCATGCTGCCGATGCTGCCTTCGAGACGGATATAGTTGAGGCCATACGCTGCTGCTGCGGCCTCCAGGGCATCCTCTTCACTGGAATCGTGCATGGCCATGATCTCTGGATGGCGGAAGAGGCTGTTGGAGTCGATATCCACCTTGGCATCCAGGGCCATGATCATGTCTTCTGCAGTGATGGCCAGAGGGTTGATCTCCACCAGGGAACAGTCATAGTCAAGAAAAAGTCCAAAGAGTTTTCTGATAAGCGCTGCAAAGGGTTTTGCCACGGCCGAATCAAGTTCAAGGCCGAAGATCAGCTCTCGCAACTGGTAGCCCTGCAACCCCAGGAGGGGATTGACATGGACAGTGATGATCCGTTCCGGGGTCTCATGAGCCACTGTCTCGATATCCATTCCCCCATCCTTGCTGGCAATGATGACGATGTCGGCCTGTTCACGGTCAATGAGCATGGAGAGGTAGAGCTCTTTTTTTAAGACCATTCCCTGTTCAAAGAGGATGGTTCTGACCTTGACCCCCTGCTCTCCAGTCTGTTTGGTGACCAGCTGCATGCCGAGGATTTTTTCTGCTGCTGTCTGGGCCTCTTCTGCGGTTCTCGCAAGGATAACGCCGCCTCCCTTGCCCCGGCCTCCGGCCAGGACCTGGGCCTTCACTGCCATTGGCAGCGTCAGGTCTGCAATAATGGAAGAGATCTCCTCCTTTTTGCTGCAGACCTGACCATCCGGAACAGGGACTCCAGCCTTACGGAAGAGTTCCTTGGCCTGGTATTCATGAATTTTCATAGCACTATTTTAGTGAACCCGTACTCTGTTCCATGCGTTCTTTATCCTTTTGGATATCCCATATTCTGCAGAGTCCCGGCGATCTCCTCAAGACTTGTCGGGTCATCAATGGTCGACGGCATCCGGTACTCCTTGCCATTGGCAATGGAGCGCATGGTCCCCCGCAAGATCTTGCCGGACCGGGTCTTGGGCAGCCGCTCGACCTTCGAGGTCTCGCGCAGGCAGGCAATGGGCCCGATTTCTTCCCGGACCATCTTCACCAGTTCACTTCTGATCTCAGTTTCCTCACGCTCAACGCCGGCCTTGAGGACAAAGAGCCCCAGGGGCAGCTGGCCCTTGAGCTGGTCATCGGTACCGATGACTGCGCATTCTGCCACATCAGGATGGGTGGCGATCACCTCTTCCATGGCCCCGGTGGAGAGACGGTGTCCGGCAATGTTGATCACGTCATCAATGCGGCCCATGACAAAGACATAGCCGTCCTGATCAATAAAACCGCCGTCACTGGTCTCATAGTACCCTGGGAAGGCAGACATGTATGAGGATATGAAACGCTCTTCGTTGCGCCAGAGGGTGGCAAGGGTGCCCGGAGGCAGAGGCAGCTTAATGGCGATGTTTCCTTCTTCGCCTGCAGGCAGTTCTTTCCCCTCGTTATCCAGGATACGCACATCATAGCCTGGAACCGGACGGGTGGGTGAACCAGCCTTGACCTCCAGTTCTTCTATGCCGCGGCAGTTGGCAACAATGGCCCAGCCGGTCTCGGTCTGCCACCAGTGATCAATGATGGGCACGCCCAGCAGGTCTGAGGCCCAGTGGTAGGTGTCTGGATCTAGGCGCTCTCCGGCCAGGTAGAGGGCCTCAAAAGAGGACAGGTCATACTGGTCCAGCAGTTTTCCTTCAGGGTCTTCCTTTTTGATGGCGCGAAAGGCGGTGGGGGCGGTGAAGAGGGCCTTGACTCCATGCTGGGAAATGACTCGCCAGAAGGCCCCGGCATCAGGGGTGCCAATGGGTTTTCCTTCGTAGATGATGGTGGTGGCCCCTTTGAGGAGAGGACCATAGATGATGTAGGAATGGCCAACGACCCAGCCCACGTCGGATGCCGACCAGAAGACGTCTCCGGCCTCAATGTTGTAGATGTTTTTCATGGACCAGTGGATGGCCACAGCATGGCCGCCGTTATCCCGCATCACCCCCTTGGGCATACCCGTGGTGCCGGAGGTGTAGAGAATGTAAAGGGGGTCGGTTGCTGCTACCGGGACGCAGGCTGTAGGCTCACTGGCAGCCACCAGTTCCTGCCAGTCCAGGTCTCTGTCTTCCTGCATCTCTGCCTTGATCACGTCTCGCTGGAAGATGATGCATTTTTCCGGTTTATGCTCAGACTGCTCAATGGCCCTGTCGACCAGGGGTTTGTAGGCAATGACTTTCTTTCCTTCCACGGCACCCGAGGCAGTGACCAGAACCTTGGGCTGGGCGTGGTCGATACGGATGGCAAGCTCGCTTGCAGCAAAACCGCCAAAGACAACAGAGTGGACAGCACCCAGGCGGGCACATGCCAGCATAGCCACTGCAGCCTCAGGAATCATGGGCATGTAGATGATTACCGTGTCGCCTTTGCTCACTCCCTGGGCCTGGAGACCACCGGCAAAACGGGAAACCCGCTCCTGCAGCTCTTTATAGGAACTCTTGGCGATGGTGCCGGTGACAGGTGAGTCATAGATGATAGCGGTTTGATTGCCGCGACCTGCCTCCACGTGGCGATCCACTGCATTGTAACAGGTGTTGAGTTCAGCGCCGGCAAACCAGCGATAGAATGGAGGGTTGGAGCCCTCAAGGACCTTGTCCCATTTTTTGATCCAGTCGATACCTTCTGCGGCCTTGGCCCAGAATTCTTCAGGCTGTTCAATGGACTGTTGGAAATATGTGTCAAAGTTTCCCATGGTAACCCTCGATTGAAGTAATTGTGTCAAATAAAAGCTGTCTGCTGATGTAGTTATCAGTGAAGAGCGGGGTTAGGTGCTCGACTGCATCAAGAATTGCTTTACCGGCCTTACTGAGTAGTTTTTTCAGGGGTTACGATTCCTCGCCAAACCATCTCAAACATAACATCTGCCTGTTCGGTTAGCCCTTCTTTTTGCCCTCTCTGTATCCACATGATAAAACTGCGTTGCACAAAACCCAGCATAAAATCAAGTAGGATTCGAGTATCCACCCCATCGTTTAATATCTTCTCTTCCTGTCCCTGCCTCAGAACCCCCATGAGGAGATTGAACATTCTGCGCTGTTCAAAACTTTCATCGGCCATCCATGTTTTCATGGGCAGTGTCAGGAAGATAATCTTGGCAAAATCACTGTGGGATTCATAGTAGTCTAACTGCAGCCAGAAGATTTTTCTGAGTTTCTCCTTGAGGTCAGCCATGCCATGCAGATGGTCGATGATCCTGTCAGTTAACTTGCCCATCCATATATCTACAAAGGCAAAAACCAAACCTTCCTTGTTGCCGTAATATTTGTAGATTGTGGTGAAGCTTACGCCCGCTTTTTGGGCAATGTCGCGAATGCCCACGGCATGGAAATCAGATTCGGAGAAGACCTCTAATATCGTATTTCCCAGACGTTCATGAAAATCCATTTTTTTTATCTGGTCAGGCACAATCCACGGATGGTGTTTATCTCTCATGGTGACTGTTTGCCTTTCAGGCTGCATGCAGGCAAAAGAGGGCTCCTGCCACCTGCTTGCAAAGGAAGTGTCTTTGTCGGTCTCTCTTTATGGTTGCCACCCGTTACCCGCATTATATCGTTGTATGCTCGTTGTAAAAGACAGTGTAGGTTTGGTTGAGAAAATAAAGATAACATTGTTACTGGCTGGATTTATAATCTGCTTCCTAATAATGTCAAGAAGATTGTTACTGGGAACGTGTGCAGGTGACCCGGGTGGGATGTTTGCTTTTTTTGGGTTGCGGCTCAGGCTGTTCAGCGCCCTGTTGTACTATTCATGACAGTTCTCTGACAACAGAAGGACCGCCCAATAAGGAGCAGGAGGAGATGCTTTTTGATCAGCCCCCTCATGTTCCGGGAATTGACAACCATGATGCTATTTTATTCATCTTTATAAAACATACCCAGCCGGCGCTTTCGTCTCTCCAGGATGTCTCCGCTGTTTCTCCAAATGGTCAGGAGTTCATCCAGCTTTTGCTGTTTTGTTACCTCGTTCCAGGGAAGTATTGCCGGATGGGGACCTGGCGTTGCATCAATGTTCACTTCCGGGAGGCGGAGCAGGTAGGTGTCAGCCCTGATGTCGAGCAGTACCTGGGCAATTCCCAGATCACCAATGGCCCTTGCCGTGGCCTCTTGGCAACGAAAGAGAATGGAGAATCCTCCCCGATACGGGTTGGGGCGATTGACGGCCCGCAGAACCTGGCAACCCCACTGTTCAAGTTGTTCTATGAAGGGCTGCATGGTTGTTTTGTCTTCTTTTTCTTCCATTGCCCCTTTATATTCCCTTTTTTCACTTTGTTCACCACAGAAAAGAGAAAGGGCTCCGGAGAAAGAATGATTTCTCCGGAGCCCTTTTCAGGTCTTGCAGCCTTATAACTTATTCTCGGTTTCTGAATGTGGCCAGAGAACCTGGGTGATGCATCTCATCCTCCATTTCCATAGTATGGCAGACAGCACATCCCTTGTCTGCTGCAATGGGATAGGGGCTCTTCTGATACTGGAGGGGTTGCAGTGCCCCGATTGCTTTGGAGTAACGATTGTCGGCAGGATAGAGGGAGTGCGGCTGGCCGTGGCAGGAACTGCAGAGAACCACAGCTGCCTCACCCCGGCGATTATGGAACAACCCTTGTTCATTTTCCGTCCAGGAGTTGAAGGCCGTATCTGTTTCCGGAGGTTGAAAGTCTACATGACAGGTGAGACAGTCGGGCTCCATGGTCCATGCCGAGCGTGGGTTGATTTCAGCAATATCCACTTCACCCTTGCCTTCAAGGTAGGAGAGGAGCTTTTGGGCCTGTCCGTTTTCTCCTGCCTGTTTCAGGAGACTGGCACTATGATCGGCCAGTGTTCCATGACAGTTCGTACATGAGAGTTCCAGCTGTTTATGCATCCCGTCAAAGCAGTGGCTGGCCCCTTTTTCACTCGACGAGTGGCAGAGCACACAGCTGTTGTCCTCAGTATTGGATAACAGACCGGCATGAAAGCCGTGTATGGAAGTGGAGAGGCTGAGGAGTCCGGGCCGGCTCTCTGTTCCGCGGCTGAAGTCACCGTGGCAGGAGGAACAGACCACGATTTTCCCCTTGGCGAAGTCTGCACTGAGAGTGGTGTTGCTGCGTTTATCGTGGGCGGCCAGGATATTGGCTGCCGTTGCCCGGGAAAGACCGGATTTCCCTTCCTGCCGCCAGCTGCCTCCATGACAGTTGCGGCAGCCGAGTTCTGTGGAGACACCAATCTTCACCTTGGTTGCGGCAACGATTTTTCCTTCCACTTTTGCCTGCAGTTCTGCAATGAGAAAAGGACGGTAGGGCTTGGGAACAGCGGGGATTTCAGCGAGGGTGGTCTCAAAATAGTCATCATGCTGCGCAAGTTCTCCCTGCACGACCCCGGTTCCTGTTTCAAGACGATAGCTGACAGAGGCCCCGTCCATGATAAGACTGGGACTGACGTCACGGAAAATAAGCTGGGCACGCAGCACTGGGGAACCGTAAGAGATATCTATCCCGGACTCTTCTGGTTCCGAAGAGAGGATGGTGCCCAATGTCGGTCCAGCCAGGAGGACATACTCAGAGGTCTCAGGATCAAATGCCATAGGTGCAACCGTTACCGGCGTGATAGTAGGAGCCACAGAGGGGAAGCGAGGCCCCAGGCGGGTGCTTATGTATTCAGCCAGGATTGCAGCCTCTTCTCTGGTTCCGGCAAAGGGAGGCATGTAGGGGTTGGCGGTACCCATACTGCTGATAAAGGCCTGCAGCCCTTCAGGGGTGTAATTCCTGGCCAGAGGCAGGATATCGTTGAGCGGGCCGCCTGCGGAGTGGCAGGGAAGACAGAGTAGGGTGGAAAGCTCTTTTCCGGCAACAATTCGATTCTCAGGGGTTATGGCTCTATTTTTCACCCAGCGGGCGGTCTGCAGGACACCATGCTCCTGTACCTGAGGCAGATCTTTTTTCAGGATGGAGTTTGAGTACATGTGGCCGTGGATGATAAAGGGCCTCCGCCCCCCTTCACGGATGAATTCAAAACTTCCCATATAGAGAAAGCCCAGGAGGAGCAGGACCCAGGCTATGGGACGGCGAACGGCCTGCGGGCGAAGGGCGGCAATGAGCAGGCCTCCGGCAAAAAGGAGTGGTGAGAGATAGATGAAACTGGAAAGAAAGGGTTTCAGCTCCGGTGAGGTGGAAAAGATCATCTCCTGCTGGGCAGGCGGCAGAGCCGCCTTGTACCAAAGAGCTGAGCCCAGAAGCAGGACAAGCGGTGGCATGAGCCAGAGGCCGCAGTAGCGAACCATCTTCTGCCTCATATCCGCATCTTTGATATTGACACTGGTGAGAAAGCCGAAGAGTCCGGCAATCATCAGGGCCAGGAAGGTCCTGAAAAAGAGGGCAGGCCAGAAAGTGGGATTGAAAAATCCTGACCAGAAGTTGTTGTTGGTCAGCCACTGGCCAGGGGTGAGCATGTAGTCGATGATTCCATTGATGACAAAGAGGGAAAGCCAGGCGCATGCAAAATAGATCCAGCCCAAAATGAGATGATTCCGGGAGCTGATCCTGTTGAAGTAATAGTAGTAAAAGAGTAGGGAGACAATTTCACCTAGGAAAAAGACCCATTCTATGGCCCAGCCAAAGACAAAGGTGTGGATCAGGGAAGAGGTGCCTGCAGGACTGAGCAGGGCAATGGTGAACCAGATGCCCACCCCGGTGAGCGCCCCGAAGACCATGGTCAGGAGGAGGAAAAACCTGGCATGTTTCCTGGTGTATTCCAGGATAGCCGGGGAATTTTCACGAAGCCCCTTCATCTCGGTCAGGACCAGGAAGAGGCCGCCACCCACTGCAAAGTGCGAGACATAGACGTGGACCACGGCAATGAGGGCAATCAGTGTGCCCCCGCCAAATGCATCGAGGAGCCATACCGGATAATTCATGAACGCACCTCCTTGTCAGTGATAACCAGTCGAATCATGTACCAGACTAGCCAGATCCCGGCAGCAAAGACCAGGAGGAAGAGGAAGAGCGGCGAGTACTGGGAAGAGACTTCAAGGTCAGAGGTCTTGAACCAGGGGGCAAGGGTCAGCCGTCGGGCAAATT
>CAYPEU010000020.1:0-12237 GCA_964409855.1 uncultured Desulfocapsa sp.
TCCGCGATCTCATCCGGGATCCGTCGTCTCCCTGCCAAGTTTTTTTGCATATTCAAATATGAGTTTTCTCTGCTCCCGGCTGGTCGGCGTTGCAGGCGTCTTTTTCATTGTCTCAAGCACATGCTCAAGGCTAAAGCCCCTTTTGAGCAAATAAGCGGCAATAATGCTGCCGGATCTTCCCACGCCGAAACGGCAATGGACGAGTACCCTTTTACCCGATTCGACATGTGCGTTCAGCCATTCAAGGGCGTCATCCAATTCATCCAATTCCGGGGTGTATGCATCTGATACAGGAAGCCAGTAAACATTAAAACCTGCAGCCCGTTCCACTTCGTGCAGATCGCCGCATTCGACACACAGATTCAAAATGACCTCAACGCCGGATTCCTTTATTGTGTTAAGGGCGGCATTTGACGATGGGGCGGCCCCTACGGCTATTTCTTCTGTGATCCACCTCAGCTTGTAACCAACCATATGGTATGTTCCTTTTTCCGGCAAACAATGGCATTCAGATTGAATCACATCGTTACATCAAATCACGTCCACCTGCCTGATAGATCTTATATCGGCTCAGACCAACGTAACGGCTGCCAGCTATCCCTTAATGGTTCATGGAAAAGAATTCAATGGGTGGACCGTTGATCAGGCCATTCACCCACTCCTTCAATTTCCGGTTCAACGGATGCACTGTCCCGCCCGGTCGCATACCATCTTCCCTACAGGATGCATCAAAAAGCTCTCTGGGAACCTCTATCTTGGCCAGTTCCTCTGCACCTTCAAGGGTTCGATGAAGCAAGGTGACCACCGGCGGGTCTGTTTCCCAGTCAAAGATGACAAAATAAAAGGATTCATCGTGGTCACTTGCGACAAAATCGTTTCCACGAACCCATCCCGTTCCCCATTCCAGATACATCTCCACTGCTTTTTCCGGAGTCATGGCCCAATCGATACTGTTCACCAGCTCCCTGTCTTTCTGCAGTTCGGTTACACTCAGCATAGCACACCTCCTGTGAAAAGTATTATCCTGCAACCCACAAAGACAATAACCATTCCCAGAAAGGGATCAATCCAACCGAGCCAAAAACATCTCACAACGTATCACCTGGCGATTGAACGTTGCTCCTCTCTCTATTCAGCAGTAGAATAAGGAGATACGCAAAGAGTCTGAAAAGTTCAACCATACGAGATAACAAGGGGAAAACAATGAACCAAAAGCCAGTGATCCTTGTCACCAATGACGACGGTGTGCATGCCCCTGGTGTGCGGGCGCTGTTTGAGGCAGTATCGCCCCTTGGCCGGGCAGTTCTGGTAGCCCCGGAACGGGACAACTCTGCCGTCAGCCACTCCCTGACCATGAACCGTCCTCTGCAGGTCAAGGAGCTGGAAGATGAAGTCTACACCCTGGACGGCACGCCCACCGACTGCGTCACCATCGGCATGCGCAAGATCCTGTCAACCCCTCCCACCCTCCTGGTTTCAGGCATCAATCCAGGCACCAATCTCGGCGATGACATCAGCTATTCAGGGACTGTTTCCGCTGCCATTGAAGGAACCATGTATGATGTCCCCTCTCTGGCCTTTTCCCTGGCAGGGGATTCCCCCCATGACTTTAGCGTAGCCGCTGGTGTTGCCTGGAAGCTGGCATCCATGGCTCTGGCCTTTGGTCTTCCTGCTGGCACCCTGCTCAATGTCAACATCCCTGACCTGCCTGCAGAGGCAATCAAGGGCATCCGTTTCACTGTGCAGGGGCGAAGGATCTATAAAGATGCCATCCAGGAGACCTTTGATCCCTGGGGGCGAAAACATTACTGGATTGGAGGGGGGACAGTACACTGGAGAGGAGGCAGGGACACCGATGAACATGCCGTCCGTAACGGGTACATCTCTGTAACGCCTATCCAACTCGACCTCACCAATCACAGCGGACTGGATTTTCTCGAAACAGAGTGGAGGATGTAGAAACTCTCAAAATAAAATTCCAGCCTTGATGGCTCCTAAGGGGGCAACTGTACTCTCTCCCATTGGCCCTTACTGAGCACCACAGAAGATGCCGATTAAGGAGTTTGAACTGTTTGAACAAAGCGAATTTTCCTGCCTCCCGCCAGCTTCGAGGAGCGCAAGGAAGTCTGAAGGAGCCAGGGACACGGGTGCCCTTTCTTTTGCTTCTTTTCTTTGCACCCTGACCGGCACTCTTTTTAGTCTCCCTTTGAAGGGTATATTCTCAAAACGGCGGAGCCGATTGACTCTGACCTGTACACCTCCTTGCTATCTCTCAACTTAACACTCATGGCTAAGGGCCCGATGTTCCCCCATTGACACACGGACTCCCGCTCCTGCAGAGAAAAAACCACCTCTCTTCTTGACTTCAATTCCCCCTTCGTGCCAACATGAACAAGGCAGAAGAATGAATGAAGATGGGTGTCCACCGCCGCTTCATTGATCAATACAGGCCCAACCAGCTCCGAGGCATTCCCTATGAGTGACAATTTCTCACGCACTATTGTTTCCTGGATTCAAGGAGTCGGGCAACGCTATCAGGCCAGTCGTGCCCGGGAGCAGATTTTGCGCCAGGCGACCGATATGGTTGTCGAGGTCGCAGACCCTCGCATTCGCCAGGTTGGACGATACAGAAAAATTCTCCGTTCGCCGATGCAGGGAGCAATGGAGTACTGTAGCAGTCTGGTTGACTCCATACCGGGCCCTGTACGCTTGAGCCGTCAGCAGTACCACGCCGACCCCTTGGTCAAAGCCATCTTTGTCTCTGCAGAGGAACTTGAGGAACTGCTCCGTCTTGCTCCAGAGAACAGTGACTTGCCTGACCATAGAGAGGAGAGAGACTCCGTTGCCCTGCTGACCATGACTCGAAAGGAGAAGACTATTTTCAAGCATGAGCAGCAGGGGGATATTATTACACGTGATGTGAAGAAGCGTACAGTCAGCTTCATGGACCATCGGCTGGTTGCCTCAAGCGCGACCCTGAACAAGACGAAAGAGCTGCTCAAGGATCGAGGGCTTGAGGTCCTGGCCACCATAGCCATGGAGCAAATAGCCTCTTTGCGGGGAGATCTTGCTGAACTGCGTGAACGCAGAGAGTACCTGAAATCGATGCAGAGGATGCTGGGCGGCAGGAGTCGCACCCAGGAGCTTTTTGCCCAGCCGGACCATGAAACGGTTGAAAAACTGCACAAGCTGAAAAAGCTGATCAGAGAAGTGGAGGCAGAGGTCGAGGCCGCCCGACAAAAGATTGAAACGCCTGCAGATGGTCTTGCTCTTCTCCAGGAGATCATGGATCAGCCGGGAGATGCGCTTATTGCCCAGGAAGAGACCCTGCGGCTGGACTGGATGAACGTCCTTCTTGACAACAGCGAGGACTCCAAAGGCAACGACATCTCTCTGGCAGAACTGTCGATCAAAGACGAGCTGCAGCGTTCAGCGGTGTTGGTGGTCTTTAGCCCCCCTGGTTCCAAGGCGAATTAAGGACCATGGCTCTCTGCCGGCTACTGGTCACCGAGCGGGGACCTGGTACGAACTTGCCGCAAAAAACCGCCACACCACCCGCCATCAGAGCAGATATTTGATCAGCACAAAGCCTCCGATGAGGAGGGTGACAAAGGCAACACAGAGGAGATTAAAGTAGCGGTCTATCAACTCTTTTGCCGGCTCTCCCCATTTGTAGAGGAGCCAGGCCACGACAAAAAAACGGGTGGCCCTGGAAACAGCAGAGGCCAGAAGAAAGACTGGGAGATTAATTTTGGCAACACCAGCTGTGATGGTGACCAGCTTATAGGGAAGAGGGGTGAGCCCAAAGACAAAAACGATCCAGGCATTCCAGTGATCATACACCTGAAACAGGTATTCTCCACCAAGGGAGGCTCCCAGACTGTTTACCAGGTAAGAGGGAAGGGCAATGTCAGGACGTCCATTCACCTGGATCAGTTGCACGTGGGCGACATTTTCAACAATCCAGCGGCCAACTGTTTCCCAGGCAAAGACGCCAATACCATAGCCTGCCAGGCCGCCGACCACAGAGGCAATGGTACACCAGAAGGCATACTTATACCAACGACTGGTAGCGCCCAGAACAAGGGCAATCAGCAAGACATCAGGCGGAATTGGAAAAAAACTCGATTCGGCAAAGGAGAGAACCATTAAGGCGAGAAGCCCATATTTACTGTCTGCCCAGTGAAGCATCCAGTCATAGAGTCTCCTGTGGATTGCCCAGCCAGGGTTTTTCTCTACACCATCTATAGCGAGTTCAGCCTTACCATCCATATTCACCCACCAGATCAACAAAACGTACGCTTTCCAGGGCCTGCATCGTGATTTCCCCCTCTTTTTTGCTAAGCAGTTGCAGTTGCTGCAAGCCCTGACCACCAACCGGAATTACCAGCCTGCCCGGATCTGCCAGCTGCTCCACCAGGGGCTTTGGGATCTCCGGTCCGCCGGCGGTTACAATGATGGCATCATAGGGCGCATGCTCGACCCAGCCTAGGGTCCCGTCGTCAAGCCGGGACAGGATATTGTAGTAGTGAAGCTGATCAAAGACTCTGCGGGCCCCTGCCAGGAGGGTATTGATCCGCTCCACGGTATAGACCTTATCACAGAGCCGGGAAAGGATGGCGGCCTGATAGCCTGAGCCGGTACCGATCTCCAGCACCTTTTCATCACCCTGCAGCTGCAGGGCCTGAGTCATGGCTGCCACGATATAGGGCTGAGAAATGGTCTGGTCGCCGGCAATGGGAAGGGGATGATCACCATAGGCACTGGCCTGCATGGCATCGTCAACAAAGAGATGCCTGGGTACCTCTGCCATGGCCTTCAGGGTTTGCGGATCAGAGATTCCGCGGCGCAGGAGCTGTTCCTGCACCATTCGCTCGCGCACAGTGGCAAAGCGGTCTGTCACTTTTTGATCTCTTGCCAGGAATAATCGTCCTGCCAGTCAAATTCATCATCGTCATAGGCACTGTAGCGGCAGCTGGTGACCATCTCTCCTGCAAGGGTCACCACCACCATATGGTAGCCGCTGGGATCAAAGACCCCGCCAACATAGGGGGCAGCCTGCAGAAGTGACGGGGCTTCCTCGTAATAGATCCACTGTTCCGTGCCTGCTGCCACCATCCTCTTGGAGTCCGGTTCTCCCATCAATTCAAGAACCTCCTGGCGACTGGTCTGACCAGACTTGATCATAGAGACATCAGATGCCAGGTGACGGGAAGGACCACTGGAACAGCCGCCGAGGGCTAAAGCCAAGGCCATTATCAGAAAAAAAAGAGGACGCAGAGTCATGGACATAAGAATCTCCCACTAAAAAGAACGGTTAAAAAAACCGTGAAGTTAATGATTTCAACCGTTCTATAGCCTGAAGGGACCATTTTTTCAATACTTAAGTCGTTCAAGCACCCACTGCCTTCTGTAAAATCTTATAATTCCGCTCCACCATGGCCATGGGGTCCACCACCAGACCCGCCTGAATCATGGCATTGTCAAAGATCTGGGCGGCTACTTCGGCGGCAAAGGATTCGTCACTTTTCACAAGATCTGCCAGCTGTTTAATCAGGGGACTGGCAAGGTTGATCTCCAGGTTTTTCTTGGAGCTCTCAGGAACCATGCCCTTTTCCATGCGGCTTGCTGCCATGACCCGCTCCATGGAGGAGGTCATGAAACCGTCCGGGTTCACGATCATGGCTGGAGAATCCACCAGACGTTTGGACTCAATGACATCTGCCACCTTGTCTTCCAGGGTTTTCTTCAGCCAGCTGATCAGCTCGTCTCCAGCCCCGCTGTCAAGCTTCTCCTCATCCTCCTGCTTTGTCTCCTCACTCCCTGCAGCAGAGAGGTCAAGATCGGACCGATCAGCAGAGACCAGTTTCTTTCCGTCAAACTCGCCCAGGTGGTTGAGGACAAAGTCGTCTATGGGTTCCATGGTGTAGATGATCTCGATGTCCTTCTTGTTGAACATCTCCACGTAGGGCCCGGATTCAATGGCAGCCCGGTTGGGACCATTGATGTAATAGATCGTATCCTGACCTTCGCCCATACGCTCCACATATTCGGTGAGCGAGGTGGGCTTGCCGTCCTCGGAACGGGAGGACTCGAAACGGACCAATGCGGCCAGTTCCTTCTGAAATTCAAAGTCAGAGGTCACGCCCTCTTTCAGAAAGATGCCAAAGGTATTCCAGAAATCAAGATAGTTATCTTCATCTTTCCTGGCCTCTTCAGCCAGGAATTTGAGAAAACGTTTGGTAATCACCTTGCGCAGTTTGAGGACCAGGGCATTATCCTGCAGTGCCTGGCGGGAGATATTCAGGGGAAGATCTTCGCTGTCCACCACCCCTTTTAGAAAACGCAGCCACTCCGGCAGGATATTCTCTGAGTGCTGATCGATCAGGATACGCTGACAGTAGAGGTTCACTCCGGGATCGACCCGGCCGAATCCCATGTTTTCAAAATTCTCTTTGGGAACAAAGAGCAGGGCATTGATGGCCAGTGGGGCATCTGCAGAAAAATGGAGGCGAAAATGGGGTTCATCCACTGCATTGCCGACAAATTTATAAAAGTCGTTGTACTCTTCATCTGTGATTTCGCTCTTACTCCGGGTCCAGAGGGCCTGTACCGTGTTGACGACCTCCCCTTCAAGCTTGATGGGAAAGGGTACAAAGGCGGAATACTGTTTGATGATGTTTTCCACCTTCCACTTCTCAGCATAGTCGTGGGCATCTTCTTTCAGTTCAAGGATGATCCTGGTACCGCGATGCAGGCCGGGACATTCACTGATGGAAAAGCTTCCTGTTCCATCAGAGACCCACTCGTTCCCCTCAGACCCATCCCAGGAACGGCTCTGTACTGTGACCTTCTCCGCTACCATAAAGGCGGCATAAAAGCCCACACCAAACTGACCGATCAGGCTCACATCCTTCTTTGCAGCTTCTGCAAGCTCTGCAACAAAATTCCCGGAGCCGGAATGGGCAATGGTACCCAGATTTGTCTCAAGTTCCGCTCTGCTCATCCCGATACCGCTATCGGTGATGGTCATGGTATGTTTTTCTGCATCCAGATCGATGCTGATCTCCAGAGGAACATGGGCATCAAACACCTCCTCCTTGGTCAGACTCTCATGACGCATCTTTTCCAGGGCATCTGAACCGTTGGAAATCAATTCACGAACAAAAATATCACGCTCTGTGTAGAGCGAATGGATCACGATATCGAGTAGTTTTTTGGTTTCTGCCTGAAACTCATGGGTGCTTGTCTGGCTGCTCATAGGTAATACTCCTCCTTAAGGACAACTCTCTCTTGGGTTCTATCTTTGCAGCGGCGTCTCTGCTGTATCCAGGCTGGACTGATGGGCCAGGCCCAATTCCGTTGCTTTTTTCTTTGAAGTCGGCGAAAATGATAAACATACATCCCCTGCTGTCAAGTCTTCGGCCTGGAACAGAAGTCTGTTTTCCGAAACTGAGAGAAGGAAAGAGTCAAATTTCTTTTTTTGAGGAGAACTATATGAGAATCATAGCCTTTGGCGACATCCACATGTCTCTGGGAAATTTTGACAAAATTCCAGACATTTCCTCGGCAGACCTCATTCTCCTGACAGGTGACCTCACCAATTACGGGTCACGACCAGAGGCCCGCGAGATCCTCAACCGGATCCTGGAGGTCAACCCCCATGTTCTGGCCCAGGTGGGGAACCTTGATGAGTTTGCAATCAATGACTACCTGAATGCCCTGAACATGAATATTCACGGACAGGCTAGGCTGTTCAGGCGCGGAGTCTGTCTCATGGGTTGCGGCGGATCCAATCCCACCCCATTTTCCACCCCCACTGAATTCAGTGAGAAAGAAATCGAGCTTACCCTGGACCAGGCCTATTTCCAAGCGAGAAACTTTATCGAACTTGCTGAGCCCCTGGAACACCACCAGATCCCCCTGATCCTGGTCTCTCACAGCCCTCCCCTGGACACAGCCCTTGACCTCCTGCCGGATGGCAGCCATGTGGGCTCTTCGGCCGTGCGCAGCTTTATTGAACAGAATCAACCGCCCCTCTGCATCACCGGCCACATCCACGAGGCAAAGGGTAGCGACTGCATTGGCGAAACCCTGATACTCAATCCAGGAATGATCGGCAGCGGCGGCTGGGTTGAGGTCCTTGTTGACAAGAAAGGCAACGTGAGTGCGGCAATCCAATGAAAAACACACAAGACACCCTGATCATTGGAGCCGGGCTCTCCGGACTCACTGTGGCCTGGAAACTGCGGCAAATACCAGGCCACTCCTTTCTCCTTCTGGAACAGTCTGCAACAACAGGCGGGGCCATCTGGAGCCACTCGGAAAAGGGCTATCGGGCCGAAGGCGGACCCCATGGATTTCTGGACAACTGTCCTGAGAGCAACACCCTGCTCAAGGAAACAGGCCTGGATCAGGAATGTCTGAAGGCGCCGCTCTCCAAGTTTGTCCGCTATGTCTGCATGGATGGAAGCCTCAGACTCATCCCCCAGTCACCGCCAAAGATCCTGGCCGCACCGCTCATCTCGCCCCTGGAAAAGCTGAGAGTTGTCGCTGATCTCTGGAAAAAACCATTGGCTGGAGAGCCAACGGTGAGTGAGTGGGTACGCCACCGTTTCGGCAAGGCCCTGCTCCCCTACGTAGATGCCGTCTTCACCGGAACCTATGCCGGTGACCTGGAACGCCTCGTCATTGACGGGGTCATGCCCGGGGTACGGCAGCTGGAAAAAGAACACGGATCAGTGATTCGGGGGCTCCTGAAAAAGAAAAAAGCTGCAGACAAAAAGAACAGCGGAAAAAAGAAAGGCTTGCCGGCCATGACCAGCTTCCCCCAGGGAATGACCCGGCTGGCCGAACGCTTGAGCGTAGAGCTGGACAGCGATAAAGAATTACTCACCAACTGTCCGGCAACCGCTATCTCCCGCAAGGACGGATGCTGGCAAGTGGAGACAGCAGGAGACACCTTTCTTGGCCGCAACCTGGTCCTTGCCCTGCCGGTGAACCGGGCTCTGGCCCTGGTTGCCTCTCTTGGTGACCCCCCGCCCCAAACGGAAATTGCAGAGGCCAGGATCGTCACCATTGCTCTCGGCTTTGGTAACGGGGCCAGTCTTCCTCCGGGATTTGGCTACCTCTCCCCGGAACAGGAACAGCGCTTCTGCCTGGGCGCCCTCTTCTCCTCCAACATGTTTCCAGGACGTGCGCCTGCAGATCATATCCTGCTCGAGGCCCTGGTAGGTGGGCGCAGGCACCCGGAACGGTTGGAACTGGACGACGAGACCCTGATCAAAGAATCCGTCAGGGACCTGCGACAACTGCTGGATTTGCCGGGAGAACCAGTCTATGCCCGCGTTCTGCGTCCGCGGGGCGGCATTCCGCAGCTTGAAGCAGGCTATCCAGCCCTGCTCCAGTGGCGAAATGCACTGATGCAGAAAGAAAAAGGGCTTTATGTTACAGGGTTTGGCTGGGAAGGAATTGGACTCAACGACATGATCAAGACCGCCTTTCGGGTAAGCGAGGCGATCAAACAGGGCGAACAGGATGGCGGAGAAGAGAGTGCAGAGGTCAAAAAGGTCTATTTCTGATTGTTAAGCAAGTTGTAGCTGTTCAACAACTTGACCTGGTCATAGAGAGAAAAAAGCGAGGGAGAATTCCACTGTCGTTGCGTGATGTGTGACATGAGCGACGGGTCTTAGCAGAGGCAGAAGATGGCAAAAACATTGATAACCATCGGCATTATCCTCGTTGTCCTTGGCCTTTGCTGGCCATTGTTGCAAAAATTGAATCTGGGCCGACTGCCAGGTGACTTTGTTTTCAAGTCTGGCAATGTTAAGTTTTACTTTCCCCTGACCACCTGCATTGTCATTTCCGTGGTGCTGTCCATCCTCTTCTGGATTTTCAAGAAATGACCTCTTCTTTCCTCCCCCATAGAGTGGGACGAGATTGTTCTCTTATATGTCTACTCTGCATCGCCTGAGTTCAGCCTCACAATTTACGGACAGCTCAATCTGTCCCTTGTAGCCGAACGGATTCAGGAAAAAGCCTTAATTTACATTTACCGCAAGCTGCTCTCAATGCTCTGTATATGCGCCGCCCGCAGCCTGTTTGCCTTTCTCCATGCCTGGCCTGAAAAGCAAATTCTTCTCATCTCCCCGGCATATCAGGAAAAAACCCGTCCACAACGTTCAACACAAAATCAATATCCTGCTCCGTGTGACAAGCTGAAACCTGGAACCTGATCTCCTGGTCACCTTCGGGCACAACAGGATAGTTGAGGCCGGTTGCCAGAATGCCGTGTTCAAAGAGATACTGTACCAGGGCTCTGGTTTTTTCGGTGTTCCGGATCATGAGAGGGACAATGGGATGCGCTCCCTCGATGACTTCAAGGCCCATCTTAAGAAGACCCACCTCAAAACGGCTGGTCAGAGAACGCAGTCTGACCAGCATCTCCTGTCCCACGGGTCCGTCAAGTAGGGCCAGAGCCTGTGAGGCAGCAGCGGCCTCGGAAGGGGTTATGGGATTTGAATAGACATAAAACTGTGCTGTCTCACGCAGATAGTCAATAACTGATTTGTCGGCAACAACGTATCCGCCGTTGACTCCGAGTGCCTTGCCCAGGGTTGCCACCAAGATGTCGGACCGGCTGCCGGTAAACTCTTCCACCCCCCTCCCACTCTGACCAAAGGCGCCGATCCCGTGTGAATCGTCAATAATCGTCACGATTCCCTCAGCAAAGTGTTTTTCGTGCTGGCGGCAAATCGCCGTCACTTCATCCAACGGGACAAAGTCACCGCGCATGCTGAAGATGCCGTCGCTGACAACCAACAGTCGTTTCGCGTGTCCGATGCAGGCATGCAGCTTAGTCTCCAGATCGCTCATGTCCAGGTGACGGTAGACATATTTCCGGGCCGGACGAGCCAGACGGACGCCATTGATGATGCAGTTGTGATTCAGGCTGTCGCTGAGCACAATGGTTTGATCAGTGATAAGCTGGGGCAGCACTCCCATAACCGCCGAATAGGCAGCATTGAAGATCATGGCCGCCTGTCGACCATGAAACTCGGCCAGTCGGGATTCCAGCTGGACATGGGGAGCATAGGTGCCGCTGATAAAGCGGACCGCTCCCGGACCTGTGCCAAACTCCCTGGCCGCCTTTTCTTCAGCAGCAATGACCTCCGGATGCAGGGAGAGTCCAAGATAGGAGTTGGAGTTCATGCGCAGGAATTCCCGGTTGCCGTATCCTTCCAGGTAGCAGCGGGGACCACTTCCCTCTGCGCCAGGTTTTACTCCACTGATGATATGTTCCGCCCCCTTACTGATACCTTTTTCCAGCATTTCATTCAGACGTGCAACGAGTACCGTGGACAATGTATCAAGCGACATGCATTCTCTCCTTTACCTGTAACGGCTCATCCAAGTTTTTCAACAAGTCTGGCGAGCATATCCGCTGTCATACTCTCCAGATCATATTCAGGATGCCATTGCCACTGGTCACGGGCAGCGCTGTCATCCATACTTTCAGGCCAGGAATCGGCAATGGTCTGTCGCAGCGGATCCACTTCATAATGGATGGTAAAATCCGGAATATGGATTTTAATGGAAGCATATATTTCTTCCGGTGTACAACTCATGGCCGCAATATTATAGGCATTGCGATGAAGAAGGTTGGCCGGGACAGCCTCCATGATTTCGATCGCCGCACGGATGGCATCGGGCATATACATCATGTCCAGACGGGTTGTTGGTGCCAGGAAGCAGCAATATTTTTTTTCGCGCAGAGCGCCATAAAAGATATCCACCGCATAGTCGGTGGTGCCACCGCCAGGGACCGTTTCATAGGAAATAAGACCGGGGTATCGGACGCCGCGGGTATCTACACCGTACCGTGTAAAGTAATAATCACATAACAGTTCGCCTGCGACCTTGGCCACTCCGTACATGGTGTTGGGACGCTGAAGAGTCTCCTGCGGTGTTTTGTGACGGGGGGTTGTGGGGCCAAAGGAACCGATGGAACTGGGATGGAAGACGGAGCAGTTGTGAAGACGGGCGGCTTCCAGCACTGCCAGCAGGCCGTTTATGTTTACATCCCATGCCAGCTGCGGCTGCTCTTCCGCAACCGCCGACAGCAGGGCGGCCAGATGATAGATGGTATCTATATTGTACTGTTGAATCGTTTTTTCAAGGGCGGCGCTGTCTCGGACATCCAGTGCAACATAAGGACCGGTGGAGCGAAGTGTCTCA
>CAYPEU010000020.1:12337-27026 GCA_964409855.1 uncultured Desulfocapsa sp.
CGGAAGGATGCTAACCCAGGACCTTGTGATGATAAAAGAATATGTACAGACAACAGCCTGGACGGATGCTGACATCCTGGAACTAATAGCGTTCCAAGAAAGTTTTCCATACCATGCATGAAGCCCCAATCTGAAGGTCTGGACGGAAAAGATTCTGGCCATCACCCGTGAGCTGAAGCAACGAAACCTTGCTCTGCATCTGGGCAGGAAACAGCTTTGTTTTCTTTAATAAAAAAAACCCCTTAACACCCGAAAATAATTCGCTGGCATCAAGGGGAATTTTTCCAGATTGGCTGCAACACAATCACCAGCAATCAATACTCACATCACGATAGCACCTTACAATCCATCAATAATCCGATTGAAAGTTGCACTTGGTCGCATGGCCCTGGAAACCTTGTCAGAATCAGGCTGATAGTAACCACCAAGATCAACCGGCTTTCCCTGACAATCAATCATTTCATCAACAATCACGCCTTCATTATCAGCAAGCTCTTTCGCTACTGCAGTGAACTGCGCCTGCAAATCACTATCTTTCGTCTGAGCGGCTAACGCTCTGGCCCAACAAAGTGCCAGATAAAAATGGCTGCCACGGGTATCAATCTCATTTACTTTGCGGGAAGGAGACTTCTCCATCTCCAGGAAAGCACCAATGGCCTGGTCCAGGGTCTCAGCAAAAAGAGCGGCCTTATCATTTTTGTACGTGGCGTAGACATGTTCAAAAGAAGGCACCATGGCGCAGAATTCGCCCAAAGAGTCCCAGCGCAGATGTCCTTCCTCAACAAATTGCTGCACATGCTTGGGGGCTGAACCGCCGGCTCCAGTCTCAAACAGGCCGCCACCATTCATAAGGGGTACTATGGATAACATCTTGGCACTGGTGCCAAGCTCTAAAATGGGAAAGAGATCGGTCAAATAATCACGCAGCACATTCCCGGTTACAGAAATAGTATCATCCCCCTTGCGTATGCGGGCGATGGACTCCTGCATACCTTGCACAGGGGTCACCAGACGCACATCAAGACCCTCGGTATCATGGCTTGGCAGGTATTCATTCACCTTGGCAATGATCTCAGCATCATGGCCCCGCTTTGGATCAAGCCAAAACAATGCTGGTGCGCCAGTGGCACGGGCACGATTCACTGCAAGTTTTACCCAGTCTTGAATGGGTGCATCTTTTGTCTGGCACATCCTGAAGATATCACCTTCTTCAACTCTCTGTTCAAGGAGTGTCTTACCTGCTGAATCAACCACACGGATCATTCCATCTGCAGGGGCCTCAAAGGTTTTATCATGGGAACCATACTCCTCGGCCTTCTGGGCCATGAGGCCGACATTGGAGACACTCCCCATGGTTGCAGGGTCAAAAGAACCATTTTTCTGACAGTCAAGCACAACCTCCTGATAAATAGTGGCATAACAGCGGTCAGGAATCATGGCATTGGTATCATGGAGTTTATCATCCGGCCCCCACATACGGCCACCATCGCGAACCACAACAGGCATGGAGGCATCTATAATAATATTATTGGGTACATGGAGGTTGGTAATGCCCTTACTAGAATCCACCATGGCAAGCTCACCGTTGCTTTCATATACTGCCATGATATCCGCTTCGATTTCTTCCCGTTGCGCGTCAGGTAATGAAGCAATGCGATCATACACATCTGCCAGGCCATTATTCACATTGACTCCAAGCTGTTCGAACAGTTCACCATGCTTAGCAAAGACATCCTGATAAAATACAGAGACACAATGACCAAACATGATGGGATCAGAGACCTTCATCATGGTGGCTTTCAGGTGCAGGGAAAGAAGAACACCATCCTTTTTGGCACTTGCAATCTGCTCTGCAAAGAAAGCACGTAACCTGCGGACATTCATAACAGACGCATCGATCACTTCACCTGCAAGGAGCGGTATTGCAGCATTTAATACGGTCACCGCACCATCGTCTGCCACGCATTCAATTCGTGCCTCACAGGGGGCTGTCACGGTGGTGGACCTTTCACTGCCATAGAAGTCCCCTTCACTCATATGACTTACCCGACATTTTGAAACATCAGGCCACTGCTTCATCATGCGATGGGGATTCTTCTGACCATATCGTTTCACCGAAGCGGCAGCTCTACGATCTGAGTTCCCCTCACGTAACACTGGATTCACGGCACTCCCAAGGACCTTGGCATAACGGGCGTGAACTTCTTTTTCTTCATCAGTCTGTGGTTCTGCAGGGTAATCAGGGATGTTGTACCCCTTATCCTGCAGCTCTTGAATCGCCTCTTTTAATTGAGGGATAGAAGCACTGATATTGGGCAATTTTACGATGTTGGTTGCAGGCTCCTGAGCACTCTTACCAAGTTCACTGAGATCATCGGAAATCTGTTGTTCAGCAGTGAGATTCTCAGGAAAATTAGCAATGATACGACCAGCCAGGGAAATATCCTTTTCCACCAAAGAAAACCCGGAACCTTTGGTGAATCCTTGTAAAATTGGCAGCAGCGAACAAGATGCCAGGGCAGGTGCTTCATCAATCTTAGTGTAAATAATCTCTTGGCTGGTCATAAATATTCCTCAATTTTCTTCTATTATGGAACAACTCACTCTCTTCTTATGGGAAAAGCGATATCATATCCGATTTACCAATGCAAAGCCATATTGAAACGTCATCGTTCCGCAACAAAAAAGGAAAAGTCTACAAATTTCTTTTTCAACCTGGCCGACAAAAAGAGAAGCAAAACAGGATACAAGGAGAGAAAGAGAACAAGTCTCCGTCCAGAGGACGGGGTTTTCTACGAGAGAAGCAAAGGGAAGAGGAGGTACTGCTAGATAGTCCTGTATCAGAAAAGGAGCGGCACTTACAATTCAACCATTTTCCGATCAAGGATCTCAATTTGACGGCGTACCGAGGTATCACGTCTGCAAAGTTCAGAGACGACCTTCACGGCATGCAGGACAGTGGCATGATTTCGATTAAAGGTCCTGCCGATATCCCCCAGAGATTCTTCAGTATGTTTACGGCCAAGATACATGGCCACCTGACGGGGAAAGGTGATTATTTTCTTTCTTGAGCGTGACTGCAGATCCTTATAACTCACGTTAAACTCACGACTGATAACTTCACCAATAAGAGTTGTGGTCAGATTTTTGGGGAGGCCAACGATATCAGCCACAACTTCCCGCACCATTTCCATTTCCACGGCACCACCGACAATGGACGCCTTGGCACTGAGGGAAAGAAGAGCTGACTCGATACGGCGCACATCGCCCTGAATCTGCTGGCTGATATAGGAGATGGCATCTTCTGCCAGATTCAGCCCACTCTGGGCCGCCTTGTTTTCCACAATACGGTAGCGCGTTGCAAGATCCGGGGCCTGAATGGTGGTAACCAGTCCTGCACTCATGCGGGAGCGGAATTCATTATCGATTCCCTTCAGGTCGCGTGGTGCGTTGTTGGCGGTGAGAATGACCCGTTTGCCACTTTTAATGAGAGAATCCAACAGTTCATTCAACTCTTCCTGCGTTTTTTTCTTTCCTTTCAGGGAGTGGATATCCTCCACCAGGAGAAAATCGCACTGATCATGATAACTGGACTTAAACTGATCCATACCACCACTCTTAATACCACGCACCATTTCCGAAGCAAACTGCTGGGCAGTCACATAACGAAGTCTGGTTGACGGAGACTCGGCAAGGAGCGTATGGGCCACGGCATGGGTCAGATGGCTTTTGCCCAGTCCCGTTGAACTATTTATATAGACACACGACCCCACAGTATCCTCGCCATTGATTAAGGACTTACAGGCAGACTGGGCAAGAAGATTAGACTCACCGAGCATGAAGGCATCAAAAGTGTATCGCGGATGAAGGGAGCGGACAACAGACCTTCTCTCTGGAATATGCGGCAAACGAAGCTGACCCTTTTTTCTTGCAACTGGCAAAATTGCAGCTTCCTTGTCACAGAGAGTCACTTTGCAGGAACTGCTGGAAAATTCATCAACCGTTTTCTGAACTGTTGGAAGATGATTACGATCCAGATGGGCACGGTAAAATCGATCAGGGCAGGCAAGCTTAATCTGTTCAGCATCAGAATAAACACATTCAAGGGGCTCGACCCAGAGATTAAAAATAGACTCACCGAGACGCTCCTTCAATGCTGTTTTTGCCTTTTCCCACACCATACTTTCCCCTATACACACCAATTGAAACAACGAAATTACGCCAAAATCGCCAATTACTGAGCTTTACAGGCTTCCATGAAGCATTATCAAATGCTACCGAAAACAATCCATACGGAAGAAAAATCAGATGTTCTTGCTTCTCTTTTTTGATGGGATACGAGGTGTGATCCACCACCGCAACTCACGCAGAGGAATTAACTCCATTTCCATTTTTCGGTCAAAGCCGATTCTACCAAATTTTCTTATCAGTCCCACAGATTACCCCCTCAATCCTAAACCGCCCAACAGAAGCGGAATTAGGAGACAGGCTTTTTCAAAACCCTTTATCCATGGGCAAAACAGATAACATCCACCAATGTTCTGTTATCTTCACACCTTAGTGCATGACCTGGGGAGTTATTAACAAATTTTCATTTTCCTTTAACTTAATATTGCTCAAAAAAACGAGAAAAAACGAGAAAAAACTTAAATTACCCACTGCAACTATCAAAGGGTCGTGCAATATCAGGGAGTACAGTCGGTTTGGTGAAAATTTCTTTTTTTTTATTTTTTTTATGGGCCCTATTAAGAGGGGAATAATAACATGAAACTCCTCCTGTTTCCCACGCCAGATCCCATCCGATTTTTACAAAAAATTACAGATCAAGCCAACCTGCAGTGTAAGCTTTTTCCATTGGACAATCATCATATTCCACAGCAAAAAAACCGCTACGCCCGCACCCTTGCCAAGGTCAGAACCCGTACTTCATCAGCACCAGCCCTCAGCAACATTCTGCTGCATTCAGCAACCGTCGTCCCAGTAGTAAAGACATCATCCACCAGGACAATCTTTCTCCCCCGTACCCGTTCAGGAAAGCGTACAATAAAAGCCTGGTGCAGATTCTTCCTCCGGGCAATCCCGTCGAGGCCGGTCTGGGGAATGGTATGGCGAATCCTTGTCAGGGTATCGACCTGGATGAGATCTTTCTGATTCGGAAAAAAGAGTTTTGCCAGGACCAGCGACTGATTAAACCCGCGCTGGCGCAATCGCGAGACATGAAGGGGGACCGGGATAATCCTGTCCTGCTCTTGCAAGCAAAACGAATCCCGCCTCCCGATGATCTCCCGCAGGGCCGACAGGACCGAAGTATCCCCCTGGTATTTCAGCCTGTGCAGAAGACTGCTCACCGGCTCCTGGTAATGGGCAACCCCTTGTGCTGAAGAATAGAGCGGAGGGTTCCGCAGACAAGGACCGCAAGGATGATCACTGCCTGCAGAGTCAGCCATTTCACGGCCACAGCTGGAACAGAGAGGTGACCGGATAAAAGAAACATGCTGCAGACAGCTGCGACAGAGGGCCTGTCCTGCTGGCAGAGGGCTTGTTCCGCAGACCGGACAGGAGGGAGGAAAAAGAAGATCGGTGCCCCCCTGCAGCCATTTCTCCCAAAAAAGATCCAACCCGGTTGCTGCCCGGAACACGGCCGGAATCTGTTTTATTCTCCTCTTCATCATCCCATGAAGGCTATTTTATTTCCTGGACAGGGTCAACCCAAAATGGACTCCTCCAGCCTGCTTCAGTGAGCTATCCAAGAAGGAGTTGCTGTTTAACAGCTGAGGCCCCATTCATCTTTCTGACCTCCGTGAAGCAAAAAAGATGTTTTTCCAAACAATTCGTGCTAGATTGCATATTATATAATTCGATGAAGATGGATACGTTTATCGTCCAAAATCAAACACATCTACTCCGTGGTACACAACAACTCTTCCTCAAAAAAGCTTTTGGGTGTTCTCATTGGAGGCTCCGGCCTCATCGGGGGAACTCTGGCCCACTATTTTAAGACCAAGACCCCTGACACCATTGAATTACGCGCTCCAAGCAGCAAAAAGCTGTCTGTCAGGGATGCCGGTGATATCCGTGACTATCTCAAGCGGGTACGGCCGGACTTTGTCATCAATACGGCCATTGCCAATATCGGTTCCGACTGCCAGCTGGCGCTTGAGGTCAACTATCTCGGAACCCTGAACCTGGCCCGGGCTGCTGCTGCTCTGAAAATTCCCTACATCCATGTCAGCTCTGCCGCGACCCTGCCAAACGGTGAAAACCTCACCGAAGAGGAGCATCTCTCTATCACCCCAAAGCTGAACAACTATGCCAAGTCCAAACTCATGGCAGAGCAGACGCTGAAGTATATGTCCCAAACCGTTGGCTTGGACTACACCTGCATCCGCCTGGCAGTGGTCTATGGAGAGCACGATCATAAGATTCAAGGTTTTCATCGTCTCTTTTTTTCCATTGCCGATGAGTCCATGCCCGTCCTTTTCACCAAGAAAGGGGTCATGCATTCCTATTCCAATGCCAACAAATTTCCCTACTTCGTCCATCATGTTCTTAAAAACAGAGAGGAGTTCAGCGGCCAGACCTATCATTTTGTAGACAAGGATCCAGTGAAGCTGGCTGATCTTATTCTCACCATCCGCTCCTATCTGGAACTGAAAAGTCCCAGGGAGATCTATGTTCCTTACTCAGTGGCCACATTTGGTAAAAAGGGCCTGGACGTCCTGTTCAGAATATTCTCCCGCCTGGGCCTGAAAGGTTCTCTGCCGGCCGAGCTCATGTTCCTGGAAAGTTTTTATAAGACCCAGTCCCTCTCATCGGAAAAATTACGTAAGTCCAGTTTTATCGACCCGATGCCGGAGGAAACCGTCTACACCAAACTTCCGGAACTGGTTGTCTATTACCTCACCCGCTGGACTCATCAGAACCTGATCTCCACCTACAGCGAAGAAATTCTCCATCACAACTCCATGGCCGATGAGTTTCAACACTCCCCACAGGAGTTTCTGGATATGATCCATTCAGACTCTACCTCACCGTTCCGGGAACTGAGCGACCTCTAGTGTCCTGTCAAGCGCCACCTGTCGCATCTTGCTCGTCCTTTGCTGTTCCTGCTGCGTTGAGGCCTCAGTTACATAGCGCTGCTATGCGCCTTCAACCTCGCCTCGGAGTCTCGCAAGCTCGCTTACCTGCAAAACACCAAATCACTTTGCAATATTACGTCATTTGTCACTTGACATGACACCCGTTCTCATGCAGTTATTCAGCTCACGCCAAGCAGATCAGAACTATTTTCTCCCTGGAGCATTGCTCCAGTCAGGCCCAAAAGGTCAGCCCCTTTCTTTTTTCCTCTTTTTATGGACCTCTGCCCTTTGCAAAAGTCTGCAAACATGGCATAATGTCTGATTCTTATGGGCAGAATATGCCACTAAAAAAATATCAGTTAGTGAAACGGTTACGGATTAACGGCGAGCAGATATTCGCCATGGGCCTGAATTATTCCCTTTCAGCGAAATAGGATATCACATGAATCATTCCCAAATAGCAAGCACTCTCTCTCGGATTCCGGCAGGACACCAGCTGAGCCGCCTTCTGCTGACCCTTGCTGTCTCGCTCAGCCTCATCCTGCCAAGCCTTGCTTGTGCTGTTGAACAGAACACCACCTTTCTCCCGCTCAAGGTCAACAGCCCCATGAACCAAGCTGAAATTATCGCCCAGGCTGACCAGGCCCTGACAAGTGTCCTTCTGCTCTCCACCTTTAGCCCCATGGACAGGGCTGAAGCGGCGAAGCTGCTGGACTACTCAGGCCCTTGGCCACCGGCACCGGATCAACTGCAGAAGATCACCGCTGCCACTGGTCTCGATTATGTGGCTGTGGGCAGTCTCACTGTAATCGGCAATCAAATCAGTGTGGACTACAAGGTCTTTGACCTGCTGGCCCCGGAGACTCCCCAGTACTATTACCGCGACGGAGAATCCCTTGAAAACCTTGCAGGCACCCTCTCGGAAGTGGTCAGGGAGGTTATCTCTTATACTGGCCGGGATTTCATTATCGCCTCCATTGGTCCCAGTGGGAACAAAAGGATAGATAGCGGTGCCATTTCCCGAAAAATAAAAACCAAGGTAGGGGATTTTTACAACCCGGCAGCCCTGCGGGAAGACCTGAAGACCATCTTTAAAATGGGCTATTTTGAAAACGTGCGCATTGAAGTGGAGGAGAGTGAAAGGGGAAAAATCGTCACCTTTGAGGTGACTGAAAAACCGATCATCAGCCGTATTGAGTTTTCCGGCATCGATGCGCTCTCCGAGGAGGAGGTAAAAGAGGCCGCCAACATTAGCCCCAACACCATCATTAACACCGCCAAAGTCAATGATGGCAGCAGTGCCATCAAGGCCTTCTACAAATCAAAGGGATATTACAACACTACAGTCACTGCCCAGATCAGCTATCCTGATGAAGAACATGCAAACCTTCGTTATGTGATTGAAGAGGGTGAAAAGATCTTCATCAAGGAGATCAAGTTTGTCGGCAATAAAAGCTTTGACAGCGATGACCTTCTCGATGTGATTGAATCCAGCGAAAAAGACTGGCTCTCCTGGATCACCGAATCAGGACTGATGAAGCAGGAATTACTGATGCGGGACGTTGCCAGACTCGGTTCTTTCTACAACAACCAAGGCTTCCTGGAGGTAAAAGTAGGCGACCCGAAAGTGGATCAGGATGGTGAGTGGCTCTATATTACCTTTACCGTTGAAGAAGGCCCCCGCTACCGTGTCGGTACGGTCTCTTTTGCAGGTGACCTGCTTGACGACAAACAGCAGTTACGGAACTTTCTCACCATCCAGGATCAAGAATTCATCAATCGACAGATCCTGCGGGACGACATCTTAAAACTTACCGATTATTATTCTGAAAACGGATATGCCTTTGCCGACATACGTCCCAGGATGAATAAATCCACCACCGGCGCCCGGGTGGATATCATCATCGATATCGACAAGGGTGATCTGGTGTATATTCAACGCATCGCCATCAAGGGGAATACCCGGACCCGTGACAATGTGATCAGGCGGGAACTGCGCATAGCAGAAGGCGGTATTTTCGATTCCAAGGCGTTGCGCACCAGTACCCAGCGTCTGCAGCGCCTGGATTTCTTTGAAGAGGTGAATATTATACCGGAACCGGCAATGGATCCCTCCAAAATGGACGTGACGGTCAACGTCAAGGAGAAGAGCACTGGACAGTTCAGTATTGGTGCAGGATACAGCTCAGTTGACTCCTTCATGCTCATGGGTGAAATCTCTGAGAACAACTTCCTTGGACGTGGCGACAAACTTTCTTTTGTGGCCAACCTCAGTGGTACCTCCAACCGTTTCAACATTGCATACACCAATCCCCATCTTCGTGATTCCCAGCTTTCCCTGGGCTTTGACCTCTTTAACTGGTTCCGGGAATACGACGACTATGACAAAGATTCCCAGGGTGGAGCCATTCGTTTCGGCTATCCGCTCTTTGAGAAAGTTCGCGGTTACGGCAGCTACAGCTATACCGACTCCGAGCTTTCCAACGTCTCCCCCTTTGCCTCCCAAATCATCCTCGACTCCCTGGATATCAATGTTACCAGTGCTGTCAAATTCGGCATGGTCCGTGACACCCGTGATCGTGTAACCGGGGCCAGCAGGGGATCACAGAACTCTGTCACCGTCAAATATGCTGGTGGTGGTGTGTTGGGCGGTGATGCCGAGTTTACCAAGCTTGAGGCCCATACCAGCTGGTACTTTCCACTCCCCTGGACCACCGTCTTCCACTTCAAGCTGGCCGGTGGCCAGGTCTGGGAAAATGAGCCCGGCAAGCTGCCGGTATATGAGCGCTTTTATCTCGGTGGCATCAACACCATCCGTGGTTATGAATACGCAGCTGCAAGTCCCATGGATCCGGAGACCGGTGACCGTATTGGTGGCGACAAGATGTGGTATACCAATATCGAATATGTCTTCCCACTCTTGGAGGAGGCCGGTATCCGTGGTGTAATCTTCTTTGATGCCGGCAAGGTCTTTGCCGATGAGGAGGATTGGAACATCGACAACTACGCCAAGGCTACAGGTCTGGAACTGCGCTGGATGTCCCCCATGGGGCCCCTGCGCCTGGTATGGGGTTACAACCTCGACCCCGAGCCGGATGAAGACCAGTCTGTCTGGGACTTCTCCATTGGTGGTACATTCTAAGGGGCGGCCCGCCTCTCCCCCCTCATAAACCTTTTCTCCTGCCGGCTGCATGTACTCCATGCAGCCGGCACTTTTTTTGACCCATGCTCAATCCTTTTCAGACGACTCTCCTTTCTCCCGGGACAAGCCGCTCCCTTGCTGCACTGCGCGGAAGTTCTCCGGCCCTGCTGGCAGCGCTGCAGGCCGAGTCCCAGCCTTGCTGCTGCATCGTTCCAGATGAAGACATGGTCGCCCTGGTGGAAGAGGATCTGAAACTCTTTACCAAGCTTCCGGTCTTCACCTATCCCGGTTATGAGATTCCGCCATACACCCCCCTGTCCCCTGACCCGCTCACCACTGCAGCACGAGTTTCCACCCTCTATGGTATTGGCGAAACAGAGAGTTCCTTCATTCTTGTTGTCTCGGCAGAGGCCCTGATGCGCCGCACACTTCCAGGGAAGACCCTCTCCAACAACGCCGAGTTGCTTATAACAGGTGAAGAGTGTGATCGGGATGAACTGCTCAGAAACCTCACCGACTGCGGCTATGAACAGGTGGCCCTGGTCCAGAGCGTGGGAGAATATTCGGTACGGGGTGGTATACTTGACATCTTCCCTCCCGCCTTTCTGGTGAATGGAGGCCTGCACAGCAATCCCCTGCGCCTGGATTTCTTTGGAGATACAGTGGAATCTCTGCGTGGTTTTAACCCCATCACCCAGCGCTCTATCTCCGAACTGGAAGAGGCCATTATTCTGCCGGCCAGTGATATCTGCTATCCGGCTGTTGATTCTGCACCAATGAAGAGCATCTCGGCCGCCTTTCGTCGACATGAGGAGGAACTTAGCTGGAACCGTGAAGCGTCCAGGAAACTCGGCGATCAAGTCAGTCAGGGGCAACGTTTTGCCGGCATGGAATTCTTTCTCCCTCTTTTCTATCCGGGAGATATGCAGGTGGGAACAGTCCTCGACTTCCTTCCTCCAGAGACCTGCCTGATCCACTTTTCCCCTGAGCAGGAGCTGCAGGCAATGCAGCTGGTCCATGAACGGATAACCAATAATTACCTGGAGGCCGAGAAGCTGCATACACCAGCCCTTGCCCCTGAACAGCTTTTTCTCCTCCCCCAAGAGATGGAAAAGGGTATGCAGGACTTTGCACGTATCCACTGCTCCACGCTCACCGATCCGAAAGAGCTCCATCCCCTTTCCACCACCAATCATCAGATCCTGAAACAGGAGGTTACTCTACAACGCAGAGAACGGGGGCTGATCCCCCCTCTTTCCGATCAGATCCACGTGTGGCAGGAGCAGGGCGACCAGGTCCTGCTCTGCTGCAGATCCCGGCGTCAGGCCCATACCCTTACCGAACTCATGGAGAAACATCAGCACTCCATTGAACTGCTGCCAGCTCCAGTGGACCTGACAGCTCTGCCAAAAACAGGAGACAGCACCTCCCTCTTCCTCTGCGACCAGCCACTCAGCGGAGGGTTCAGCCTGAGCAGCCTGGGAATCCACCTCCTCTCTGAAAGTGAGCTTTTTGGAGAAATGCGGCTGGGTAATCGAAAAGGAAGAAAGGAAAAAAAGGGAGAGCCTATCCGTTTCGCCGAGCTCCATCACAACGATGTGGTGGTTCATCGCGACCACGGCCTTGGCCGCTACCAGGGCATCTCCACCTTGGAGCTGCAGGGCGTGGTCAATGATTATATGCTCATCGAATACCGGGACAATGACAAACTCTACCTCCCCGTAGACCGCCTCAACCTGATCACTCGTTATGAGGGGCTCTCCGACAGGGAGCCGCGCGTTGATAAGCTGGGTAGCCAGACCTGGCGTTCAACCACGGCCAAGGTCAAGGAAGAGGTGTGGAAGGTTGCCCAGGAACTCCTCGACATCTATGCTAGGCGCGAACTCCGCGCAGGCAGGCGTTTCTCTCCTCCGGGAGAACTCTTCCACGAGCTCGAAGAATCTTTTGCTTACGATGAGACAGCTGGACAGGACAAGGCCATCACCGAGGTCATTGACGACCTGACCTCAGACCAGCCCATGGACCGGCTGATCTGTGGTGATGTGGGCTACGGCAAGACCGAGGTCGCGATACGGGCAGCGTTCAAGGTTGTGGAAGATGGACTGCAGGTGGCCATCCTGGTACCAACCACGGTGCTCGCCGAACAGCATGCCAAGACCTTCATGGAACGGATGCAGGGATTTCCGGTGACGGTTGCCTGCATCAACCGTTTTCGTACTCCCACTGAACAGAAACAGATCATAAAAGAACTTGCTGCCGGAAAGATCGATATCATCATCGGCACCCACCGTCTGCTCTCCAAGGATGTGACCTACCGGGAGCTGGGCTTGCTCATCATTGACGAAGAGCACCGTTTCGGTGTGGCACACAAGGAAAAAATCAAAAGGATCAAGGCCGAGGTGGATATCCTGACCCTCACCGCCACTCCCATCCCCCGGACCCTGCAGATGTCCCTGCTCTCCATTCGCGACCTCTCGGTCATCTCCAGTCCGCCTGAACACCGGCGTCCGGTAAAGACATTTGTTGCCCGTTACGACGACCTGGTAATCAAGGAGGCAGTGCTGAAAGAGATACGGCGAGGCGGGCAGGTATTCTTTGTCCACAACCGGGTCAAATCCATCTACCGCATGGCGGCCACTGTGCAGGGTCTGGTTCCGGAAGCCAGGATTGCCGTGGCTCACGGGCAGATGGGAGGCAAAGAACTGGAAGAGATCATGGTTAAATTCGTCAATCGCGAGATCGATGTCCTGCTCTGCACCACCATCATCGAATCGGGCCTGGATATCCCCACTGCAAATACTATCATCATCAACCGTGCCGACATGCTGGGACTGGCTGAAATTTACCAGCTGCGCGGCCGGGTGGGCCGTTCAGCCAAGCAATCCTTTGCCTACCTCCTAGTCCCCTCGCTCGACAGCCTGAGCAAAGACTCCAAGGATAGACTGCGTGCCTTGATGGAGTGTAATGAACTGGGCGGCGGTTTCAAGCTGGCCATGAGTGACCTGCAGATCCGCGGCGGCGGAAACCTCCTCGGTGTCTCCCAGTCCGGCCATATCGCAGCCATCGGCTATGACCTCTATTTAGACCTGCTGCAGAAAACCGTGGCTGATCTGAAGGCAAGGGCTGCCTCGGGTGGTGAAATCCTGGAGAGTATTGAACAGCCGGAACCGGAAATTAACCTCCAGCTCTCCGCCTATATCCCCCAGGATTTTATCCCGGACATCAGCCAGCGCTACGTGGCCTATCGTCGTATCGCAGCCCTGTCCACAACCGGTGACCAGGCCTATGACGATCTCCTGGAAGAACTCACCGACCGCTACGGCCAGCTTCCCGGCGAAACCAGCAACCTTTTCAAGATCGTGGCCCTGAAGAAAGACCTTTCCGAGCTGGGGGTCAGCAAACTTGAAAAGGGAAAAGATACCCTGGTCTTTTCTTTCACCGACAACACCCCGCTGGACCCTGCACGCCTCCTCAATTACCTGCAGCCAGGGAGCAAGAAGAGAAAAACAACCCCGCCCCGCCTGACCCCTGACGGGAGGCTGATTATCTCTGCCGGCCTTGACTCCACGGACCGGCTGTTTACTGTACTGCAACAAACCCTTACCGAGTTGCATGGACTGAAATCATAAAAAAAAGTAACTCTTATGTCTTCTCCACAGATCAAACCCGAATTTTCCTGGTCAGCAGTGGATACCGTCCTCCTGGATATGGACGGGACCCTGCTTGACAAGTATTTTGATGATCACTTCTGGGAAGAGTATGTGCCAAAAATCTTTGCCCGGGAAAACGGACTCTCGGATCAAGAGGCCCGCAAAGAGCTGCTGCAACGCTATCAGAGGGTGGAGAGCACCCTGCAGTGGACAGACCTCGACTACTGGTCCGAACAGCTGGGCCTTGACATCCCGGAACTGAAATGCAAGGTTGACCACCTGATCCAGGTCCACCCCTATGTTCTTGATTTTCTGGAGTATATAAAGAGTATCAACAAGACGGTGCATCTGGTGACCAATGCCCATTCCAAGACCCTGGATATCAAATTGCGCAAGACAGCACTGGGGTCCCACTTTGATCGTATTGTCTGTTCAGAAGAGATCGGCTGTGCCAAAGAGCAGCCTGAATTCTGGACCAGGCTCCAGGAACTGCTTCAGTTTGACAGGCATCGAACCCTGCTCGCCGATGACACTGCAAAAGTCCTCCATGCAGCAAAACAGTATGGGATGGGCTTTCTCATTTTTGTGGCCAGGCCCAGTTCTCGGCTCCCGGTACAACACTCTCCTGATTTCTCCTCCGTCGTCTTTTTTAATGAACTGATCCATCAATAAAGTTTCTCAAAATCAAATACTTTTTCATTTTGTTAACACAGAAACACTATGGTACATTTCCTCTTATTATGTTCAGAGTGACCAGCCCTTGCCAGGCAACTGCCTACCCTTCCCACCGATGCAGTGGCTTAGGTCCCTTAGCGTAC
>CAYPEU010000020.1:27036-33857 GCA_964409855.1 uncultured Desulfocapsa sp.
AAGGAGTTTTTTTCATGACGCTCTCATCCTATACAGCAAAAGATCTCTTCCAATGGCTCACCAACAAAGAGGACATCCTGATTCTCGATGTCAGAAACTCTAAAGATTTTGACCGATTCCAGGTGGAAGCCCCATACCCTTTTGACATGGTCAATGTCTCTTATTACGACTTCATGGAGATTGAAGAGGAGAGTGTGGCCAAGGTCCCGAAAGGTCGTGCCGTCCGCATTGTCTGCGTCAAAGAGGGTTCGGCAAAATATGTGGGGGAAATTCTCACCAAGCACGGTTTTGACGATGTCCGTTATCTTACCGGAGGGATCAAGACCTGGGGGAATCTCCTGGTGCCCAAACTGCTGCATAAAGACGATAGCTACAGTCTGTACCAGTTTATCCGCCCGGGTAAGGCCTCCTGCAGTTACGCTCTCTGTTCCGGTGGAGAGATGATGCTGTTCGACCCAAGCCGTGATGTGGAGTTCTATCTTGATTTTGCAAAAAACCAGGCGTGCAAGGTTGTGAAGACCTTTGAGACCCATCTGCAGGCAGACTACATTGCCGGATCACGAATGATTGCTGAACAGACAAAGGCTGACTTCTGGGGGAATGATGGTGATTTCAAGGGGATGAAGACCAATCATAAGTCACTCACCGATGGAGAAATCCATCGTTTCAGTAACGGCGGTCCGGATGTCACGGTGATGTTCACTCCAGGCCACACTCCGGGATCCACCACCTTTCTTGTGGACAACAAGTTCATGATCTCCGGCGACACGGTCTTCATCGAGTCTCTTGGCCGTCCAGACCTGGGGGGAAAGGCCGTTGACTGGGCCATACTCCTCTTTAACTCCTTGCTGAAGATAAAAGAACTTGACGATGATCTTCTGGTCCTGCCCGGACATTATATGGATTGGAACGAGGCCACAGAAGATCTCCTCTTCTGCATGCCTTTAGGCCAGGTCAAAGAACGAAACAAAGACGTCTACGCCATCAACAACGAGAAGGACTTTATCCAATATATCCAAGACAATATGCGGGAGCAGCCTTCTGAATACGCGCTTATTCGCCTAGCCAACGGAAACCTTGAGCAGTATGATCCGGATAAACAGGAAGAACTCGACCTCGGTAAAAACGAGTGTGCCGCCACAGCCTATGCCAAGGCCCGGGCAGCAGCCTGACCCATTCCTGCCCGCCCTCCAGAGGAAGGAGAAAGGCAGCTCTCACTGGATACTGGGGCTGCTGGTGCTGGTGCTGGTCACTGCTTGCAGCAAAAAAACTCCACCGCCCGAGCTCGTCGATGAAAGGTATGATGAAGCTGCAAGGCAGAGAATCACCCAGTGGAAGAGTCTTATTAAAGAGAAGAAAAAGGCCCCTGTAAGGGAAAAACTGGTTTCTGTTAACGGTTTTTTCAACCGCCTTGACTTTGTTACCGATCTTGGCCACTGGGGGCAGGAGGACTATTGGGCAACACCGCTGGAGACGCTGGTCAGCAATGGAGGCGACTGCGAGGATTTTACCATTGCCAAATATTTCACCCTCAAGAGCCTGGAAGTGCCAGATGAGAAGATGCGACTGGCCTACGTCAAATCACTGACCCTGAACCGGGCGCACATGGTCCTTACCTATTACCACTCCCCTTCTGCCGATCCCCTGGTACTCGACAATTTGACCAACCGGATTGTCCCTGCCTCCCAACGCAATGACCTGGTGCCAATCTACAGTTTTAACGGCACAGGGATTTGGCTGACAAGGCACCGTGGTTACACTCCTCAGATGGGTGACGCCAACCGCCTCAGGCTTTGGCAGGAACTCCTGCAGCGTGTAGAAGAGGAGTCGTCAATTCCCTGAATCTTTCGATTTGAGGCACCCCTCTTCCTCCTGCTGCTCACATCCGTCTGCTTCCCATCCAAGCTGGACCAGGGAGAGAGGGTATGGAAAAAGAGTCAAACCGTTATGATAAAAATGATAGTCAAAAAGAAAAAAATAGCGTATTTTTCCGTCGAAACAGTGGGGATGTCAGCTAGTTCCTTCCCCTCAAACGCCTAACAGCAAACATCCTACAGGTGAATCATGCAAAGGATAAAACTTTTCTTACTCCTCCTCTCCACTGCTCTTCTTGCTGGCTGCTGGTCAAGTTCAGCAGAGTATGAAGGCATCAGCTTTCCACAAACTAGTGGCAGCAAAATCATCTTCCAGGAGGAAGTGGTACCAGCCCACTGTACTGCCTTTGCCCATCTCCTGATGAACAGCAAAGAGCGCTCCACCGGAAAAGATATTGCCTCTGCCATGCACAGAGAAGCAGAGGAGAAGGGAGCCAATCTTATTCTTGTGGGGATATCCCGGGAAATGCCGGATGAAGAGCTGGAAGAAAACCGTTTCGATTACTATGGCCCCGAGTACGCCTACTCCTTTCAGAAGACCTGGCTGGGCTGGAAATTCGGTTTTGATGAGTGGGAAGAAGCCGGTTCCCTGACAGATCTGGGTTTAGACTCCTGGGGTAATGAAAATATTACCTTTGACAACAGCCTTGTTATTCAGGCCGTTTTCTTACGCTGTGAGCAAGAGCTGTAATACCTTAGGCAACTCGTCAGCATTACAGGTTATCGACCTTCCACTGCTCTAGCTCGGTGAAGGCCTCCTGCAAGTCGGTCATCCGCCCCTGCAGACTCTCGATCTCTCCAGCGTGGGCCAGCCGTTCAAGCTCTAAGGCAATATTAGAGATGCGCCAGGCAAAGACAGTGGCAGCAGCGCCCTTCATTGCATGACAGACCCCCTGCAGACGCTCGCTATCCCCTGATTGCACCCCCTCCTCCAGTGACGCCAACCACTTAGGAGCACTCTTCCGGGACAGATGGTCCAACAGTTCTGCAACGATGTCAAGATTTCCATGACAGTTCGTCTTCAGCCGCTCCAGATCAAGGATGATGTCCGGCCGCTCACCTGGCTGCATTTTTTTTGTTTCCATGGAATGGTTTTCTCTTCAGCTGCGCCCACAGGCAGTACCTGAACAGCGGAAATATCTTCTCCGAAGCAGGCCGCCTAACAAACGACGACCCTATCAGCTTCGTTCTCAAAAGAAAAGAAAAATCGAGAACTCACGACCCTGTATCAGCCTCTCAGCGATGGCATGTTTTACAGGATTTACCCTTTGGTACCTTCATCTCCATGTGGCAGGGCCAGCAGAATTTCTTGTGAAAATCATTTTTGCTTGTGGTCAGTTTAACGATATCGACCACAAGGGGGCCTCCGCCCTTGCTCTCCTTATGGCACTTGCCGCATTCCAACTTTTCCTGATGTTTGTGATGGGGAAAGACCACTGCCTTCTTTTTCCCCTCCACCTTGTAGGCAGCCTTCAGATCAATGGTCTCAGGTCCCTTGTCAGCCTGGGCCCAGGAAGTAACGGACACAAGGACCAATGCAAAACAGACAGCCATGGAAACTCTTTTCATACTGCAACTCCTTCAGGGTAATTTGTTGTTCTCTTGGCACTTGACTCAACACGATCAAATTGTTTTTTCAGGGACAGCGACTGAAGGATGAAGGTCAAAAACAACACTGCTCCCACCTGCCGGATAAAGTCTTTTTCCTCTCTCTTCAGCCTGTTAGCTGATCATCTCTTCCAGACAGACCTACCATACGGCACGCATGCCCTCTAGCTTTCGCAGCTGATCGATTCTTCTTTCCAGGTCAATCCGCCATTCAGCGTGAATCCTGGCAGCAGAGGGGGCAATGAGTTCGGGAAGTCCGTAGACTAGACGATCCGAGGCCCGACTGGCCTCAATCACTGCCTCAATGGAGCGCGCCCCGAATTTATAGCGTCCTAACAGGAGGCGCAGCAGAAGCCCAGAGGTCTTTCTTGCTGCTTTTTTCCAGTGGGTTTCCATCTGGTGGGCAATGATAAATGCCCGTTTGAGCAGTATACGCCGCAACTCATCCAGGTCGTCACTGTTGGCCGAGTCACGGAGCAGGATATCAGGAAGGTCAATGCCGTCAATATCAAGGACCACCCGGAGACGGCTCATGAAATCCGGGATCTTCAGGGTCTTCATCCTGGCCAGGGATTCCTTATCTGCAGGATCCAGCAATTTCTCCATACCGGACCAGCTGGCCTTGACCCCACCGGCAAAGACAAAAATGGCCCTGCCGATGAAATGGGGAATACCGTTGACATAGGTCACGCCGTCCTGCATGGAGGGAAGGAAATAACGCAGGTAGCCGAATTCATGACCGTCGTAGCGACAGTCAAATTCATCCCAGAAGACAATGGGGACCTTTCCTCTGGCAACAGAGGCACGCACCGGTTCGATGGCGGAATTGATCTCATCCGGCGAGGCAAACTGGCTCAGGTTGAACTCAAAGAAATCAAAGGGATTCCCCTCATACTTTTTCGAGATAACATTGGCCACCTCTTTCACAGCAAAGGATTTACCGGATCCCGGAGGCCCGAAGACCCCTAAACAGAGGGGGCGCAGAACACTTTCCTTGGAGACATAGGAATCCATGACGTTCTGCAGGGTAATCACTGGGTCGATCTCTGCCGGGTCTGTGGTCCGCAAATTGCCCACCTGAAAGATAGGGAGATCATTGAAGCCGCTCTTCCGGTTCACCTCTTCCTTCAGGTTATGGAGGACTGAGACGATCTCATCCATATAGCCGTATGAGCTGCCCAGGGCAGGATTCACTGTTGCTGGTGACGGTTTACGGAAATAGAAAAAACGGCGCAGGGCATGTTTCTTTTCATTGGACCATACCTGACTGGAGACCAGCTCAAGGATGGCTTCAAAATCTGCTGACAGGGGAGGCAGCTCAAAAAAGCTCGGATCAGGTCCATTATCGACAAAGGAGCAGGCATAGCCCCCAGGAAAACTCTTGGCAAAATCCAGATTAGGAAACTCCAGGCTGTCCTTGAAATAATAGCCGTGATAATAGAGATCATCCCAGTTATTCAAGACCCTGGTGGAGAGGTCATAAAAATAATTCCTGCTGAAAATAAACCTCCCGAAGCGCAGGGAATCCATGGCCAGCATGGCAGGGACCAGGGTATCATAACAGGGAACAGAACCGCGTTGCCGGGGAGAGCTTTTTTCAGGCAGACACCCCTTACGATGGTGAAAGAAGGTCGCATCCGGCCCGATGTAGAGGATACCGTGGGGAAACATCTCCACCACGATATGACAGCGAAAACGTCCTGCTGCCGAGTCCCAGAGTCCCACTTCATCAGTCCGGAGCGCCCGCAGACACATGGCAACAATGGTCTCCCAGTTTACAGAGCAGTCCATCTCCATGCGGGTGGTCTCAAGATCAGAAAGTCTGCAGAAAAGGGCAAAACGATCCCCCAGACGTTTGGCCCACTTTTCCCAGTGGGCCACACTGATTCCCATGGCAATGGCCCACATATCGGGATTACGATCCAGATCCTGCTGACTGAGTTCCGGAGGATGTCCGGAGTCATCTATCACAACCAAGCCATTATTATTGGAAAATATCTCCCTGTTGGACTCATCTACGACAAAGGGCTCTGCTACAATGGAACGGCCGGTGGCCGGCAGATACTGATTTACCATAAACCAGCCGTGATCCTCCCGCTCCACCCGGATACTTTGATATTTTTTAAAGATCTGAAAAATATCCTTCTGCTCTCCATAGGTCACGGAATGAATCCTGGGATCCAAATCCGACTCTGCAACATAGGCTGTCAGCCAGGTAAGCAGCTGCTCCAGCCGCCCATACTCCACCGACACATCCCCGGCCATGAGCTCGATATGGTCACCGGGGTTATATCCGTAAGCCGGTAAATTTCCCTCTTCCAGCAGACTGACCTGTTTGATCGGCAGGTTGCGTATCTTGACATTAGACCCCAGGAGGGTCACCTTTTGCTCATTTTGAGACATAATATTTCTCACATTGGCAGAAGCGCAGAGGGCACAGATCCCCGCTAAATAAAAATGGGAGGCCGCAGCCTCCCATTTTTTCTCAATACTATTCTTCTCGAGAAAATGAGAAGAGTACCTTACAAGCTGTTACAACAGGCCTGATTTGTCCAGGGCAATGACAGCTCCCTTATAGGATACGACAATAACAGCAACATATCCAAGCAGTAATATTGTAGTCATGGAATTCTCCTTATTTCATTCGATGTTCAGATTTAACTCTTAATAGGCCTCGTGATCCATGGCCTCTTCTGCGGTCAGCTTCTTTGCATCCATCTGTTTCCAGAGATAGGCCACATATCCAAGAACAAATGGAATACCTATAGCCACATAGGTCATGGTGGTCAGAGTGAACTGACTTGATGACGCATTATAGATGGTCAGACTGGACTGCAGGTCAAACTTCGAAGGATAAAACGCTGTGGAGTTAAAGGCCGGAAGGCAGAGTACACATAATCCAACAAGCACGGTACCAAGCCCTGCAGGCCAGATCCCCCTGGTACTGCCTTTAAAGGCTCCCCCAAGGACTCCCAAGATAACCAGTCCCAGTCCAGCGAGAAGCAGAACAAGGAGATGGGGCAGGGCGAATAGGTTAAAGAGGTATTTAAAAGAAACCTTGGAAACCACTCCAGCCTCATCCACATGAAAGCCCTTCATCAAAAGAATGGAGACAACCACGTAGAGCAGGAAAGGAAGGGCACAGAGGAAATTAGTCCATACCGCCTTGCGCAGTCGCTGCTCCATGGCTGACACAGAAGTCAGCTCCAGATTATTGAGAAGATAGAGGGCGCCAAGGACCCGGGCGTTAAAGACCAGGAAGAGGCCAAGGGACAGATTAAAGAGCGAGAAGGCAGCCTCCAGTCCACGCAGGTTGATACCGCCCAGGGTATACTCCCA
>CAYPEU010000020.1:33957-35648 GCA_964409855.1 uncultured Desulfocapsa sp.
GCGTAAAACTTGGGAAAAGAGGCAAACAGGGCTCCGCCAAAAAGGACCAGGGTGGTAAAGGTGATCTCCCACTTCCTCCCCAGGGAATTAATGATCATGGCGCTTTCCGTCTCGGTCTTTGCCATCTGCCAGAGCAGGGTTTGCCCGCCCTGGACATAGGTAAGAAAGAGAAACAGGGCACCAACTACGGAACAGAGCACCCACCAGAGTTGCTGCAGGGTTATATAATCAAGATTTGCTATCATTTTCAGTGGCCCTCCGGTCCGATGGAAATCTGCTTCAGCATGATGGATATTTCAGCGATGAGAAGCAGGGTAAAAACAGCTGCAAACATAAAGAAAGTGATCTGCACAGCGGTGGTGGAAAGGTTTGTTGTCGCCACATTCACCGGCAGCAGCCCCTGGATGGCCCAGGGCTGACGACCAACTTCAGCCACAACCCAGCCTGCCTGCGAAGCCAGAAGTCCCATGAGGCCTGAAATCAGACCGATGGGAAGAAGCCAGCGTTTCTCGGTCAGCGTTCCTTTCAGGGTATAGAAAAGAAAAGCGGCAAAGATTACTGGAAAGAGGGAACCAAGAATAACCATCACACGAAAGGCGTTAAATACGATGGGAACAGAAGGCACCGCCTCTTCAGGAGTAGAAAGGTAACCGTAGCCCAGATAATCCTTGTTGACATTAAATCGTTCCAGGGCCTCGGCTGCCGCCACGTCACTCTTGTCTTTTCGTGCCTTTTTATAAGCAGCTAAATCATTCAGGGCCAGTTTCCCCTTTTCCATCATGGTGTTTACCCCCATGACCCCCTCTGCTGCATTACCGTAAACCAGATCATCAATACCGGGAACAAAGGAGTTGAGTTTTCGGTTGGCAAGCAATGAAAGGAGCTGCGGCACCTTGATCTCAAAGAGAAAGGCATCCTGTTCATCCCCAGGCGATTTTGCCGAGTTGACAATACCCATGGCCACAAGGCCAGCACCGGTCTCACCCGTATACAGACCTTCCATGGCAGCAAGCTTCATGGGCTGATTATGTGCGACCTCAAAAGCGGACTCATCTCCGGTAAAGGCAACAAATATTGAAGAAATCAGACCGAAAACAGAGGCCACAATTATGGATTTTTTGGCCATCTCAATATGTTTTCCTTTCATCAGGTACCAGGAAGAGATAGTGAGAACAAAGAGTGAAGCCATGAGAAAGCCGGAAGAGGAGGTATGGACAAATTTTGTTACTGCATGGGGATTAAAGACCACAGCCGCAAAATTCTCCATCTCAAAGCGCACGGTCTCTGGATTGAAGGCCATACCCACAGGATTCTGCATCCAGCCGTTTGCCACCAGGATCCAGACCGCGGAAAGATTGGAACCGACGGCCACCATCCAGGTGGAGAAACAATGAAATCCTTTAGACACCCTGTCCCAGCCAAAAAACATGACGGCAAAAAAGGTGGCCTCAAGGAAAAAGGCAAAGATGCCTTCAATGGCCAGGGGTGCACCAAAGATATCCCCAACCATCCAGGAATAGTTGGACCAGTTGGTTCCAAATTCAAATTCCAGGATAATGCCGGTGGCCACGCCAATGGCGAAGTTGATGCCGAAAAGGGTCATCCAGAAACGGGTTATCTTCTTCCACTGCTCATCTCCTGTCTTGAGATAGATGGTCTCAAAAAAGGCGCAGAGAAACGACAGTCCCAGG
>CAYPEU010000021.1:0-10869 GCA_964409855.1 uncultured Desulfocapsa sp.
CCTCTCCGGATGGACGGTTGAAACTCCCCAGGACACCATGCTCCTTGATCCCATGTGCGGTTCCGGAACACTCCTCATTGAAGGGGCCCTGATTTATGGTGATGCAGCGCCCGGCCTCTCCCGCAGCTATTTTGGCTTCAATGGCTGGAAGGATCATGATCCTGCGCTCTGGTCCCGGCTGGTGGACGAGGCAGTGGCGCGGGAAGAAGCCGGGCTTGACAGGGAATGGCCTCTCATCCTTGGCTATGATGCAGATCCTCGGGCCGTGGCCATTGCCAGAAAAAATATCGAGAATGCCGGGCTTGAGAATCGAATCGTGATCAAGCAGGGGCAGCTGGCCCATCTGCGCCGCCCGGCAGCCAAAGGAATCCTGGTGGCCAATCCACCCTATGGCGAGCGTCTTGCTGAAACGGACGAGGCGGAACAGCTGCACCGGGCCCTGGGGCGTATCTGCAGGAAGGAGTTTAGCGGCTGGCAGCTTGGCATCTTTACCTCCAATCCCGATTTCGGCGACCGCATGGGGATCAAATGGGAGACGAGTCATCGCCTGTTCAACGGTCCCATCAACTGCCGCCTCTTTTGTGGTCAGGTACCGGCAGAGGAAGTAGAGGAATTTCTGTGGCAGATGACAGGTGAGAAGGGGCCTGCAGAGGGTGAGGAGTTTGCCAACCGGCTGCGGAAAAATTCGAAAAAAATATTGAAGTGGGCCAGGCGGGAGAAGGTTCACTGTTTTCGTCTCTATGACCGGGACCTTCCCCACTATAATGTGTCCGTGGATATCTATGAAAAATGGATTGTGGTCCAGGAATATGCTGCGCCGGCAACTGTTGATGAGAAGATAGCTGCTGAGCGATTTCGACAGAGTCTGGCCCAGATCCGTCACCTCTTCGGAGTACGCCGGGACCGGGTCTTCCTCAAGACTCGGAGAAAACAGAAGGGCAAGGCCCAGTACCAGAAACAGGGGCAGCGGAAAAAGATGCATGTGGTGCGGGAAGGCGACTGTTTTTTTCTCGTGAACTTCACCGACTACCTGGATACCGGTCTCTTTCTTGACCATCGCAACATTCGTCTGAAAGTGGGCAAGGAGGCGGCAGGAAAGCGTTTCCTCAACCTCTTTGCCTATACCGGTACAGCCACGGTTCATGCAGCTGCGGGAGGAGCAGAGTCGACTACCACGGTGGATCTTTCAGCCAACTACCTGAGCTGGGCCAGGATGAATCTCAATTTGAACGGTTTTGGCGGCCTGGCCCATGAAACAGTGAAGGCGGACTGCCTCCAGTGGCTGCAGGAGAACAGGGGAGAATATGACCTGATCTTTGTTGATCCACCCACCTTCTCCAATACCAAAAAAGAGAGGCTGGTTTTTGATGTGCAGCGGGATCACAAGGTGCTGCTGGAGAAAGCCATGGCGCGCCTGGCAGAGGGCGGGCTCCTCATCTTTTCTACCAACTTCAGGCGGTTTCAGATAGATGAGTCACTTGCTGAGCGTTTTGCAATACGCAACATCAGCCGGGACAGTATTCCCCTGGATTTTGCCCGCAACAGCAGGATTCATCAGTGTTGGGAAATCCGCAAAAAGTGAGGCAAAAGAGATGATAAAAGATATTTCCCCCAGTGAAGTAAGAGTCCATATTGAACAGGGAGAGACCTTTGTGGTGAATGTGGTCACTTCCTGGTGTCCGGACTGTACCGAGCGACAGCTTCCGCACCTTGCTCTATTTATTGAAAAGCTGGAAGGGGCAGGGATTCCAGTCTATCAGTGCACGGTACAGGAGGAAAAACTGGTTTTTATTTCCAGTGATCACGAGACCCTCACCAATGACTTTGGCGGGCACGGATATCCGCGAACGGTCCTGGTGATCAAGGGGAGAGTCGAGGAGGGTTCCAGGGTGGAGGTCATGGATCCCCTTTCTCTGGACATGTTGGCCACAGAGTATTTAGAGAGGGTCAGGTCAAAAACGTGTCAATGAGACGACTAGTTGTCCTCTTTTCGGGGAGGAAAACGGAGAAGTTTCCCTTCTTTTTTTGCTGATGGCGGCCCGCAATTGGCACAGTTTTGACAACCGCGCCCCAGCATGGAGTGAATCTGCTTGAGAAAAGTCACTCTGCAGGCAGGGCAGAGTTGGAGGATGATTTCCTGGTAGATCTCATCCAGGAGTTCCGTCTCCTCTTTGCCGCTTATTTCGGACAGGGCCTGGGCAATGAGTTTGTCCGGATGCTTGAGATCGGGGATGGTTTCATCTTTTCCGGCAATGATCTCTGTACGGCAGTGATAAAAGAGTTCACCGTCAGGCAGGGAAGCTCCGCAGGAATCGCAGTGCCTTTTACTGATATTGGGAATGTCGGTCATAAGAGTCTCAGTAACGTTACAATCCGCGTTTTTTTGCTGTCTTGCTCATACCTTAAAGGGGTAGGAGTTTCAGTGCATTCTCGCCAAGGATACCAGTGACAAGGTTTTGTTGAAGCTTCAAGGCCTTCAGCCGACCAATGCACTCTCTCTGATCATCCCAGGGGGAGTCGCTGCCAAAGAGGAGAAATTCTGCTGGGTGACCGGTCAGCATGCGCACGGCCTGTTCCTCCTGAAGATACTGGAGAGAAAAGGAGATTTCCATAAAAATCTCCCTGCCGATGAGCATCTCTTCCACCTCGTCCCAGAGCTTCCAGCCTCCAAAGTGGGTGGTAATGAGGCGTAGTTTTGGAAAACGCTGGTGCAGGGTAAGAATCTGGGCCGGGTCGGCACAGCGGATGCGGGGAAAGGCAATATCGTAACCGCAGTGGACAACAAGGAGCAGACCTGTCTCGCTCAGGGCCTCGTAGAAAGGGGTCAGCCGTTTTTCGCTGAGGAAATAATTTTGGTAATAGGGATGCATCTTGATCCCGACAAAGCCTTCCTGGTGAATCCTGTGAACCTTTTCCACAGAGTCAGGATCATCGGGGTGGATGGAGGGCAGGGGGATCAGACGTTTGCAGCGAATCTGGCGGGACCAGTCAAGGATAGCATCAAATTGGAGGGGACGGGTGGCAATGGAGCAGATGAGACTGCGATCAATCCCTGCCCGGTCCATGGAGGCCAGGAGAGAGGCGGTGGTTCCGGAAGTTCTCGCCTTGATGTCGCCCTCCTTTTCCAGGGACGGGATGGCCCTGGCAGCCACAGTGTCGGGAAAGGCGTGGGTATGAAAGTCAATGATCATCTGTTTCTCCTGCTGTATATCTTTACCTGGAGATACCCTTTTTGCAATTAAATCTTTTGTGTAATTTTTGAACAATTCTCCTGATGCCTTCTTCATCGCCCGGAAAAGTGAGGAAAAATTGGCTGCGTTTCACTCGCGCCCCTTTTTTCGATATTGGACAGTTTCTCCTCCTCCTTACCCTGATATTCTTGTTTTTCAGCCGTTCAGTGGAAGAACTGGGATATCACTGGCAATGGTATCAGATTCCGCGTTATCTCTATGTCTGGGATGAGACAGGTTTTATTGCCGGGCCGCTCCTGCTTGGCCTGGGCGTGACCTTGAAGATATCAGCTGTCAGTCTGTTTCTTGCCTCTACCATTGGCTTAGTTACGGCCCTTCTCCGTCTTTCCAATTCTCTGCCCGGCCAGGTTCTGGCCCGGGTGTATCTGGAGGTGAGCCGTAATACTCCTCTGCTTATCCAGCTCTTTTTTATCTACTTTGTCATGGGCCCTATCCTTGGCCTGGACCGGTTCTGGGCCGCTGTTTTGTCACTCAGTCTTTTTGAGGGCGCCTATGCCTCGGAGATTTTTCGTTCAGGAATCGTTTCTGTGGAAAAGGGGCAGTGGGAGGCTTCACACAGTTTAGGGCTCAGCTCTAGGCAGGCCTATCGTTTTGTGGTTCTGCCCCAGGCCGTACGTCGTATTCTGCCGCCCCTTGCCAATCAGGCCATTTCCCTTATCAAGGATTCAGCCCTGGTCAGCACCATAGCCGTTTACGATTTGACCATGGAGGCCCAGGCCCTGATTTCCGAGACCTTTCTCACCTTTGAACTCTGGTTCACCGTGGCCCTCATGTACCTTGTGATCACGGTCTCTCTCTCTTTCCTGGTCTCCTATCTGGAAAAACGAATGGCATTGGTTTGAGAGCGAATTTGTTTTTTAGGTCGTCATGCAATATGATAGTCAAACGTGAATTGTTGATGAACCTTATTCAATGAGGAGAAAAGATGAAAAGAGTGAACAGGATTTTATTTCCCCTTGGGCTTATACTGCTACTGATCATGACAAGCGTTCCTGCCATGGCAGGGAAAATACAGAATCAGCTCATAGCGGAATCAACCCTGGATCAGGTCGTGCGCCGAGGAGTCTTGCGGGTGGGCATGGATACCTTTCTTCCTTGGGCCATGAAGGACAAAAGTGGCAAACTGGTGGGATTTGAGATCGATGTGGCCCGGAGACTGGCAGCGGATATGGGAGTGAAGGTAGAGTTTGTCCCCACCAAGTGGGCAGGGATTATTCCAGCACTCCTCACCGGCAAGTTTGACGTGATCATCGGCGGCATGGGAATTCAGACCAAGCGCGCACTCAAGGTCAACTTTTCCATTCCTTACGATTATTCGGGCATGGGTATTGTGGCCCACAAGGAAAAGGCTGCAGGCTTTCAGAGTCTTGAGGATTTTAACAATACCAAGGTGGAAATCGCCTGTAAACTGGGGACCACAGCTGTTGCAGCTGCCAAAAAGTACATCCCCAAGGCCAAACTGCGGCTCTTTGAGGATGAGGCCCAGGCCTACCAGGAACTGCGTAATGGCAATGTCCATGCCGTGGTGGGATCAGCCCCAAGACCAGCCTATGAGGCCATAAGATATCCTGAGACCATGTTTCTCCCCCTGGAATCCAACTTCACCAGGGAGCCCATCGGTTTTGCCGTGCGTAAGGGAGATTTCGACACCCTGACCTTTTTCAACAACTGGATTACCATTGTCAGCCATGAGGGGTGGCTGGAAGAGCGTCACCATTACTGGTTTGGAACCAAGGAGTGGTCCCACCTTGTTGAATAAATTGTCACAGGCACCCCCATCTTTGCACGTTTGTGACCGTCCGCATAGATGAGCTATGGCAGACGATAACAAGCGCACAAATATAAGGCACCTGTGCCAGTTTACACTATAGTCTCTATGGGCTCAAAATAAGGTGGTTTGCAAAGCATGACCGGAGTCTATCTTTTAAAAAAGAGGAACATCCTTCTCGACATCGTGGTGACAGCCGCTCTGTTCCTCTTTTTAGGCTATGTTACCTACCGGGTAAGCGTTGGACTCCATTACCGCTGGGACTGGGGGGTGATCCCCAACTACCTGCTGCGCTGGGATGAAGGGAAGGGGCACTGGGTGGCAAATATCCTTCTCGATGGGTTTTTCACCACCATCCGTCTCAGTATTTGGTCACTTCTGCTTGCCACCACCATCGGTTTGATCATGGGGGTGGTTCGGACCAGGGAGCGTCTCTTTTTTCGCCTTGTGGGATGCACCTATGTGGAACTTATCCGCAACATTCCTCCCCTGGTCCTGGTCTTTATCTTCTATTTTTTTGTTTCCGATCAGGTCATGCCCCTGCTTGGGATAGAAGAGTTCATTCGCAGCAGAACAGACCTGGGTCGCAAGTGGGCCACCTTTCTCCTTGCTCCGCCCGAGCTCTTCACCGCCTTTGTTGCAGGCGTCTTCACAGTGGCCCTCTTTCAGGGGGCCTATATAACCGAAATTGTCAGGGCAGGTATCCAGTCCATAGAGCAGGGACAATGGGAGGCGTCGGCATCCCTGGGATTGACCTGGCTGCAGCAGATGCGTTTCATAATCCTTCCCCAGGCGGCCAGGCGGGTGTTGCCTCCCCTGGCCAATGAGTTCATCAATACCATCAAGTACTCATCGATTGTTTCCATTATCTCCATCCAGGAGCTCACCTTTCAGGGCTTACAGGTGATATCCTCAACCCAGCGGACCATAGAAGTATGGCTCACCGTCTCTCTCATGTACCTGCTGCTCTGCTTTTCCGTATCGCTCCTTGCCCATCGCCTGGAAGTTTCCATGGCGGAAATCAGCTAATAGCTCCCACACTACGGTTGTTTCATAACCCTTGTTGCATATTGGAGAACTATTACGAAATCAGCTTGTAACCGGCGAAAAGAGCGTATCCTCTGGTTGTTTTCCTTGGCCATACCTGCTACATTTGGCCGAATGCATCACGATGTCATTAAACAGTCTGTGCGCAATAGGAAAAGAGACGATTAGATTATGCATTACTCCAAGGTTTGCCTCCATACATTCGGCTATGTTCTGCCGCCCCGCGTCTTGAGTTCCCAGGGTATTGAGGAGCGGCTGGCCCCTCTGTATGAGCGCTTGAAGCTGCCTCCCGGGAGGCTGGAACTGATGAGCGGTATCCGGGAGCGCCGGCTGTGGGAGCCTGGAACCTTGCCCAGCCAGGGTGCAGCTCTGGCCGGACAAGCTGTTCTTGACAAGGCTGATCTGGATCCTGAATCCATAGAGTGCCTCATCTTTACCTCGGTCTCCAGGGACATGATGGAGCCGGCAACCGCCTCCTTTGTCCATAACCGTCTTGGCTTGTCCGAAGACTGCCTGCTCTTTGATCTTTCCAATGCCTGTCTGGGATTTCTTGACGGCATGGTCATGCTGGCCAACATGATTGAACTGGGGCAGGTGGACAACGGCTTGATCGTGGCCGGTGAAACAGCCGAGGAACTGGTGGAATCCACGATTCAGGCCCTGCTGGCCGATAGCAGTCTGACCAGGAAGGGGATCAAGCCCGCCTTTGCCTCGCTCACCATCGGTTCCGGCTCGGTTGCCCTTTATATGTGCAGCCTGCAGCCGACAATGGATCGGCCACGTCTCATTCAGGGGGCCTGGAAGGCCAATACCAGACACTCTGATCTTTGCCAGGGAGAGCAGAGCGGTGCTGAGACCACCCTCATGAATACCGATTCCGAGGAACTGCTGCGCAGGGGAGTGGAAACCGCCCACATGACCTGGCAGAAGTTTTCCTCCAACTCTGGCTGGGACGCTGACGGTGTTGACCGTTTTTTCTGTCACCAGGTGGGCACGGCCCATGCCCGCTTGCTCTTTAATACTCTGGGGCTGGATCCGGAAAAGAATTTTGAGACCCTGCAGGACCTGGGAAATGTGGGATCGGTTTCAGCTCCTATTACCATGGCCATGGCCATGGAACAGGGGGGCTTTCAGCACGGTGAAAAGGCGGCCCTGCTCGGTATCGGCAGCGGTATTAACTGTCTGATGCTGGGCGTTGAATGGTAGGAACTGGCTGGCAGCACCCTGTCTGCAAATGATCAGTTACCTGAAAAAAACAATGAGAGTGAGAAACCCATGAAAGCAGTACTGAGCGAAGAGCAGGGCAAGATCTTGCTGCGTCTTGCCCGAGAGACAATCGGAGAGAGGCTCGGTACTGAAGAGGTGCTGGCACTCCCTCACGATCCAGGCCTTGAGGTTGAATATGGAACCTTTGTCACCCTCAAGATCAACGGGGTTCTGCGCGGCTGTATAGGGAACATCCTGCCGGATGGCTCAGTTGCTGAGGGGATAAAGAGAAACGCCAAGAATGCGGCTTTTCATGATTCCCGTTTCCCTCCGCTCACTGCAGAAGAGCTCGCCAAGGTGCATATTGATATTTCTGTCCTCAGTCAACCGCAGTCACTGGATTACAGGGACGGTGACGACCTTATCAGCAAACTGCAGCCGGGAAGGGATGGGGTGATCCTGCGCCTGGGCATGGCCGCAGCCACCTTTTTGCCCCAGGTATGGGAACAGCTGCCAGACCCGCAGCTCTTTCTTGCTCACCTCTGCCAGAAGGCAGGACTTTCCCCTACGGCCTGGCAAGACTCCCACCCGAAGATCGAGATATATCAGGTTCAATGTTTTGAAGAGGAACAGGCATGAAAGAGGTTGTACTTAGTGAGCAGTTGAGTGACAAGGTTCGCAAGATCTATGAGGAGATGGAGAGCAGCTATGATGAGGTTGCCAGATCTCTGAAGTTCAGCTGCAACGGCTGCCCGGACAACTGCTGCGACTCCTATTTTCTCCATCACACCTATACCGAGTGGAGCTATCTGTGGCAGGGGTTTCGTAAGGTTTCGCAAGCAAAACAGCAGGAGATCCTGCAACGGGCAAAGGAGTATATCCTGGCCTGTGAAGAGGCTGAGGCCAGGGGGGAGCGACCCCAGGTCATGTGTCCTCTCAATGAAGAGGGGCGGTGTATTCTCTATACCCACCGTCTCATGGTGTGCAGAACGCATGGAGTACCAGCCACCATGCGGCGTCCTGACGGGAAGCGCCTCAACTTTCCCGGCTGTTTTCGCTGCCAGGAGATCGTGAAAAAGAAATTTGTCCATGATTCCGAGGCCCCGCACATGGAGCGTACGCCTCTCCTGCAACGATTGGTGGCTGTGGAGCGGGAACTGATGGGAGAAAAGCTGCACCTCTATCCCAGGGTCAAATTGACCATTGCCCAGATGCTGGTCACCGGGCCTCCCACCCTTGCCACTCCACACTGCGAACGCTCCGGAATTCAGCCCCATGTATAATCCCGGCGAAGAAATCGTCCAGATTGTTGACCGTGAAAACAGTGAGGTTGAAGCCTTGCCCCGCTGCATCATGCGGCAACAGGGGCTTATCCACCGTGCCTCCTACATCCTTGTCTTCAACGATCAGGAGGAACTCTTTCTGCAAAAGCGGTCAGCCGGCAAGGATTTGTATCCATCCTGCTGGGACGTGGCTGCCGGAGGCGTGGTTCTGGCCGGGGAGTCTTACGAGGAATCGGCAGCCAGGGAACTGGCAGAGGAACTGGGGGTGGAAGGTGTGCAGTGCAGTCCTCTCTTTGATCAGTATTTTGAAGAGGAGGATAACCGGGTCTGGGGGCGGATTTTTTCCTGTACCCATAACGGACCCTTTCGATTGCAGGAGGAAGAGGTGGCATACGGCTGCTTCATGACTGTGCCTGCCATTTTTGAACTCAGTAAAAAAGAAGCCTTTACGCCGGATGGTATTGATATCCTGCGCAAGGTTGCCCAAGGTGTATCATAGGTAAACGAGATGAAGAAAAGACAGCTCAGACGATTGCGGAGAAAAAGCAGAAGTCGATTTTTAACAAAACGCGGGGTGGTTTCCACAGCGTTTAGAACACAGGGGCAAGAGTCCACTGCTGCAGATATTGTTCATGCATTAGCTCCTCAAGAGGAGCCCACCAGCCGGGAAGAACAACCAAGAAAAAGAGCGAGGCGTTCCAGGGGGAAAAAAGCAAAATGGAGTGTGAGCAACTTTGCTGTGGATCCGGTGGTCGATAAATCCCGTTTCCATGATTTTGATCTTCCTCAATCGCTTATGCATGGCATCGCTGATCTTGATTTCAAATATTGCACTCCCATCCAGGAAAAGAGTCTGCCCGATGTTTTGCAAGGAAAAGATCTGATTGGACGGGCCAGCACCGGTACCGGCAAGAGTGCAGTGTTCCTCATCGGGATTTTTGCAAGGTTATTGCGTGAACATCGTCCTGAGCGTCGCAAAGGGATGCCCAGGGCCTTGATTATTGCTCCCACCAGAGAACTGGTGATCCAGATTGCCAAGGATGCGAGGGCCATTGGCAAGTATCTTCCCCTGCGTGTGGCAGAGGCCTATGGGGGAACTGATTATGAGCGGCAGCAGCGTAATATCAGCGAGAGGCCGGTGGATATCCTGGTGGCCACTCCGGGTCGTCTCCTGGACTTTTCGCGCAAGCGGGTGGTACAGCTTAAACATGCGGCCATCATGGTGATTGACGAGGCAGATAGGATGCTGGATATGGGCTTTATCCCGGATGTGCGCTCCATCATTTACAAGACACCGCACAAAGAGAAGCGGCAGACCATGCTCTTTTCCGCCACCATCACCGATGAAGTCAAACGCTTGGCCTCCCAGTGGTGTGTTGATCCGGTTTCCGTTGAAACTGAGGCCGAGCAGGTGGCAGTGGACACGGTGAAGCAGATCGTCTACATGACCACCAGAGAGGAAAAGTACCTGGTGCTCTACAATCTCATTACCAGGGAGCAGCATGAACGGATCATCGTCTTTGCCAATATGAAGCGGGACGTGAAAAGGCTTTATGACCGGCTGCGCAGGGATGGAATCAACTGCACACTGCTCTCCGGTGATGTTCCCCAGCAGAAGAGAACGGCCCGCCTGGAGAGCTTTCGCAGCGGTCGGATTCAGGTCATGATCGCCACAGACGTGGCAGGCAGGGGAATCCATGTTGATGGGATCAGCCACGTGGTCAACTACACCCTGCCCTATGAGCCTGAGGATTATGTTCATCGAATAGGGCGCACGGGACGGGCAGGAACAGCCGGCATCTCCATCAGCTTTGCCGATGAAGAAAGTTCCTTTTACCTCATGGATCTTGAAGAATATATTGGAGAACAGTTGCCCTGTGTACAGCCCGATGAATCGTTGCTTCAGGCTGTTCCACGCAAGAAAAAATAAGTTACTGTCGTCCACTTAAGGGTACTTTGAACATGAACAGCAGGATGTCGAACAGTAACCCTCTATGTTTAAGTTTGTAGATTAACCCTTTGTTATCCAATAGATGCAGAGTTACTTTGGGCAGACTCAATGGCTTTAGACAACTCGGCTAGATCAAATGGTTTTGCAATCGCAGAACAAAAGCCATACTCACTGTAATTGGCCATGACCGGATCATTTGAGTAACCGGAGGCAACAATGATCCTTGCCTCCGGGTCAAGTTGCAGAAGTTTTCCGGCTGCTTCCTGGCCGCCCATACCACCGGGGATGGTCAGATCCATGATGACCAGATCAACAGGGGTGTCGCTGTTCTGCAACTCCTGGTACCTGTTAATTGCCTGGTTG
>CAYPEU010000021.1:10969-34005 GCA_964409855.1 uncultured Desulfocapsa sp.
ATCAACAGGGGTGTCGCTGTTCTGCAACTCCTGGTACCTGTTAATTGCCTGGTTGCCATCCGCCACTAGTACTGGTTCGTGGCCAAGTGAGGTAAGTTGTTCCCAGGCCAGATCACGGATCATCTTTTCATCATCCATTACCATAACTCTGAGTGGATCGGCCGCTGGTTTTGTTTTCTGCTCCTGGACAGCCGTTGCGGTCTGTAAAGTCGAGGCAGGCAAATAGATAGTGAAGGTTGTTCCCTGGCCAGGTTCGGATTGGGCCAGAATATAACCGTCATGTTTGTTGATGATAGAGTGGCAGATAGCCAGGCCCAGGCCGCTGCCTTCCTGTTTTGTGGAAAAATAGGGATCAAATACCTTGTCTATGATTTCATGAGGCATGCCGATACCTGAATCCTGAATAGCTACCCGAACAAAATCGCCTTCGTGCACACTCAGGAGGACCTCGGTTGCTGGATCTTCGACATTGGCACAACTCACCATGATCCTGCCCCCTTCAGGCATAGCATGGCTTGCGTTTATGATAATATTCTGGATGACCTGACTGATCTGGCCGGTGTCAACATTCACCATCCACAGGTCTTTAGGAATGGAATACTCACAGGAAATCCTGGATCCGTGAAGTACAAATTCTGCTGAATCACGGATAATTTCAGCCAGAGAGGTCGTCTCTTTAATTGGTTCGCCTCCCTTTGAAAAAGTGAGCAGTTGTTGAGTCAGTTTAGCAGCTCTTATTGTTGCTTTCTGTGCAGCCGAGAGGAGAGAGGTTGTCTGGGCATCTTCTGCAACACGCAAGCTGGCCAATTCAATGTTGCCATGGATTGCGGTCAGAATATTATTGAAGTCATGGGCAATACCACCGGCCAGCACACCCACTGATTCCAGTTTTTTAATTTTGAGCAGTTCTTCTTCGGTTTTCAGTTGATTGGTGATATCCCTGAAAACGAGAATGACACCAATGATTTCGTTCTCGCGGCTGCGGATTGGCGCACCACTGTCGGCGATGTTCACCTCTGTCCCATCTTTTGTGATCAGGATTGTGTCATCTTCCAGGTCAATAATTGCGCCCTGCTCCAGTACTTTATGGACCGGGCTCTCACAGGGTTGATGGGTTTTTACATGAACAATTTTAAAAATATCATTCAAGGACCGCCCTGTCGCCTCAGCCTGGCTCCAGCCGGTAATATTTTCTGCTATCCGGTTAAGTAGGACAATATTGCCGTTGGTATCCGTGGTAATGACTCCATCACCGATACTTTTCAGGGTAACGGCAAGTCTTTCCTTTTCCGCTGAAAGTTCTTTTTCCGCCTGTTTTCGATTTGTGATGTCCAGCATAATGCCAACCAGGCCCTGCGCCTCTCCTTCCTGATTGCTCCAGGTGGCCTTATGGAGTAGAACATCGCGCAGAGTATCATCGGCATGCCTCATTTTTGTTTCATAGATCTGTTTTCCCTTGCTCTTCAGCAGATCGCTGTCCGCCTGCCGATAAATATCGGCCAGTTCTCCGGAGAAAAGTTCATCAACCGATGAATTGATAATCTGTTCTTTTGGCCTGCCAAGAAATTCAGCAAAAGCCGCGTTGCAATCCAGATACACACCCTCAACATTTTTGTAAAAGAGCGGACTTGGAAGCGTGTCAATAATTGTCCGCAGTTTTTGCTCGGAGGCCTGTAATTTTCGCATGTACAACATATTTTTGACAGCAAAGGCTGCCTGGTTGGCAAAACTTTGGTACAGGGAAATCTCGGCAGCGGAAAAATTTCTTTTTTCATAGGTGTGACCGATCAACACGCCAAAAACATCATCACCGATCATCATGGGCACACAAAGCGCGGAAGTGATTTTTTTCTCCGCAATGACTGGTGGTATCTCAAATCGACTTTCAGTTGTAAAGTCAGCAACAGTGACGGGTGTTTTTTTATGAATCACGTAGGTGGAAAGTCCGTGGCCTTCGACTAAGACAAATGTACCGACCATGGATTTATCAAAACCGATTGTATCGCGAATCACTAATGATTTTCGGTCATCAGATAAAATCATCAGGGTTGAAAAATCCAACCCGAGAAGATCATTGGGCAGGGAGGTGATTTTCCGGTACAGGGATGTAATGTCCGTGAAACTACTGAGAGATTGTGAAAAAATGAGTAGCTCATCAAGATGTCTGGTTTGCTGCCGAGCCAGATTCTCCAGCTTTAGCCGGTGTAAATCAACCTGAATAACATGGGCTGTGGAGTTAGCCAAGTTTTCCAGTACCGCATGCTCTTCGGGAGAAATTGCATGCCGGGCAAAAAAGGCCAGAACTCCATTAATCTGACCCTGATGATCGCGCAGTTGATAGCCTGCAAAGGAAACAAGTCCATGTTTGGCAGCCCATTCATGATCATGAACACGCGGATCATGGGTGACATCATTGGTAAGAAATGTCTCGATTTCACCCGAAGCGATACGGCCTATTTTATAGCAACCGTAGGGAACTCTGCCATGAAAACCATCAAGGTGATTATAGCGCCCGGTACTGGCCACCAGATGGAGACATAAATCGCGGAAACGGCAGATATGACATTCATCCGGATTTGCGGCATGGGGACAGCCTGTATCGCATTGATCCCCCTGTCTGATCATCCAGATCCGGCAAAAATCCACCTCAAAGGTTGAGACCACTCCGTCACAGATTATTTTTAATTTTTTGCCGAGGTCATCCGCCGCAAAAATGGAATCGTATATTCTGTTGATTCCTTCATGTCGGCGCAGAGTCAAAGAATCTTCTAACCTTGCGGCTGAATCTGAACGTGTCATTGCTATTGTTTTTTTATTCCATCCACTTACAGAATTCTTCCGTGTCTGCCCGCTCAGTACGATACGCGTTGACAGGAGAGTCCATATCCGGGTAGCCGACAGAAAGGCCAAGAATCAGCCGTTTGGAGGCCGGGATGCCAAGAAATTCTTTGACCTCTCTTGCATAATCTGTGGCAAAGGCCTGGGGAACCGTGGCCATCCCCTTGGCGTGGGCTGCCAGCATCAGGCTCTGGGCAAACAATCCGATGTCAAAGAGAGACCACTCACTGAGCGACGCATCCTGAAAGAGGTAGATGGCATGAGGGGCATAATAAAAGTTGAAGTTGGCCTTCTTGGCCTTAAAGATGTTTTCCGGCGCCATCAGATCCATACCGGTGAGTTCTTTGCGCTTGGCAAGGAGATAAGCAATGCGGCTCGCCTCGGCCTCGGGCCAGGAAACAGGGGGGGCAAGGTCCGGAGTGTTTTCTTCTCCGTTTTCCAGCAGACCGACCAGCATCGTTGAGAGTTCTTTCTTTTTTTCACCGGAAAGGATGATCGCTTCCCAGGGCTGGGAGTTTTTGTAGGAGGGGCTCCAGCGGGCAATACTGATCAGCTCTTCCAGGTCTTTTCTGGCTACTGGTTCCGAAGTAAATTTTCTGATGCTTCTCCGAGTCTGAATGCATTCCAGGGTATCCATGGCAACTCCAGGGTGAATGTTTTGCAGCGCTGACAGGCTGATTGCAGGTATTGAGGGTTGGGAGGCAATACCGTTAACTTTTGCCTGTCCATAAACGGTCTTTTTCTCCCAACTCTTCGTTGCTCTCAAAATTTAATCCTCGGAATATCACACATATGCCTGCGGTTAAATTCATCGAGCGCCTCGATTTAGAAGAAAAATCTCAGTTATGGACGGACACTAACTTACTGATACATTGTTATATTTTGAAAATAGTACATGTGGAACAGGGAAGAGTAAGCCGCAGAAGCAAAAAACTTCGAAATTCTCGGCTCATCATCTGTCTGATGAAATAATAGTGTTGGCGGAAAGAGAATGCAACTGCTACCTTTCTCCCGGCAGAAAAGAAAAGAGAGAGATAAAGGAGAGAGATGATCAGTCATTACCAGGATATTCCATCATATATCACCCGAGACGGCTCCACCATTCGAGAGTTGATCCATCCCGGTCAGCAGGGGAATGGAAATCTGAGTTTGGCAGAGGCCAGGGTCGCCCCAGGCTGTTTTACCCTGCTTCACTGCCACAACCGCTCGGAAGAGATCTATCATGTTACTGCCGGACAAGGTCGGATGCGCTTAGGTGATGAAGAGTTTCTGCTCCAGGCAGGAGACAGTGTCCGCATTCTTCCAGGCACCTGGCATAGCCTGGTGAACGTCGGGGCTGAGGAGCTGCGTGTACTCTGCTGCTGTTCTCCAGCGTACAGTCATGAAGACACTGTCCTGACGAATGGTCCATGAAGGAGACCTTGCTCAAGTCCTGGTGTGATTGGCGTGGGAAAAGCCGGTACCGCGAGGTTGCCAGGGTCTGTATTCCCCTGGTAACAGGCATGGCTGCCACCACGGTCATGGAGTTTACCGACCGGATCTTTCTCTCTCATTACAGTGTGGATGCCATTTCCGCAGTGGTGCCAGCCGGAGTCACCGCCTTTCTTCTGCTCTGTTTTTTTGGTGGGGTTTCAGGCTATGTCTCAGTTTTTATTGCCCAGTATCACGGATCAGGAAGGCCGGAGAAAATAGGCGTCGCTCTCTGGCAGGGGATCTTCTTCACCCTCCTTTCCGGTCTCTTTCTCCTTTTCTTCGCCTCCTTTGCCACCACCCCTCTCTTCACCCTGGTCGGTCATAGTCCGGAAATTCGTGTCCAGGAAGAGATCTACTTCAAAATTCTCTGTTCTGCAGGTGTGCTCCACGTCGCGATTCAGACCCTGTCAGGATTCTTTACCGGCAGGGGGCAGACCAAGCCGGTGATGCTGGCCAATATCCTGGGAATGACGGTCAACATTCCCCTCGACTATGCACTGATCAACGGGGTTTGGGGATTGCCGGAACTGGGCATCCAGGGGGCAGGAATTGCCACTGTTGTCTCCTGGGGAGTGACGGTCCTGTTCCTGGCCCTGCCCGCCTTTTCCAGCCGTTTAAGCAGTGAGTTCAAGCTGTTTGAGAGCATGGTGTTGGACCTGGATATCTTTGTCCGCCTGCTCAGGTTCGGTATCCCCGGTGCCCTGCAGTTCAGCCTGGACATCTTTGCCTTTACCTTTTTTATTCTCATGGTCGGACGGATGGGAACTGAGCCCCTGGCCGCCTCTAATATTGTGATCTCCATCAGTTCCCTGGCCTTTATGCCGGCCCTTGGCTTTTCCTACGGAATCAGCAGCCTGACAGGCCAGGCCCTGGGCAGGGGGCGGCCGGGAGAGGCACGGGCCGCAGCCTGGAGCGGAATCCATATTCTCCTGGCCTATACCCTGATCCTGAATATCTTTTTCATCTTCAGTCCGGAGTGGATTGTTTCCCTCTTTATCCACTCCGATGAGGCGCTTGTCCAATATGGTGAAATAGTGAAAATGGCCTCGACAATCCTGCTGCTGGTGGCCGTGTACATCCTTCTGGACGTCTTCTACATGATCTTTGCCGCAGTGCTCAAAGGGGCCGGGGATACCAGATTTCTTCTCTGGACAATCTCCGGGGCATCGCTGGGTTGTATGATCGTTCCCCTTTTTGTGGGAATCAATTTCTTTGGTATGGGAATCTATGTTGCCTGGTCCTGTATCGTCGGCTTCCTCGCCACCCTCTGTCTGTTAATCTCCTGGCGCTATCGGACGGGCAAGTGGGAGGAGATGCTGGTGATAGGGAAGCCCCACTGAAGTGCTTGTTCCTTATCAGTGGCTTTCCTTTGTGATATCTCTATGAAAATGCTCCACTGCAGTAAACTCTTTGCCAAGAAGCCGGGCAAGGGCTTCGGTCATGGCCACAGAACGGTGATGACCGCCGGTGCAGCCGATGCCCACCCGTAACTCTTTCTTGCCGCTGAAGCGGTGCTGCTGAACAAAAAAGCTCAGCACCCTGTGGAGATGCTGCAGACATTCTCTCCCTGCCTCGTTTTCCAGGACATACTCTGCAATGGAGGGTTCCAGGCCGGTGAAGGAGCGCAGGGTCTCTACGTGGTAGGGATTGGCGAGAAAGCGCACGTCAAAGAGCAGGTTCACATCCTGGGGTGGGGTGTATTTATAGCCAAAGGAGAAGATGATGATGGGGAAGGGGGGCTCTACAGGGATCAAGGGTTCACCCCCAGGATTTCGTCACGGGTGAAGATCACCTTGACCGGGCAGTTTTCCATTTGATTCAGGGCCACGAATTTCAAAATATTTTTCACCCCGTTGCCGTCAAGGCTGTCGATGACGACAATGATCTTGACAATATAGGCACCAAACTGGATGATCTCTTCCAGGGCGCGGATGAGTTGACTGCCCGAGGAGACCACATCACCCACCAGAGCTACCCGGTCTCCTGCCTTGATCCTGGATTCCAGCCACTTGGGATCCTGGATATTACCTTCTTTACGCATGGAGTCGCGGACATAAAATACCCCGATTTCCTTGAGAAAGGCTGCCCGGCAGAGAACCGAAAAAATGGGATGGCCCGGCCCGCCAAGGGCACAGATGTTCAAGTCCTTGATCTCCTCGTAAACGAGTTCACCGGCCAGCTTGATCCCCTGGTGTTTGAGGGAGATCTGGAAAAAATCAAAATAATTTGCAACGATCTTGGACGGGGTGCGAAAGTGACCTTCTTCTTTAAAGGCCCTCTCTCGTATGAGTTTTTTCAACTCCTCCCTGGTATCAGGCATGATAGTAGTCCCCTGGGTGCTGATTTCTTTGTATAAAGGTGGAACAGTCGCAAAAGCAGATCTTCTTTTAGCAGATGTATAGGGCTTTCTTGCCATGATGGTAAACTTTAATTTTAGTGATTATCCGTCGGCACCCCAAGAGGGGTGCTGAACAGTTCGCTTATTTTTACAATATACAGAGGGAGCAGGAACAAAAATTATGTATTCCATCTTTGAAACAGCAATCACTGTCCGTCCCGATGACATTGATATGAACAATCATGTCCACTATTCCAGGTACCTGGATTATATCCTCATGGCCCGCTATGATCAGATGAAAAAGGACTATAAGGTCTCCATGGAAGAGTTCGTGGCACAGGGATATTCCTGGGTGGCCTCAGAAGTCACTATCCAGTACAAGCGACCCATCCTCCTCCAGGAAAGCATCACCGTGCGGACCCAGGTCAAGAACTTTCATGGGGCACAGGCCCTGGTCAGCTTCTGGATCGTCAAGGGCGAGAGAGCAAAGATCGCTGCCCAGGGAGAGGTCTGCTACACCATGGTCTCAAGCAACAGCGGCAGGCCCACGCGCATTCCTGACGAAATAGTCGAAAAATACCAGGTGTAGCCTCCTCCTTGGATCTGCACTAGAGGTTAAACTTTTTATCCAGCATGATGGAGAGGATGGTGCGGTCAGTCTCGATCATGCCCTGGGTGGATAGGGTTCCCACGTTCTGCATGGTCTGTTCCGGAGACATGCCGATGATCCCGTCAGTGGGTTTGACATAGACCCCCTGCAGGGAAAAGAGTGCGGCCTGGGTTGCAGCCCCTGCAGCTGTTGCCAGTTTCAGGGAACAGCCGGCCTTGGCCCCGTCGCAGATGACCCCGGCCAGATCCTGGGTCATGTTTTTGATGGCCCCGGCAATGTGCTGCGCATCCCCTCCCAACAGGTAGGTGATCCCGGCAGCAGCTCCGGCGCCCGCTGCAATGGAACAGCCGCAGATGGCTGAAAGCCTTCCGGTATGGGCCTTGACATAGGCTGTGAGAATATGGCTGAGGGCTATGGCCTCGATCACTGTATCGTGATCGCATTCCACATAGTCTTTCACCGCCCAGATGGGGAGGATGGCTGTGAGGCCGTGGTTGCCGCTGCCGGCAGAGGACATGGCAGGCAGCTTGACCCCGTCCATCCTCGCATCTGAGGCGGATGAGGTGAGTATGCGGGCATCAAGGATCATGTCACGGGTGATCATGCGCTGGCGCACCAGACGTTCCAGGGTCTTGCCGATCCCCAGTCCGGAACCATGTTTCAGGCCGTAATCTGCCAGTCGCAGGTTGACCGTCACCCCCTCTTCGATGAATTTTCTGTCCTCGGAGTCCAGGTCGTCCAGCAGTTCCAGGAGCTGGTTCAGGTTCAAGCGTTTTAGCCACTCCTCCAGTTCTGCCAATGGGCCTGAGCCTGATTTGTTTGCTTCAAGGTCTGTATTGGCGGTGAGGAGCTCCTGGCCATTCAGGCTCAGGGAGACGATATTGTCATGGATGTCCTGAATAATGGATTGGGCCGAGTCCGTATCCGTGCGGACCACGGTCCTGATATAAATTCCATGCTGATCAGGCAGCAGCTTGACCTCCACCTTGTCGGAAGCCAGGAAGGCCTTGGCCTGGCTCACAGCTGCAGCGGATACCGACTCCAGGACCTCGAGCTTCAGTTCCGGGTTGCCGCCAAATGCACCCAGGGCCGCAGCCGTATCCAGTCCGCTCAGGCCACCGCTGCCGGGTATGGAAACCGCCATGCCGTTTTTATAAATATTGGGATCCACCGAGACTTCAATGGAGTTGATCTCTCCTTCGGGCAGGGCCGCTGCTGCAGCTGCCGCACCAAGGGCAATGGCCACCGGTTCAGTACAGCCAAGGGCTGGGGCAACTTCAATATTGAGGATATCTTTTACGCTATACAAGGTGTGACTCCATGGAGGATTGGATGGGAATTTATATTGTATGCGCTACTCTCCCATCCGGGAGAAAGAATATCTAATCAAGATTCCTCGTTTGTCAAGCTTTCAGCAGAAAGGTGTCTGGAGGGTGGCAGCGGCTGAGGTGATGTTTTGTTGGAAAATTTTTCTTTCCTGTAATGGTGTGTAGGCATACAACCAGAGGCATTATTCAGCAGCATCCCAGTCGCGCCCAAACAGGTCTGCTCAGGGAGCTGGGTTGTTCCTCGTAATTCTGTTTGCACATCTATGGTGTTGGAGCACTGTAGAGCAGTCAGACTCTCGGGTCTTTTTCCCCTTCCTGCATCAAAAAGTCTGCTCGCGAACCATTCAAGCTCAGTAACAAATTTTATCTGTCAGCGAGCTGAACCTGGTTCCTGTCTGGAGGATTCAGGAAAGAAAGGGAAGTAGATATTCGGCAACCGTGTCCGCACCGTTTATCGGGGCAGGTGTCAGCCGCTGCCTGGAGCAGAGTTGATCAAGAGTGGCAAGCCAGTTGCCGGAGAGAAACTCTTTCTGTCCAAGGGATGTTCCGCCCATTTTGCTGCTTGTAAATCGTTCCAGGACTGCTGATTCCGGAAAGGTAGTCCGGCCCACAGTGACCAGGGGAACGCCGGCCTGATAGCATTCGGACACGGTGGAATAACCGGACTTGCAGACCACAAGATCAGCTGCGTTGATGAGATCAGGGTGATAATATCTGCTGTCTCGCGACAGGAGCAGGACGTTGTCAGCCAACCTGCTGCTCTGTTGCTGACCTGCCAGGAGGAAAAGGGTGTCGGGGAAGGCTGACAGCTCATTGATAAAGGGGAGCTTCTGCTCCATACCGCCCATGGAGACAAGCACCACCCGTTGATTATTCTTGCACTGAAGCTCTTTTCGTATTTCGCACCGCTGCCTGCGGGTGCGGCGAAAGATCGGGCTGCAGACCAGGTCGCCTTTACTTGTGTTGTCGCAGAGAGGTTCAGTGCGGATATGGATGTCAACCTGCTGATATTGGGCGCTCAGGAAGTCAATGGCCGGAAGGAGATCGGGATGGTTGGGAAGATAGGCCCTGTAAATCCAGTCCCAGGTGAAGTTTTCAACGAGTACTGAGGTGATTCCTGCCTCCCTGGCCACTGCAATGCCCAAGGGGGCAATGTCGCAGAGAACCAGCCTGCATCCGCTTATGTTGTCGGCAAGTTCTTGCACCAGAGAATCCTGAAAGGGGAGAAATGCCTGCAGGCGACTGATGGTTGCCGGAAGATCCGCCTCCAGTCCGCTTTTCTGGATGAGCCCTATATCGCAGTGCAGGGGATGGTGGCTGAAATTGTTCAGGCTTTCGGCAAAAAGGGACTTAGGGACAGTGGTAAAGAGGTGAACATGGAGGTCCGGGATTTTGCTCTGCAATGCCTCAAGCACACCAGTCATCCGAGTGGCGTGGCCGAAGCCGTGGGGGGTGATAAAGCAGGCGATCTCTTTCATGCTTTTGTGTATTATGTGTTTATTCTTGGCCGTAGGAGCCCGCCCCCTGCGGGCGATTGTTGACTCTTGTTCATCTTTTAACAGTACCTGATCGCCCGCAGGGGCGGGCGCCTACGGAATGTCATCGTCTTATGTCCCGTGCTGATGGGGTTTGTCGCCATAGGGGTGGATGTGTTCGTGGCTGTGGACCTGCTTCTCTTCGCAGCACACCAGCTGCCTGTCCTGGATGGCATAGAGCTGGCTGCAGGTAGAGGCGAGAAAGTCCAGGTCGTGGGAGATGATGATGTGGGCCTGGTCCAGTCCGCGCAGGATCTTGATCAGTCGTTCCCGGGTGGTCGGGTCCAGGTTGTTGCTCGGCTCGTCCAGGAGCAGGAGTTTGGGCTGCATGGAGAGGATGGTGGCCAGGGCCACCAGTTTCTTTTCCCCACCGGACAACCTGTGGGTGATACGCTCTTCAAAACCTTTCAGGCCAAGGTGTTCCAGGGTGCTGAGAGAAATCTTTTGCGCCTCTTCCGGGGAGGCACCCAGATTGAGAGGGCCAAAGGCCACATCTTCGAGGACAGTGGGGGAAAAGAGCTGGTCATCCGAGTCCTGAAAGAGAAAGCCAAGCTTGCGCCGCAGTTCACGAAAATCACTTTCCTCCTCCATCACTTTTCCCTGCAGCAGGACTTCTCCCGCGTCCGGTTTGAGCAGGCCCATGATAATCTGCAAAAGGGTGGTCTTGCCGCAGCCATTGGGGCCGATGAGACCGATCCGTTCTTCGTGGAGGGTGAAATTGACCCCCTCCAGGAGAGGAGAGCTTTGGCCAGGAGAGGAGTAGCTGATGTTTCGAAGCTCGATGAGTGGCAATGAACTGGTCATAGTATATGGAGTGTGGAGAAAAAAGGGATTCCTGCCAGGAGAAGGCTGATCAGGAGCATGCCGGTCAGGAAGAGATAATCTTCTCTGCAGGGTTGCGGTTGATGGAGGGGGATCAGTCTGCCGTTAAAACCGCGCAGGATCATGGCCTGGTGCACCCGTTCTGCCCGGTTCCAGCTCTTTACCAGGGTCATGCCGAAGAGGTGGCTGTAGGTGCGGTAGGTGTGCAGTGAGTTGGAAGGCGCAAATCCTCGCAGCCTGGCGGCTCGTTGCAGTCGCTGGTACTCCTGGTGGATGACAAAGAGCTGGCGGTAGGAAAAGAGGAGAAGAAAGGCAAGCTTGCGCGGCATGCCCAGCTTCTCCAGGCCATGGCCCAGGTTGGCAACCGTAGAGGTGGCGACCAGGGCCAGGAAGCAGAAAAGAATTCCGTTTGTCTTGAGGGTAATGAGTGCTGCCATGCGCAAGCCATCCAGGCTTATGTCCAGGAAGAAAAAGCTCAGCACCTTGTCCCCTCCGTAGGTGAGGGGAAGGGTGAGCCAGAGAAAGAGAGTGAAGAGGTTGACGCTCCCTACCCGTTTGAGGAGGAGCCTGGGCATGGGTCTGGACAGGGCGAGCAGCATTCCTGTCAGGATACAGCCAGTGGTTGCCACCAGGAAGGATGAGGTGAGGGCAAGGACCAGGGTGATACCAGCCGCAGCAATGAGTTTTACCCTGGTATCACGCCTGTGAAAGAGAGTATTGCCCTCGGCAAAGGGTTCTTCTATCATCACTGCTGCTCTTTTGTGGGCCGACGATTCCTGAGCCAGGCTGCCAATCCGGCAAGTCCTATGAGATACCCGATTCCGCCTAGGATATCGCGAAAATCAGGTTTCTTTTCCTCAGCCCTGGCCAGGCTCCGTTTGATGGGGGCCAGCTGCTCTTCAAGCAACTCCTCCACCATTTTTTTGAGTTCTGCATTGTCCACTGGTACAGGGTGAGCTTCACTGCTGGCTTCTGCCATGACAGGAGGGGAGGGCAGGGCATGCTCGGGAAGATATTCCCTGGCAGGGATCAGCCACTGGTTCTGGTGTCCCTCATTGCCGGAAACAACGATGAGCAGGTCCATTGCCTCTGCTCTGGCCCTGTCCGGAATAGGGAAGGTGAAGATCCCCTTTTCATCCCCGGTGCCCTGCAGCAGAATCACACCGGATTTATTCTCTTTTACCGTCACCGTCCCGTTTCTCAGGGGCTTGTTGCCTGCAAAGCCGGATTCCACGGTAACCCTATTCCCGGAGACCCAGGCAAAGACCTGGATTTTATGGGCCAGACCTTGCGCGGGGCAGAGAAAAGAAAGGGCAAGGAGGAGAGAGAGTTGGGCTAACAGGTGTGCTGACATCATTCTACCTATTCAGGGGTGTCCAGAGAGAGAATTTCCGGCTGCACCCGGGCCAGAAAACCGACAACAAACATGGTGATCACTCCTTCGATGAACATGACCGGAAGGTGACTGGCCAAGAGAAGAGCGGCGGCATGGAGAAAACCCTGGTCTGAGAGGAAAAGCGCCCCTGCCATGAGCAGCGCTGAAAGAAACATGGAACAGAATCCAGCAAGAAACCCGGCAGCCATCCGTTCTTTTTTGCTGCCTTTGAGCCAGCGGGCCAGGATCAGGCCGCAGAGAACCGCAGGTCCGGCAATGTTCAGGGCGTTTACGCCAAGGACCACCATGCCTCCATATTGAAAAAAGACAGCCTGCAGAAGCAGGGCCACGACAATGGCGGGAAAGGCTCCCCAGCCGAGTATCAGCCCCAGAAGGCCGCCCAGGAGAAGATGCACGGAGCCCGGCCCCACCGGGACATGGATCAGAGAGGCCACGAAAAATGCGGCAGAGAGCAGGGAGACAGTCATGATACGATCGTAGTCCAGTGATTTCAGGCCCACTGCAGTGCCGGCAGCCGTGAGCGCCGCACCTCCGATTAACACCGGGGCGGTCAGGACGCCTTCTGAAATATGCATATCAGTGGAGATCTTTTCCCGTGGAACTCATGGCCAGGTTCCCGTTACGCACACCGCGCAGGGCCATCAGACTGTCTGCCAGCCTGCGTACCTCGCCTGCCTTACCACGGACGATGATCACTTCCAGGCAGTTGTGGTGGTCCATGTGGACATGGGTGGTGGAAACGATCTGGTGATGGGAGCTGTGCTGCAGCTCTGTCACCTTTTCCTGCAGTTTGTGCTGGTGATGGTCATACACCAGGGAGATGACGCCCATGACATCCTTATCCGCCTCCCACTCTTTCTCAATAATGCGGCCGCGAATGAGATCGCGCAATGCCTCGGAGCGGTTCTGGTAATGGCGTTCCTGGATGTAGCTGTCAAAATCATCCAGGAGATTTTCTTCCATGGAAACGGTAAAGCGTTTTAACATTTGTAACACCTTTTTTAATTTTGTGTTACAGTACCATCTGGTTCAGGGCTTGTCCAGCTTATTTCCGGACAACCCCTGGAGAGAAAGGTCAACAGGGGAGAAGGTGTGGAAGAGTATGCAGTGAGGCCCATAGGGATCATCCATTCCTGTTACAGGGAAAAATTCGGTATTCCCAGGCAGCCCGGGCTGGTGAAAAGCGCCAGGGGGCAGGTTGAACTGCTGCCCCCCTGCAATCGCGAAGAGATGTTTAAGGGGCTGGAGACCTTTTCCCACATCTGGCTGCAGTTCCTCTTTCACCAGGCCGTGGGCGATGGCTGGCGTCCTACGGTGAGACCGCCCTGGCTTGGCGGCAAGGAGCGGGTGGGGCTCTTTGCCAGCCGCACTCCGCACCGACCCAACTTCCTTGGACTCTCCGTGGTCCGCTATCTGGGGATGAGAAAGGAGAAGGGGAAGTTGTTCCTGGATATCAGCGAACTGGACCTCTTGCATGGGACGCCGATCGTTGATATCAAACCCTATGTGCCCTACAGTGACCGGGTGGAAGAAGCTGCCAACGGTTTTGTTCGATTTGCTGAGAGTGAGATCAGCGTCTGTTTCAGCCCGGAGGCTGATGCGGCCTGCCGCCGGTATGAAAAAGAGTGGGGCAGAGACCTGAAGAGCTTGATCCATGAAGTGTTGAAACAGGATCCACGCCCGGCCAGCCAGAGAGGACAACAGCGGGAGTACGGAATGCTCCTCTGGGAAATGAATGTGCGCTGGCTGAACGATGAAAGCGGGTTCACTGTTCTTTCCGTTGATGAGAGGGACAAAGAGATGCTTTGAGGAGAAAGCATCTCCTGCCCGTTCCTCTCTATTTCATTTTTTCTGCCAGGGATCCATATAAATCCACAGGACGGCGCCCAGTTCCACTGGTTTTTCATCCCCGTCAGGGTTCTTCAGCTTGTAATCCGCACTGTTCAGGGCAGCAAAACCCCACCAGCCCGACTGAGGGCAGGTGAAGCTGAAGATGCCGTCGGCATCTGCCTTCACCACCTGGGTGACGTGGTAGTCACTTGCAGCCGTGAATTGTTGCTTTTCATTCCAAAATTCCACTTCCACCTCGGCCCCTGAAACCGGCTTGCCATCCAGCAGGACCTGGCCGCTGAAACTGTTCCCCGCGTAGTTGCCGAATGGACGGAGCAGGGGGATGATCTCTGTGGGAAGTCCTAAGGGCTGATCCCAGCCATCTTCTGAGCCAAAGGCCGGGACAATGGCCTTGGTGTAGTGGATGATAGAGAGGTCTTCCATGGGTTCCCAATAGGGGACCGGCTCCATGACAAAGTGGTAGACCCCTGGGCGCTGGGCTTGGAAATCAGCCTTCCAGGCGAGGTGGTCCATGACCCGGATCTGCTGCAGTCCGGGCAGGAGATCACTCTCTTCACCATCCTTGAACATGGAGAACTTTGCCGGCCTGGCCAAGTCCATGCCCACCTCTGCAAAGGGATGAGAGAAGGAGAGGCTCAACTGTACGTTTCTCTTTTCCTGGGTAATTGTTGGTTCTGAAGGGATGACCATGCCGAAATGTGCTGATCCCTGGCTTGCGGCAGCCAGCAGCAAGGTCGTTGTGATAAGGGTTACGGGTAATGCTTTCATCGGGTTCTCCTCTGGGTGTCTTGCCGTGCAAGTATGATAAAAATTAGATTCGTGTTACCGGCAGGGCAAAAAAAACAGGAGCAGAGCTCCCGCTATTGTTGATCACACGATAACACGAATTGTGATTTTGTGTTATCGTACCCGGAGCCACTCCAACTGTCAAGTCTGGTTTGTTATTTTTTTCAGGAGACTGCAGGGCGGGCTGCTGTGTACGGCAAGGGAAGGAGAGGTCAGTGGTCAGAAAAGCCGGTCAGCCTGCAGCGGACACGGCCACCCAGGTCATAGGACTGGGTCTGGGTGTTGAAGAGTAGGTTGTTCCCCAGGATGTCTATTTTCTCCCCGACGATCTGTGTCTTGCCGGGTGAGTGGGCCATATTGGTTTTATCGTTGTATATCAGAAGGTCGGTGTACAGTTCCATCTTGTCTTTAGGCTTTACCACCACCACGTCGTCAATCAGGGTAAGGAGGGCAGCCTGTTTGTCCAGGATTCCTTTTCGGGCCGTGATAAAGGTTTGTTCGTCGTCATCACCGGTCATAACGGCGTCCACCTTGTCCATGCGAAATTCGTTGACCTTGCTGCCGGTAAAGACGCGTTCCGCCACAATTTTCAGGGTAGTATTACCCTGCTCGCTCTGGGTGATATGAACGGTTTCCATGTTGAAGTTGTGCTCGTTCTTCTCACGATCGGCAAAGGAGGGGTCATATCCTCCCCGGGGAGTGAGGAATGTGGTCACAGGAATGCGCCACAGGGGAAAGGTGAGAGCAAGGGTCAGGGGGATGAGCCAGACCATGGTTCTGCGGCTGATCATCGGTTCATGTAGAGTTGAAGAAATTCCTTGAGTCTGCCCTGGGCCTCAAGGATCAGGTCGCAAAGTTCGCGCACGGCACCATGCCCGCCTGTCTGTTCCGTGGTGTAATGCACCATCTTCATGACTTCTTGGACGGCATTGGCCGGAGCCGCCGCAAGACCGACCCGTTTGAGGAGCACCATATCCAGCCAGTCATCACCCATGTAGGCTATTTGAAAGGGTTTGTGACCGGTTTTTTTGATAATCTCCTTATAGGCCTCAAGCTTGTTCATTACGCCTTGATGCAGGTGGGCGATCTTCAGATCCTGACTCCGGCGATGGAGGGCCTCGGAGCTTCTGGCCGTGATAATACCCACTTCCACGCCTGCATCCTGAAGCATGCGCAGTCCGAAACCGTCCTGGGTGTTAAAGGCCTTGGACTCCTTGCCTTCGTGGGAATAGATGAGGCTGCCGTCGGTGAGTACTCCATCCACATCCAGGAGCAGGAGTTTGATCTCTTTTGCCTTGGGCAGACTGTTCTTCCAGGCCTGACAGCGATTTTCATGGGCCGCTTTTTCTCTGGCGATGCGTCGGTAGCCTTCGCGCACCTCGCAATCAGAGGGGTAACCACCTGGTTTTGAGGGAGGGCAGGAGTTGTTATCCATGGCAGGGTTTGAGGTCATGAGTTATCGAGTCTGCAGGCGGCCAGGAAAGAGCAGTTGTACGGTGTGCAGATCTTTGGTTTCCAGTTTGTCGACTCAGGCAGAGGCAGCCTGCCGGATCCGTACCAGCTGACTGAGGATTTCCTCAATCCGGTCCAGGGCCACGGAGTTGGGGCCGTCACAGAGGGCCTTGTCAGGGTCAGGGTGCACCTCCATGAACAGTCCGTCTATACCTGCCGCAACTGCTGCCCGGGAGAGGGGGGCTATGAACTCACGCTGGCCGTCGGAAGAGCCTCCTGCGCCTCCGGGAAGCTGCACTGAGTGGGTCGCATCATAAATCACTGGACAGCCAAAGCCGCGCATGACAGGCAGGGAGCGCATGTCAACCACCAGGTTGTTGTACCCAAAGCATGCGCCACGTTCCACCAGCATGATTTGGCTGCCTCCTGCGCCTCGGATTTTGTTCACCCCGTTTTCCATATCCCATGGCGAGACAAACTGACCTTTTTTCAGGTTGATCGGTTTGTTGGTTTGCGCTGCAGCCACCAGCAGGTCTGTTTGCCTGCAGAGAAAGGCAGGGATCTGGAGGATATCTAAGACTTCGGCAGCGGGCGCGACCTGACTGGTCTCATGGATATCGGAGATGACTGGAACCTGCATCTCTTCCCGGATTCGGGAGAGGATGGTGAGGCCCTCTTCAAGGCCAGGTCCCCGGTAGGAATCAAGGGATGTGCGGTTGGCCTTGTCAAAAGAGGCCTTGAATACGTAGGAGAGGCCGAGCCGTGCACAGATTTCCTGCATCTCGCCTGTGACCCTGCGTGCCAGTTCTTCAGATTCCAGGGCACAGGGCCCGGCGATGAGGAGTAAGGGCTGATCCGAACCAACCCCTATTTCATTTCCGCTGGGTGTGGTGACAGAAACCGGTGCAACAGAGATCATTATTGCGCCTTATGAGCAATGGCAGCTGTAATGAAGTCGCGGAAGAGCGGGTGCGGCTTCATGGGTTTGGACTTGAATTCGGGATGAAACTGGCAGCCGAGGAACCAGGGATGTTCGGCGATCTCCACGATCTCCACCAGGTTGTTATCCGGTGAGGTCCCTGAGATGACCAGCCCGTTTTCTTCCAGCTGGGCCCGGTAGTCGTTATTGAATTCATAGCGGTGGCGGTGGCGTTCGGAGATCTCGTCTTCGTTGTAGGCCTTTTTGGCAAAGGTCTCTTCGCTCAGGACACAGGGGTAGGCACCAAGGCGCAGGGTGCCGCCCAAGTCTGAGGTCTCGTCACGGACCTGCATCTGTTTGGTCCGGTAGTCGAACCACTCTTTGATCAGGTAGATGACTGGATCTGGGGTCTTTGCATCAAGTTCAGTGGAGTTGGCCAGTTTCAGACCCAGCACGCTGCGGGCATATTCCACCACTGCCAGCTGCATGCCCAGGCAGATCCCGAAGAAGGGGATTTTATTCTCACGGGCATAACTGATGGCTTTGATCTTTCCTTCCACGCCCCGTTTACCGAACCCGCCGGGAACCAGGATACCGTGGCAACCTTCAAGCAGGGCTGCAGAATCTTTTTCTTCCAGGTCTTCGGCGCTGATGTAGCGGAGTTCCACCTTCACGTCATTGGCAAGACCACCATGCACCAGAGCCTCGTGCAGACTCTTGTAGGACTCGGTGAGGTCCACGTACTTGCCGGTGATGGCAATGGTGATGGTATCTTTTGGATTTTTGATCTTGCGGACCAGTTCTTCCCAGGGAGCAATATTGGGTTTACCTGTCCAGATATTGAGGAGTTCGAGGATCTTGGTGTCAATTCCCTCCTTGTGCAGGCGCAGCGGAACCTCGTAGATAGTGTCCACGTCAACGGCTGTGATAACAGCGTCTGTGGTTACATCACAAAACAGACCGATCTTTCTCTTGAGGTCGTCGGACAAGGGGACCTCGGTGCGGCAGACCAGAATGTCGGGCTGGATGCCGTCTGCCCGCAGCTCTCGAACAGAGTGCTGGGTGGGCTTGGTCTTGACTTCACCAGCCGCCCTGATATAGGGAACCAGGGTGAGGTGGATATAGAGCGAGTTTTCTCGGCCCAGATCCCCGCGCAACTGGCGGATGGCCTCGATAAAGGGCAGTCCCTCAATGTCGCCGACAGTGCCGCCGATCTCGATGATGGCCACATCCACACTGCTGTCGAGCTGGACCACTGCCGCCTTGATCTCGTCGGTGATGTGCGGGATCACCTGCACCGTACCACCGAGATACTCGCCCCGTCGTTCCTTGGTGATGACCGAGTAGTAGATCCTGCCTGAGGTGTAGTTGTTTTTCTGGGCCATGACCGCGTTGGTGTAGCGCTCGTAGTGACCCATATCCAGATCCGTCTCAGCCCCGTCATCGGTGACAAAAACTTCACCGTGCTGGAAGGGGTTCATGGTCCCCGGATCGACGTTGATGTAGGGGTCCAGTTTCTGAAAGGTGACGGTGAGGCCCCTGCTTTCAAGAAGGGCGCCAATGGCAGCAGCAGCCAGCCCCTTACCAAGAGAGGAGAGCACGCCGCCGGTCACGAAAATAAATTTGGTCTTTTTGGATGCATTTGAAGTTTTCATATTGGCACTATAGCGCTTTGAATCCCATTTTGAAACCAAAAAAGGAAGAGGGAAAATCCCTTTTTTCACTTGTTTCCTTCTCCATGATGCATATTATTTTTCGCTAGGAATGATTCTCGTTTGATGGGAGGTGCAGCATGGGCAAACGACAAAGGATAACAGCAAGTTTCACCATCTGGATATTGATTTTTTCCTTAAACGGAGGAGTGGCCATGGCAGAGGAACGAACAGCGGTTTTTGGCGGAGGGTGTTTCTGGTGCATGGAGCCGCCCTTTGAACAGCTTGCAGGGGTGATCGATGTCCAGGCCGGTTATAGCGGTGGTTCAAAAGATAACGCCACCTACAACCAGGTGAGTACTGGCCGCACCGCACATTATGAGGCCGTAGAGGTCCGTTATGATCCGGCAAAGATCTCTTATGCAGAGCTGGTGGAAGTCTTCTGGCGTCAGATAGACCCCACCGATGCAGGCGGTCAGTTTGCTGACCGTGGCTCCCAGTATAAAACTGCTATCTTCTACCGGAATGAAGAGGAAAAGCAGGTGGCACAGGCCTCTAAGGACAGCCTGCAGCAGTCAGCCATCTTTGATGGTCCCATCCAGACAGAAATCCTGGCAGCCCAGCCCTTTTACCCGGCTGAAGAATACCACCAGGACTATTATAAGAAAAATTTTGCCCACTACTCTGCCTATAAGGCCGGGTCAGGGAGAAAATATTTTGTGGAAAAGGTGTGGCCGCAAAAGATGGCCCAGCAGCAGGGCACCTATCGCAAACCGTCGGACAAGGAACTGCGCTCCCGCCTGACCGATCTCCAGTATAAAGTGACCCAGAAGGACGGAACCGAACCCTCCTTCCGTAACGAGTACTGGGATAACAAGGCCGAAGGGATCTATGTTGATATCGTCTCCGGCGAGCCCCTTTTCAGTTCCAAGGACAAGTTTAAATCAGGTACGGGATGGCCCAGTTTTACTCGACCGCTGGAGCCCGGGAATATTGCGGAGAAAAAGGACCGCAGCTTCTTCACGGTGCGCACCGAGGTGCGCTCCAGCCAAGGTGACTCTCACCTCGGCCACGTCTTTGACGATGGCCCGGCCCCCACCGGCCTGCGTTACTGCATCAACTCCGCCTCCCTGCGCTTTATTGCTAAGGACAAGCTGGAAGAGGAGGGCTATGGGGAATATAGGGAGCTGTTTAAGGGGGAGTAGGAACGCCCATTTTGGATTGCCCAGATTTTTTTTTGCCACTCCTGTCACAATGGTCTTGTCGAAAATTGAAAAAGCCGTCACTATTCGGGAAAAATAGAGCCGGAACGTCAAAAGAGACGCTTCTGTTCCTACTAACCATCGCCCCTAGAGAGTAGGCATAACTGAACCAGGCTTATGATGAGACCATTTCATAGTTTTCCCCATACGAAAAAGCAGCAGGTCAGATATGTGCTGACTGATATTGATGACACCCTGACCCTGGACGGAAAACTGCCGGCAGTTGCTTACAATGCCATGGAACGGCTGCAGCAGGCAGGTATTAAAGTGATTCCCATTACCGGCAGGCCTGCTGGCTGGTGTGATCACATTGCCAGGATGTGGCCTGTTGGCGGTCTGGTCGGTGAAAACAGTGCCTTCTATTTCCACTACGACAGCAGGAGCCGAAAGATGATACGCTGTTATTGGCGCAGTGATGAACAGCGCAAAGAAGACAGAAAAAAACTGTTTTTCCACTCTTGACTCCCTCTCTGAATCAGAAACCGAAATCCGCCAGAGCGCTACGATAGATATAGCTATTGAGCCAAAGATAATAGCAATATCCCTAATCCGGTAAGCAGGTTCAGTCATCCCTGTTCCTTAAGCACCACAAGAACAAAGCCATACATCGTGGTATGTTAAAAGTCAAAAAAATGATGGGCTGTTTTTCTGTAAAATCTGATTAACTCATGGTTCATAGGTGATATCTTGACTCTTGGAGAGGAGAGATTTACTAGTAATACTATGCAGAGATTCGAAGGTGATCGTTCCCTGAGGGAGGCAATACAGAGCGACCGGCAGGCGATGGTTGATCTGTTGACTGAGGAAGAACTGACCTCCATGGAGATCTCCCAGGCCCTGGGGATCTCTGAAAAGGATGTGGTTTTCCATCTGGAACATATTCGCCGCACTCTTGGAAGCCGGGGCAGGAAACTGCAAGTCAAACCATTCTCCTGCCTCAGCTGCGGCTACCTTTTCAAAGAGCGTACCCGTCTAAGCCGACCGGGTCGATGCCCCCGTTGTAAGAAGAGCCATATCCGGATGGCATTGTTCTCTGTTTTGTGATTATTCAGCGACACGCAAGAAACTAAAAATAGCTACGGAATACAACTTTTTCCCAGCAACAATTTTTGGACCGGAATACTCCATGAAAGCTTCATATATAGCTCTTCATCAGAGCGGAGAATTGCAGGCAAGGATCACGAATGCAAGAGAGCTCTTATCGCCCTGCCAATTGTGTCCGCGCAGGTGCGGGGTGGATCGTAAAACATTGCAACACCGGGTGGTGAGCGATGGAAGGGCCATACGAGGTAAGAGAGGTGTCTGTGGTACAGGCGACAGGGCCATGGTGGCCAGTTACGGTCCTCATTTTGGAGAAGAGTCACCTTTGGTGGGAACCGGGGGCTCTGGGACTATCTTTTTTAGCCACTGCAATCTTCTCTGCGTGTTTTGCCAGAATTATCAAATCAGTCACTGCCCTGACCAGGAGGAAGGGGTTGAATTCAGCCCTGAACAGCTTGCTCAGGTCATGGTGGACCTTCAGGAACAGGGTTGTCATAATATTAATTTTGTCACACCCAGCCACGTGGTCCCTCAGATCCTGGAGGCCCTTCCATTTGCCGTAGAAGAGGGGCTTTGCCTACCGCTGGTCTATAACACCAGTGGCTATGACAGTGTGCAGACCCTTGAACTTTTAGAGGGCATTGTCGATATCTATATGCCGGATTTCAAGTTCTGGGACCCTGACAGTGCCAAACGATACATGCATGCACAAGACTACCCTGAGATTGCCAGGGCAGCACTTAAAGAGATGTATAGACAGGTCGGCGACCTGGTGATCGACAGCGCTGGAATCGCCGTCAAAGGATTGTTGATCAGACATCTTGTCATGCCCGGCTGCCTTGAAGAAAGTGAACAGATTTTTAATTTCATTGCCACGGAAATTTCACCGGACAGTTATATAAATATTATGGATCAGTATCATCCCTGCGGCAAGGCTTATCAGTTTGAGAATCTGAACAGAACATTGACCAGAGAGGAGTATGAGACAGCCTTGTCCATGGCGGAAAAAGCAGGCCTCACTCGTTTGGACCAAAGGGATCTTTCTTTTTTTCTGAAAAAACTTGGGATTGTGTAAGAACCTCCCTCTATCATACAACTCATAAAAAATGATGACACATTTGGTGGAACAGAGGTGGCTTGCTTCATTTGAACAGTAGCCGATGTTTTTTGAGTGGATCCTCTGCTGATTCTCATGCCGCCAGTTTCATCTGCTGGGTATGCAAATGTCAAGGTATCAGAAAGATATTTCTTCCCTATTCGAATCACCTGAACGTGCCTATATTATTAGTATAATCTGGCCGATTGACGATGAAGAAGGTGGACGTTTGACTGTCGGGGAATTCAGTACAAGAGAAGTTCTCATTAAGTATAAGGGGATCCACTGCATTTAGGAGGTGAATAAAGGAGGAGATCTTGAAGGCACCCTGGTGGTGGATGATCTGGTTGAGCTGCTTGCCGAGGAACTTTCTCTGCTTGCCAGGCTTAGCGGCTCAGGGCCAGACTCTGGAAGGACTATAGCGGGGATAATTTTTCGCCTAAGACCGACCAGACATTCGGAATCGGTATATCGAACTGGGTGACCTTATGCTGGCAACAGGTAACCAATCAAAAAGGGGTGGGGATGACTGAACTCAATGTGCAACGATTAAAAGAAAAGCTTTTGAGGCAACGACAGGAAATCTTGACAAACCTGAAAGAGCTGGAAGCTGAATGGCTGGTTCTGAGCGAGCATG